>JAZSIR010000004.1:0-38741 GCA_045533905.1 Clostridia bacterium
CAGATACAATCTTTTCTCTAATTCCTTGTGGATACTTTTTCATTCCTTTAATTCCTGACATAACAAAACCTCCTATGGTATTTTTATTCTACCATAGGAGGTGCTTTTTTTCTATTGTCCGTTTTTACTGGACTTGTTCAAAGATACGGACATGCTTTTTCTTCGTTAACATAACAAAAATGATGGTAGACACTTTTTGCGTCTACCATCATTTTATTCCCTCAGCTTATTTGCAGTTATATTTTTCTCATAATGCTTCGTCCCGTTTCTGCCATAAAGCGTGCTGCGGCCGCATAAAGCTCCGGCGGGGTTCTCTTTATAAAGCCTTCCGCTTCATACGTAAAGTCGCCCGTGTATCCGATGTCGGAAAGCGCCGCTGCAATGGTATCCCAGTTTATAATGCCCTGATAGGGAAGCGTATGCGAGTCCTCAATGCCGTTCACATCATGCACATGGAGCGCCGCAAGGCGGTCTTTCCCGAGCGCGCGGATAAACGCGGCAGGGTCTTCACAAACGAGCGTGGTGTGCCCTATGTCGAGACACGCGCAGAACCAGTCTTTATCGAGTGCGTCCACATAGCGGATGAATTCTTCGGGGCGACTGCAGGTAGAGTGCGAAATTTTGTGTCCGCCCGGCATCTGCCACATGTTTTCCACGGCAATACGAATGCCATACTCTTTCGCATAGGGAAGAAGGCGATTGTAAAAATCCATGTTCATCTCAAAAAGAAGCTCGGGATTTCCTTCTGTGTAGTAGTCAAGATGCTGCACGGGGTGCACCACGATGATGGGAATGCCGAGATACGAAGCGTTTCGCATCGAGCGCACGATGTCCCAAAAGATGCCCTCTGTCACCTTTTCGTCGGGACGGCTTGACGGGAACGGCGCATGCGCCTGATTAAAGACAAGCCCCTTACTTTCTGCAAATGCGCGAACGCCCGTAAAGTACTTTCGAAATTCCTCTCCGTCCGTCCCCTCGTCATAAAACTCGGGTGTGAAGAAGGAAAAGTCCAGCGCATCAAAGCCGGCTTCCGCCATCGTGGTGATGGCGTTTTCCATACCGAGCTTGCCGCGCAAATTATGGAAAGTGGATGATAACCGCATAAAACTACCTCCTATTAGGCGAGAATTAAGCTTTCGCCTGTCATTTCAGCCGGCTTTTCGAGATGCATGAGGGACAGCATTGTCGGCGCAATGTCGGCAAGGCGGCCGCCTTCGCGAAGCTTTACATCGCCGGCACCTGCTACGATAAGCGGAACGGGGTTTGTGGTGTGCGCGGTGAAGGGGCTGCCATCTTCTGCATACATGCAGTCGGCATTGCCGTGGTCAGCAGTAATAAGCGCGATGCCGCCCTTTTCAATGATGGCATCTACCACTTCGCCAACGCAAGCGTCCACAGTTTCCACAGCGCGCACAGCACAGTCAAATACGCCCGTGTGGCCAACCATATCGCAGTTTGCAAAGTTTAAGATAATCACATCCTGCTCCGTAAGCCGCGAGAGAACTGCGTCCTTTACTTCTACGGCGCTCATTTCAGGCTTTAAGTCATAAGTGGCAACCTTCGGGGAAGGAATCAGCACGCGGTCTTCGCCTTCGGCTGTTTTTTCCACGCCGCCGTTAAAGAAGAACGTAACGTGTGCGTACTTTTCTGTTTCTGCAATACGAAGCTGTGTGTAGCCTTTTTCGGAAATATAATCACCAAAGGTGTTTGTAAGCTTTTCAGGCTTGAAGGCAACATCTACATTCGGCATGGTCGCGTCATACTGCGTCATGCAGATATAGGTAAGCGGGAAGAATTTGCGTGCAAACCCGTCAAATTCCGGATCCACAAATGCGCGGGTGATTTCACGTGCACGGTCGGGGCGGAAGTTGAAGAAAATAACGCTGTCATTCTTTTCAATTTTGCCGGCCTCGGTTGTGGCAGGTACGATAAATTCATCCGTAACTTCTTCCTCGTAGGAAAGACGTACGTATTCGGCGGGATTTTCAATTTTCTTGCCCTTGCCGCTTGTCATCGCCTTATACGCTTTTTCTACGCGGTCCCAGCGGTTGTCGCGGTCCATGGCGTAGTAGCGGCCCATAACGGTGGCAATTTCGCCCACACCAATGCGCTTCATCTCCGCTTCAAGCGCTTCAAGGAAGCCTGCGCCCGAAGTGGGGGAAACGTCACGGCCGTCGAGGAGTGCATGTACATACACCTTGGTAAGACCATTTCGCTTTGCCATTTCGAGAAGACCATAGAGGTGCTTGATGTGGCTATGTACACCGCCGTCGGAAAGAAGACCAATAAGGTGCAGCGCACTTTTATTCTCCTTGCAGTTTTCCATAGCCGAAGAAAGGGCGGCGTTTTCGAAGAAATCACCGTCTGTAATCGATTTCGTAATGCGGGTAAGCTCCTGATATACAATTCTGCCGGCACCGATATTGGTGTGGCCTACTTCGGAGTTGCCCATCTGCCCTTCAGGGAGACCTACGTCCATACCGCTTGCCTGAATTTCTGTGTTCGGATATGTGGCAAAAATGCGGTCTAAGTTCGGCGTATTGGCCTTTTTAATGGCATTGCCGTCTGTATCGGGTGCCGAGGCAAACCCGTCCATAATAATCAGCGCCATGAGTTGTTTATCCACGATTTTTGTCTTCCTTTCTTTTATATAAGGGAGTCTGCAAGGTGCAAACTCCCTTATGGTTTTTGTATATGCTGTTTTTAAATTAGCTGTTTGCGATTACGGTGAAATCGTCAGCCTTGAGGCTTGCGCCGCCAACGAGACCGCCGTCGATATCGCGCATAGCGAAGAGGTCAGCAGAGTTTGCAGCATTTACGCTGCCACCGTAAAGAATACGGATTTTGTCTGCAACTTCCTTGCCGTAAAGCTCGGAAATGAGCACGCGGATTGCAGCGCAAACTTCGTTTGCCTGTTCGTTTGTAGCGGTTTTGCCTGTGCCGATGGCCCAGATCGGTTCGTAAGCGATTACGAGAGAAGCTGCAGCTTCTGCAGAAACGTCCTTCAGTGCTTTCTTCATCTGCATACGAATCCATTCGATGGTGATGCCGTCTTCACGCTGTGCGAGGGTTTCGCCGCAGCAGATAACGGGGCAAAGGCCGGCTTCCAGAGCCTTTAAGACCTTCTTGTTTACCGTTTCATCGGTTTCGCCGAAGTATTCACGTCTTTCAGAGTGACCGATAATTACGTGGGTTACGCCCATTTCGCGAAGCATGCCGGGAGCAACTTCACCGGTGAAAGCACCCTTGTCTTCAAAATACATGTTCTGTGCGCCAACCTGAATTTTGGTGCCCTTGGCAGCAGCGAGTACTGCATCGAGGCAAACGTACGGGGGGCAAACGAGAACATCGTTTTTAGCATTTCCTGCTTTTTCTGCAAGTTCTTTCATAAGAGCGGCAGCTTCGGAAGGCGTTTTGTTCATCTTCCAGTTGCCGGCTGCGAGTTTTGTTCTGCTCATTTTTTTAAATTCCTTTCTTATTTATCTTCGAGGCATGCGATACCCGGCAAAATTTTGCCTTCGAGGAACTCGAGGGAAGCACCGCCGCCGGTAGAGATGTGTGTCATTTTGTCAGCATAGCCGAGCTGTTCTACAGCGGCTGCACTGTCGCCACCACCGATGATGGTGATAGCATCGGCACTGCCGAGTGCTTCTGCAATGGCAATGGTGCCCTTTGCAAGCACGGGGTTTTCAAATACGCCCATCGGGCCGTTCCATACAACCGTCTTTGCGCTCGCAACAGCCTCTGCAAAGAGAGCGGCAGTCTTCGGGCCGATGTCAAGACCCATCTTGTCAGCCGGAATTGCGTCGGAAGCTACTGCTTCTACAGCGATTTCAGCAGAAATCGGATCCGGGAAGGATGCTGCTACCATCGTGTCAACAGGCAGAAGGAGTTCTACACCGCGTGCTTCGGCCTTTGCCATAAGATCCTTTGCAAGGTCAAGCTTTTCAGCATCGAAGAGGGACTTGCCGATTTCGTAGCCTTTTGCTTTCAGGAAGGTGTAAGCCATACCGCCACCGATGATGAGCTTGTCTACCTTACCGATGAGGTTTTCAATAACACCGATTTTGTCAGAAACCTTAGCGCCGCCGAGGATAGCAACGAAGGGACGAGCGGGATCGGAGAGAGCCTTGCCCATAACGTCAAGCTCTTTCTGAATAAGGTAACCGCATACTGCCGGCAAGTAGTCCGCAACGCCTGCGGTGGAAGCATGGGCGCGGTGTGCCGTGCCGAATGCATCGTTTACAAAAATTTCAGCGAGGGAAGCAAGTTCCTTCGAGAAAGCGGGATCGTTCTTTTCTTCTTCCTTGTGGTAACGAACGTTTTCGAGAAGTACAACGTCGCCATCGTTCATGGAAGCGGTGAGTGCCTTTGCGCTTTCGCCGATTACGTCTTCTGCCATTTTCACTTCTTTGCCGAGGTGCTCGGAAAGACGCTTTGCCACGGGAGCGAGGCTGTATTTCGGGTTAACTTCACCCTTCGGACGACCGAGGTGCGAGCAAAGGATAACCTTTGCGCCGTTTTGGACCAGATATTTAATAGTGGGAAGTGCGCCTAAAATTCTGGTTTCGTCCGTGATATTTTTGTCCGCATCAAGCGGTACATTAAAATCGCAACGGACAAGAACTTTTTTGCCGGTTACGGCAATGGATTCAATGTTCTTCTTGTTCATTTCATTCACTCCTACAAAATTTTATTTACTATTTTACACCAAAAATCCCTTGAAATCAAGTGGAATTTGAAAAAAATAGGAAAAGGAGTAAAAATTCTTTTTGCGAGGCTTGACACCGACATATTTTCTAAGGTATAATTAAATATAAAGATAAGGAGTGTGTGCATATGTCTGAAAAGAAAAAAGCCCTTGAGGCGGCCATGGGCCAAATTGAAAAACAGTTTGGCAAAGGCGCCGTTATGAAAATGGGCGAAAATACACATCTGAATATAGAAGCAATCCCCACGGGGTCATTGGCGCTTGACGTAGCGCTCGGCATTGGCGGCGTTCCGCGCGGCCGTATCGTGGAAATATACGGACCGGAATCTTCCGGTAAAACCACAGTTGCATTGCATATCATTGCAGAAGCGCAAAAGCGCGGCGGTGAGGTGGCCTTTATTGACGCCGAGCACGCGCTCGACCCCAGTTATGCCAAGAATCTCGGCGTAGATGTAGATGAGCTTATCGTAGCCCAGCCGGATACGGGCGAGCAGGCACTCGAGATTGCGGAAGCACTCGTTCGAAGCGGCGCGCTTGACGTTTTGGTTGTCGACTCGGTTGCGGCACTTGTACCGAAAGCGGAAATTGAAGGCGAAATGGGCGATTCGCACGTGGGTCTGCAGGCACGTCTTATGAGCCAGGCGCTCCGTAAACTTGCGGGCGTTGTGAATAAATCGAACACCACCGCAATCTTTATTAACCAGCTTCGCGAGAAGGTGGGCGTAATGTACGGCAATCCCGAGGTTACAACGGGTGGCCGTGCCCTTAAATTCTACGCTTCTGTTCGTCTTGACGTACGCCGCGTGGAAGGCATTAAGGTAGACGGCAACATCGTCGGCAACCGCACCCGCATTAAGGTTGTAAAAAATAAGGTTGCACCTCCCTTCAGAGAAGCCGAGTGCGACATTATGTACGGTCAGGGCATTTCCAAGGTCGGTAACGTTCTCGACCTTGCCGCCGATTACGGCTTCCTCGAAAAGAGTGGTGCATGGTATTCGTATGACGGTCAGCGCATCGGGCAGGGCAGAGAAAATGCCAAGAAGTTCCTCGCGGAAAATCCTACAATTATGGAAGAACTCGAAACCAAGGTGCGCGAGAGGGTGGGCGCCACCATCGCAAAGACCGAGGCATAAGAAAAATCTTGCATTTTGCAAGTGTTTGTGGTATACTTTTCCAAAAGGCTATGAACGGGAGAGTAGGCAAAAGGTACTTTTTTGAGAGAGAAACGCCGTCGGCTGGAAGCGTTTTAAAGGAATTTTGCTGAAGTTCACCCGGGAGCCGCGCTTTTGAAGTAGCAGTAGGAAGCGCCGCGCATGGCACGTAACGCCGAAAACGAAGTGCCTGCTTTTTGCAGGAAACAGGGTGGTACCGCGGAAGAAATTTCGTCCCTTACAAAGTTTTTTGTAAGGGACTTTTTATGTAGAAAGGAAGAAAATGATGAAAGAGCAACTTAAAAACATTCGCGAAGCGGCGCTCGAAGCGCTCGCTGCTGCGGAAGACCTTGCGGCGCTTGAGGAAATCCGCGTCCGTTATCTCGGCAAAAAAGGGGAGCTTACGGCTGTGCTTCGCGGCATGGGCGCACTCTCGCCCGAGGAAAGACCGGTTATCGGGCAGGTCGCAAATGAAGTGCGCGGTGAAATCGAAGCCGCCCTCGAAGAAAAGAAAGCTAAACTTTCCGAAGCCGCACGCGCTAAAAAGCTCGCAAGCGAACGGATTGACGTTACGATGCCCGGCACAGGTGCCGCTCCGGCTCGCCGCCATCCCTTAATTCAGGTACAGCGCGAAGTTACGGATATCTTCATCGGCATGGGCTTTACCGTAGGCGAAGGCCCCGATATTGAAAGCGATTATTATAACTTTGAAGCACTCAATCTCCCTGCCGACCATCCGGCAAGAGACACGCAGGATACCTTCTATATAGATGACAATGTGCTTCTTCGTACGCAGACTTCCTCCGTGCAGATTCGCACGATGGAAAAGCAGAAGCCGCCAATTAAAATGATTGCACCGGGGCGTGTATACCGCTCGGACGCACTTGACGCTACACACTCGCCCGTGTTCCACCAGATTGAAGGCCTCGTGGTGGACCGCGGCATCACGATGGGTGACCTTAAAGGTACACTCGAAGCATTCCTCCAGAAGCTGTACGGCGAAAATGTGAAAGTACGTTTCCGCCCGCATCACTTCCCGTTTACAGAACCGAGCGCCGAAGTTGACATTTCCTGCTTCGTTTGCGGCGGCGAAGGCTGCAGAGTTTGTAAGGGCGAAGGCTGGATTGAAATCCTCGGCGCCGGTATGGTACATCCTAAGGTACTGCGCGGCTGCGGCATTGACCCTGAAGAGTATAGCGGCTTTGCCTTTGGCGTAGGTCTTGAGAGAATCGCCATGCGCCGCTTTGGTATTGACGATATCCGTCTGTTTATGGAAAACGATATTCGTTTCCTTGGGCAGTTCTAAATAAGGGAGGAAGAAAAAATGAAATTACCGCTCAGTTGGCTGTATGAATATGCAGATATTCGGGATGTAGAGCCCAAAACATATGCCGAGGCACTTACAATGTCCGGCTCCAAAGTCGAGGGCGTAGAAGCACTCGGTGAAGAGGTGCAGAATGTTGTTATCGGCAAAATTCTCACAAAAGTAAAACACGAAAACGCAGATACGCTCTGGGTTTGCAGCGTGGATGCAGGCGAAGCAGAGCCGCGCCAGATTGTTACCGCCGCCCAGAATATGAACGAGGGCGATACAATTGCCGTAGCGCTTTCCGGCGCAACCCTCCCCGGCGGCTTCCAGATTAAGGCAAGCAAGCTTCGCGGCGTGATGAGTAGCGGCATGTTCTGCTCGCATGCGGAACTCGGTCTTGCACTTGAAGACGTACCGGGTGCCTGCGAAGACGGCATCATCATCTTCCCCGAGGCATATGCTCCGGGCACAGATGTCCGCAAAGTCGTAGGGCTTGACGATGTGGTGGTTGATTTTGAAATCACCTCGAACCGCCCCGATTGCCTTTCTGCTATCGGCCTTGGCCGCGAAACGGCGGCAACGTTCGGAAAACCCTTCACAAAGCGCACCCCGAAAGAAACGGGCAACAATGAGTCTGCCGCAGATTTTGTAAAGGTTTCGATTGAAGATACCGAAAAATGCACACGCTACACCGCACGCGTGGTAAAGGATATTAAAATTGCGCCGTCCCCGAGATGGCTTCGCAGCCGCCTTGAAGGCGCGGGCGTTCGCTCCATCAATAATATTGTAGACATTACAAACTATGTCATGCTCGAGTATGGGCAGCCGATGCACGCGTTTGACAGAGACTTTTTAAAGGGGCAGGAAATCATCGTGCGCACCGCACACGAAGGCGAAAAGATTACAACGCTTGACGGCGAGGAAAGAAACCTCACCCCCGAAATGCTCGTAATCGCGGACCGTGACCGCGCCGTGGCCGTTGCAGGCGTTATGGGTGGCGAAAATTCGGAAATTCAGGAAACCACAAAGGAAGTTGTTTTTGAATCGGCGATGTTTGACGGGGTTTCCGTCCGCCGTACGGCAAAGGCACTCGGCCTTCGTACCGAATCCTCCGCACGCTTTGAAAAGGGGCTCGACAGCGAAAATACACTCGAAGCCGTAAACCGCGCTTGCGAGCTTGTAGAAATGCTTGGCGCCGGCACCGTGGTCGGCGGCGTCGTGGATATCTACCCGAAGAAAGCCGAAAAGAGAAGAATTCCGCTTTCTGCAGAGAAAGTAAACCGCTTCCTCGGTACCGATATCACGCGCGAAGAAATGCTCGAAATTCTCACTTCTATCGGTTTTGAAGCAGACGGGGAGGATGTTCTCGTTCCCACTTTCCGCGCCGATGTGGAAGAATTTGCAGATGTTGCAGAAGAAATTGCCCGTTTTTACGGCTATGATAAAATCCCTTCCACGCTTATGCGCAGCGTAAGCGGCGTGGGCGGCAGAAACGAGGCACAGGCACTCGAAGAAAAAATTGCCGATACACTCTCGGGCCTTGGCTATTATGAAACGATGACCACATCGTTCATGCATCCGTCGGCACCGAAAATGATTGGCAGGAGCGATGCGCCGATTATCATCAAGAACCCCTTAGGCGAAGAAAACTCCGCTATGCGCACATCGCTTTTAAACGGCGCACTCGAAGTACTCGCCAGAAATGCAAATCAGAGAGCTGCGCGCGCACAGATTTTCGAAATCGGCAAAATCTATAAGAATCTCGATGCCAAAACGCTTGCAGAAGAACCGAAAATGCTGTCCATCGGCGGCTATGGGATCGACTTCTTCGAGCTTAAAGGTGCGATTGAAGCCCTCTTTGGCGTCATTGGCGTTTCGGACTATAGCTTTGAAAGAGCGGAAGAATCTGCTACCTTCCACCCCGGCAAAACCGCAGTCCTCAAAATCGGCGGCGAAATCGCCGGCACGGTTGGCGCTATTCATCCCGAGGTTTCCGAACGCTTCGGCCTTGAAACGGAAGTATATCTCGGCGAATTCGCGCTCGATGCCATTTTAAAGGCAGCGGGCACTGCGAAAACATATAAGGCCCTTGGCAAATATCCGGCCGTAAACCGTGACCTTGCCATTTTGGTGGATACCGAAACGGAAGCGGCAAGCGTGGAAGCTGTTATCCGCAAATACGCAGGCGGCCGCGCAGAAGAAATTCGTCTTTTCGACGTATATGCCGGCAAGCAGGTGCCCGAGGGCAAGAAGAGTATGGCGTATACCATTTCCTTCCGCGCGCCGGATAAGACACTTTCGGACGAAGAGGTAACGCGCGTAACCGATAAGATTTTAAGAATGCTTGAAAAGGAGATTGGCGCTACCTTGCGCTAAAAAGAGAAAAATGGAATATACAATGCAGATTGCAGGCCTTGAGAGAAATCTCACGCTCTGCCCGATAAACCAGAACTTATGTATTGCCGCATTTATTTTGTTTGGCGATGTGGAGCTTTGTGAAGCGGCCGCGGAAGAACTTCTTAAAAAAGCACCGGAGTTTGATGTGATTATCACACCGGAAGCCAAGAGCATTCCGCTTGCCTATGCGATGGCCCGCCAAAGTGGTAAGCCATATGTTGTTGCGAGAAAGGGCGAGAAGCTCTATATGGAAGAAGTGCTTCGTGCAGAGGTGCAGTCCATTACAACCGCGAAGCGCCAGATGCTTTGCATCGGAAAACGCGAAAAAGAGCAGATTGCCGGAAAACGTGTCCTCATTGTGGACGATGTTATCTCGACAGGCGAATCTCTCCGCGTTGTGGAAAAACTTGTGGAAGAAGCAGGCGGCCAGATGGTGGCTGCAACCGCAGTCCTTGCGGAAGGAGATGCAGCTAACAGAACGGATATTCTGTTCCTTGAAAAGCTTCCGCTTTTTGACAAAACGGGCAAGCCGCTCTGATATTTGACAGGGCGGGGAAAACTGTGATAGAATAAAGTAAAGTATATAGGGAGGAAGAAAAAATGAAAATTCGTTGGGGAATTATCGGCTGCGGCGGCATTGCCAGAAGAAGAACCATTCCGGGTCTTGTAGGCGCGGCCAATGCAGAACTTGTAGCCGTTATGGATACAAATGAAACATTTGCAAAAGAGGTAGCAGAAGAATTTGGTGTAAAATACGCTTTTTCCGATCTCGATTCGCTCCTCGCGCTTCCGGAAGTGGATGCTGTGTACATCGCCACCCCTGTTTTCTGCCATAAGGAACAGGTGATTGCGGCGGCCAATGCCGGCAAGCATATCCTACTCGAAAAGCCGATGGCTATGACGAGTGCGGAAGCAGAAGAACTGAAAGTACTCTGCGAAGAAAAGGGCGTACGTTTAAGCATCGGCCTTATGATGCGCTTCCACGCCTACCACGAAGAAATGAAGCGTCTTATTGCGGAAGGCGCAATCGGCGATATCGTTTCCATTCGTTCGCAGTTTGCCTGCTGGTATCCGGATATTCCGGGCGTATGGCGTCAGGATAAATCGAAATCCGGCGGCGGCGCACTTGTGGACCTTGGCGTACACTGCATTGACCTTGTGCAGTATGTAACCGGTCTTCGCGCCACGGAAGTTACGGCATTTTGCGATACGCAGACCTTCTCCTACGGCGTAGATGACAGCGCAAGCGTACTTCTCCGTATGAACAACGGCGCACTTTGTGTAATCGAATCGAACTTCAACATTCCCGATGATGCCGTAACGGGCAAAATCGAAATCTACGGCACCGCCGGCAGTATGCGTGCAGACGGCACCCTCGCACAGGAAGAAGTTGGTACGGTGCACGTACTTACGAGCGACAGCACAAAGGGCTACGATGCTTCGCAAAACCGCGGCCCCATCGTTCCTACTGTGATTGACGTGCCCACGGGCAATATGTACACGAAGGAAGTAGAACGCTTCGGCGACGCGATTATAAACGGCACCGCATCTCCCGTACCGGCAGAAGATGCCATCTTCGTACAGAAAATTGTGGAAGCGGCATACCGCGCAAACGACGAAAAGCGTTTCGTAACGGTGTAAAATATGCGCACATTTTTAAGGTTTTCGAAATATTATAAGCCTTATCTCTGGATTATGGCGGCGGATCTTGTATGCGCCGCCTTTTCCGGTGCCTGCGAACTTGTGTTTCCTGTCATTGTGCGCGAAATCACGAACCGGGCAACCGCCGGCACGCTCGTGATGTCTCTTATCTGGCGTCTTGGCGGGCTCTATATGGCGCTTCGCCTTCTCGATACACTCGCAAACTATTATACAAGCAATATGGGGCACGTGATGGGCGCACGGCTTGAAACCGATATGCGCCGCGATTTATTTGATCATCTGCAGAAGCTTTCCTTCCGGTTTTACGATAATGCGAAGGTGGGGCAAATTATGTCCCGCATCACACACGACCTTTTTGACGTCACTGAATTTTCGCATCATTGTCCGGAGGAATTTTTTATTTCCGGCATTAAAATTATCGGTGCTTTTATTATTTTACTTCGCGTAAATGTGCCCTTAACGCTCATTCTCTTTCTGCTTCTTCCGATGATGCTTCTCTCGCGCATACTTCTTCGCCGCAAGATGAAGGCGGCGTTCCAGCGCCAGAGGGAAGAGGTGGGCGAGCTTAACGCGTCCATTGAGGATAACCTCCTCGGTATTCGCGTTGTAAAAAGCTTTGCCAATGAACAGTATGAAAAAGAGAAGTTTGCGGGAGGAAACCGCCGCTTTTTCCTCGCAAAGAAGAACGCCTACCGCTATATGGCACTTTTTCACGGCGGCATCCGTTTCTTTGATGGGCTTATGTACATTGCCGTTATCGTTATCGGCGCGGCGTATCTTTTGGCGGGCAAAATTTCGCCCGGTGATTTTCTTGCGTACCTTTTATATATTCAAACGCTTATCGCGTCCCTTCGCCGCCTTGTGGAGTTTACCGAGCAGTTCCAAAGGGGCATTACGGGGATAGAACGCTTCATGGCCATTATGGATGCACCTGTGGAAATTGCGGATAAAGAGGGCGCTTTGCCACTTGCCGTTTCCGAGGGGCGGGTGGAGTTTTCCAATGTAAGCTTTCGCTACTCTGATGAGGGCGAGGAAGTGCTTTCGCACGTAAATCTCACAGTTTCCCCCGGCGAGAATGTCGCAATTGTGGGGCCTTCCGGCGGCGGCAAAACCACCATGTGCAGCCTTATCCCGAGGTTTTATGAAGCTGCAAGTGGGCAGGTTTTAATTGACGGGCAGGATGTAAAAGACGTGACGCTCGAATCCCTTCGCAAAAATATCGGCATCGTGCAGCAGGATATTTATCTTTTTGGCGGCACGGTGGGCGAGAATATTCTGTACGGAAACCCCGCGGCATCGCGGGAGGAAATGGAAGAAGCGGCCCGTCTTGCAGGCGCAGATTCCTTCATAAAAGCGCTCCCGAATGGGTATGATACGTATGTGGGCGAGCGCGGCGTAAAGCTTTCGGGCGGGCAGAAACAGCGCATTGCCATCGCGCGGCTTTTCCTTAAAAATCCGCCGATTCTGATACTTGATGAAGCGACAAGCGCGCTCGATAATGAGAGCGAAAGAATGGTGCAAGCCTCTCTCGACCGCCTTTCCAAAGGCCGCACAACCTTCACGGTTGCGCACCGCCTCACCACGGTCCGAAATGCCGACAGAATACTGGTCCTTACCGAGCAAGGTATCGAGGAAAGCGGCACGCACGAAGAACTTCTCGAAAAAGGCGGTATCTATTCGCGCCTTCACGCGCTGTATACCTAAAATTTCAAAAAAAGCTTGACAAAATAGGGAAAACTGTGTATACTATAACAAATGCATATGGCTAAAGGCAATGAAGAGAAGGAGTACCTACACCGGAAACGTATAGAGAGAAGCGGATGGTGGAAGCGCTTTCGCGGAAGGGTAGGGAAGTAGTCTCGGAGCTGCGGACCGAAAAAAGCATTCAGCTTTGAGTAGACTTCGACGGAAACCTAACCGTAAAATAGGGTGCGGCATATAAAGTGCCGAATAAGGCCTCGGCGCGTGAGCGTCAGGCGAAGTTAGGTGGTACCACGAGTCATTCGTCCTAATACTTAGGGTGAATGGCTTTTTTGTTTATCCGATACGAAAGGAAGAAAAAAATGGAACTTATTAAACGTTTCTTAAAACGCACCGAATTTGAAAGCTATGCGGATTTTCGCGAGAACTTCCATCTGGAGGTCCCCGAAAAATTCGAATTTGCGAGAGACGTCGTCGATGCATGGGCCGAGGCAGAACCTGAAAAACGCGCCCTCGTGTACTGCGATGATGAAGGCTTTTCCAAAACCTTTACCTTCTCTGAAATTTCTACGCTTTCGAAAAAGGCGGCCACATATTTTACAGAAATGGGCATAAAGAGGGGTGACCGCGTGCTCACGCTCCTTCGTCGCCGCTATGAATACTGGATTATTGCCACGGCTCTCCACAGAATCGGCGCCGTTGTCATTCCCGCTTCCATTCAGCTTCGTGCAAAAGATATTGACTATCGCCTCGTGCAGGCCGATGCTAAATGCGTTATTGCGATAAACGATGAATTTGTAGTACAGCAAGTAGGGAGCCTTCGCACAAAAGTCGGCGTAATTTTCGTCGGCGATGAAAAAGTAGAAGGATATCCGTACTTTAATGGCGAATATGAGTCCTGCGCTTTGTATGACGCGCCCGACGAAGGCAAAAATGAAGACCCGATGGTCATTTACTTTACCTCGGGCACAACAGGCTACCCGAAAATGGCGGTGCATAACCGCACATACCCACTCGGGCACATTATGACGGCGAGATACATGCAGTGCGTACAAAATAACGGTCTCCATTTAACGCAGGCCGATAGCGGCTGGGCAAAATTTGGCTGGGGCAATATTTACGGGCAATGGATTTGCGGCAGCGCCATTTTGGGGTATGACCCCATCCGCTTTAGTCCCGAACACCTTATGGAGCATATGCGCGAATTTAAACCTACTTCCGTTTGCATTCCGCCCACGATGTACCGTTTCCTACTCAAGGCGGGCGTCGGGCGTGAGCATCTCGAATCGGTAAAATGGTTTGCTACAGCCGGTGAACCTTTAAGCGGCGAAGTAAACAGCGCCTTCTATGACCTTTGCGGAAAGTATATCCACGAAGGGTATGGGCAGAGCGAAGGCACGCCGATTACCTGCTCTTTTGAGTGGATGGACATTCGCCCCTCTTCGATGGGCAAGCCGTCTCCGCTTTATGACGTAGCGCTTATCGATAAAGACGGCAACCGCTGCGCACCGGGTGATGAAGGCGAAGTCGTTATGTTTATTCACGATGGCCAGAAGGTAGGCCTTCTCGATTATTATTATCAAGACGGCGAACGAATTGACCCCTTGGAAGACGGCATTTATCATACGGGCGACATTGCGTATGAGGATGAGGATGGCTACTACTGGTACGTGGGCAGAAATGACGATATGATTAAATGCTCGGGCTACCGCATCGGGCCTTTCGAAATCGAAAGCATATTAAATACGCACGAAGCCGTAAAGGAATGCGCCATTGTAGGGCGTCCCGATGAAATCCGCGGCCAGATTGTATGCGCCGTTGTGGTACTGACACCGGGATTTTCCCCGTCGGACGAGCTTACGAAGGAACTGCAAACCTACGTAAAGAAAATGACGGCACCGTACAAATATCCCCGAAAGATTGAATATGTTCCGGAACTTCCGAAAACCACTTCAGGCAAAATTACGAGAAATGCGCTTCGCAGCACGAAATAGAAAGGATTTTAAAGATGAGAAACATTGATAAAACCTATGAACCGCAAAAAGTAGAGAAAAAGCTGTATCAAAGATGGCAGGAAAACGGGTATTTCAAGGCTTCGCCCGATAAGAATAAGAAGCCGTTCTGTATCGTAATTCCCCCTCCGAACGTAACGGGGCAGCTGCACATGGGCCACGCGCTTGATGAAACGCTGCAGGATATTTTAATCCGTTGGCGCCGTATGCAGGGATACAGCGCACTCTGGGTGCCGGGAACCGACCATGCCGGTATTGCCACGCAGATTAAGGTAGAAGAAAACCTTCGTAAAACAGAAGGTCTCACTCGTCACGACCTCGGCCGTGAAAAGTTTTTGGAGCGCGTATGGGACTGGAAGAACCAGTACGGTGATAGAATTATCAACCAGCTCAAAAGCCTTGGTAGTTCTTGCGACTGGTCGCGCGAGCGCTTTACGATGGACGAAGGCTGCTCCCGTGCCGTGCGTGAAGTTTTCGTAAGCCTCTATGAAAAAGGTTTAATTTATAAGGGTAACCGCATTATTAACTGGTGCCCCAAGTGCCGCACCGCGCTTTCGGACGCTGAGGTAGAATACAGCGAACAGGGCGGTCATTTCTGGCATATCCGTTACCCCATCAAAGGGGAAGACGGCTTTGTGGAAATTGCCACCACCCGTCCCGAAACGCTTCTCGGCGATACCGCTGTTGCGGTAAATCCGGAGGACGAACGCTACACAGCCCTCGTTGGAAAAATGCTCGTTTTGCCGCTTGTAGGCCGCGAAATTCCGGTAGTTGCAGACGATTATGTAGATAAAGAATTCGGTACCGGTGCCGTTAAAATCACACCGGCACACGACCCGAACGACTTTGAGGTAGGTCTTCGCCATAACCTCGAACAGATTCGCGTTTTGGATGATGATGCCAAGATTTCCTTCCCCGGAAAATACCAGGGCATGGACCGCTATGAGGCACGCCGCGCGATGGTGGAGGATCTTGAAAAAGAAGGTCTCCTCATTAAAACCGTGGAACATAGCCATAACGTGGGCGCTTGCTACCGCTGCGGCACTACGGTAGAACCTTTAACAAGCGAACAATGGTTTGTAAAAATGGAGCCGCTTGCAAAAGAAGCGATGCGCGTTGTAGAGGACGGCACGATTTCCTTCGTTCCGAACCGCTTCTCCAAAACATATATGAACTGGATGGAAAATGTGCATGACTGGTGCATTTCCCGTCAGCTTTGGTGGGGCCACCGCATTCCGGCGTTTTACTGCGAAGATTGCGGCAAGATGATTGTATCGCGCGAGGATATCGATACATGTCCCTGCGGCGGCAAAATGCGCCAGGAGGACGATGTTCTTGATACGTGGTTTAGCTCCGCGCTTTGGCCGTTCTCTACGCTCGGTTGGCCGGATAAGACGGAAGAACTCGATTACTATTACCCCACAAGCGTTCTCGTAACGGGATACGATATTATCTTCTTCTGGGTAGCCCGTATGATTTTCTCCGGTATGGAGCACATGGGTAAAGAACCCTTCAAACACGTATTTTTGCACGGTCTTGTGCGTGACAGTCAGGGACGCAAAATGTCGAAATCTCTCGGCAACGGCATCGATCCCCTCGAAGTTATCGAGGAATATGGTGCCGACGCTCTCCGCTTTACGCTTGCCACGGGTAACTCCCCCGGTAACGATATGCGTTTCTACATGGAGCGCGTAGAAGCCAGCCGCAACTTTGCCAATAAGCTTTGGAACGCGGCACGCTTCGTTCTTATGAATCTCGATATTGAAAAAGTAGAGCTTCCGAAAAATCCGCAGATGGAAGATAAGTGGATTTTGTCGAAGTACAATACACTCGTAAAAGAAGTTACGGATAATCTCGAACACTACGAAATCGGCGTTGCGCTCGGCAAGGTGTATGACTTTATCTGGGATATTTACTGTGACTGGTACATTGAGCTTACAAAGCCGCGTCTTTACGATGCAGAATGCCCCACAAGAGAAGATGCCCAGAATACGCTTTCGTTTGTCCTCGCCGGCACATTAAAGCTTTTGCATCCGTTTATGCCGTTTGTAACCGATGAAATCTATTCGGCACTCCCGACGGGCGACGACAGCATTATGATTTCTGATTGGCCCGTGGCAAATGATGCCCTTTCCTTCCCGAAGGAAGAAGCAGAAATGGAAATCATCTGCGATGCCATCCGCGGCATCCGTAATGCAAGAGCAGAAATGCAGATTCCGCCGTCAAAGCGCGCAAATCTGTATATCGTAACAGAAGCGAGTGACCTTTTTGCAGGCAGTGCAGAGTTCTTTAAAAAGCTTGCAGGCGCATCTGAAGTCAGCATCCTTCCCGAGAAGAACGAACTGTGCGAAAAGGCACTTACGGTTGTTGTAGACCGCGCCATGCTCTTTGTACCTACCGATGAACTTGTGGATAAGGAAAAGGAAATGGCCCGTCTTTTGAAAGAAAAGGCAAACCTCGAAAACGAGATAAAGAGAACAAGCGGCAAGCTTTCGAACGAAGGCTTCCTCGCGAAGGCACCGGCAAAGCTTGTAGAAGAAGAAAAGGCCAAACAGGCAAAGTACGAAGAAATGTTAGAAAAGGTGTTGGCGAGCATTGAAGCATTCAACTGATTTTAGCTATGAAGACGCGCTCTCCTTTATTCATGGCGCATTAAAACTCGGTTCAAAACTGGGGCTTTCGAATATTCGGGAGCTCCTTCGCCGCATTGGAAGCCCCGAGAAAAAACTCCGTTTTATCCACGTGGCCGGCACAAACGGCAAAGGGACAGTAACCACATCCCTTGCCGCCGTACTCACCGCCGCGGGATACCGCACAGGGGCATACACTTCGCCTTTTGTATACCGCTTTAACGAGCGGATGCAGATTGACGGCAAAGAGGTTTCCGACGAAGCGATTGCGAAAAGCACGTTTTTAGTAAAACAGGCGGCTGAAGCGATGGTCGCGGACGGGATGGCGCACCCGACGGAGTTTGAAATTGTAACGGCCGTCGGTATGCTCTGCTTCCTCGACGCGGAGTGCGACTTTGTTGCCCTTGAAGTGGGGCTTGGCGGCAGGCTCGATGCCACAAACGCCATCGAAAACCCGCTTTGCACGGCGATTTGCGCCATCGGGTATGACCATATGCAGTACCTTGGCGACACGCTTTCTCTTATCGCGGCAGAAAAATGCGGCATCTTAAAAGAGGGTGTGCCTGTGGTCGTCTATCGGGAGCAGCCCGAGGAGGCCGCCGCGGTCATTTCCCAAAAATGCAAAGAGAAAAACGCGCCGCTCCTTATTGCGGACGCGGCAACTATTTTAGAAAAAACACATCTCGGAAGCCGCTTTTCGGCACCCGGCTACCCCGAGCTTTTCATTCCGCTCGCAGGGGACCATATGGTGAAAAACGTGTGTGTAACCCTTGGAATTATCTCCGTACTTCGCGAGAAAGGCATTGAAATTCCGGACGAAGCGGTGCGCGAAGGCTTTATGAAGGTGCGGCACCGCGGGCGGTTTGAAACCGTTTCTGAGGAGCCCTTGTTCATACTGGACGGCGCCCATAATGATGACGGCATCGCGGCACTCGCCGAGGCGGTAAAAACGCTTTTTGCAGGCAAAAAACTCGTGTTTATCACGGGCATGCTCCAAGATAAAGAATATAAAAAGGCAATGGAGAAAACGGGCGGGCTTTCCGATTTTACGGTGACCGTCACAGTCCCTTCTCCGCGCGCACTTTCCGCAGAAGCACTCAAAGCGTCCGCCGCGCCCTACCATAGGCGCGTGGCGGCGGCCGAAAGCATACCAAAAGCGGTGGCGATGGCATACGCGGAAAAACCGGATGTCATTATTGCCTTTGGCTCTCTCTATATGCTCGGGGATGTGTATCGGGCGCTTTGTGCGGCCGGAAAGGTAGGTACACTATGCGAGTAATATCCGGCTCGGCACGCGGACGAAAGCTCTCAAGCCTTGAAGGGCAGGATACGAGACCCACAACCGACCGCGTAAAGGAATCTGTATTTAATATTATTATGCCGTATACAAGAGATGCGAGGGTGCTTGACCTTTTTGCCGGCAGCGGTGCAATGGGCATCGAAGCGCTTTCGAGAGGCGCAGAAAGTGCCGTATTTGTCGAGAATAACCGCGCGGCAGGGGAGATTGTAGAGAAAAATCTTAAGGACACGCGCCTTTTCGAAAAGGCAAAGCTTTGTATGGGCGACGCGCTCGCGTTTTTAGAGAACACGCGCGAAAAATTCACTTTAATTTTTCTCGACCCTCCGTATGACGGCGGCTTCTACGCCCCCGTGCTTTCGAAAATTTCCGAGCGCGACATTCTCGATGCGGAAGGCGTCTTGGTACTCGAGAGACGGGCAGATGCACAGATAGAGGTGCCCGAAAACTTTGAAATCGTAAAAGACAGGAAATACGGCAAGACCGCGATTTCCGTTTTAATGTATAAGAAAGGATGATGGATATGACAAAAACAATCGGCGTTTTAACAAGCGGCGGCGACGCACCGGGTATGAATGCGGCGATTCGTGCCGTTGTCCGTACCGGCTGTGCCAAAGGCGCACGTATGATGGGCATTTACCGTGGCTTTCAGGGCCTTATGGAAGGCGAAATCAAGGAACTTACGCCCCGCAGCGTATCCGACATCCTGCAGCGCGGCGGCACCTTCTTGCAGTCGGCACGGTCAAAGGAATTCTGCGAAGAAGCAGGCATAAAGCGCGCCATTGAGGTAGCGCGCGTATTCGGTATGGATGCGGTTGTGGTTATCGGTGGCGACGGGTCCTTCCGCGGCGCACGCGACCTGAGCCTGCACGGGCTTCCGGCAGTAGGCATTCCCGGTACGATTGATAATGATATCGACTGCACGGAATACACCATCGGCTATGACACGGCGCTCAATACCGCGATGGATGCTATCGATAAAATCCGCGATACGATTTCGAGCCATCAGCGCTGCAGTATTGTAGAGGTTATGGGAAGAGGTGCAGGGCACATTGCCTTAAGCCTTTCCATTGCAAACGGCGCAGAAGCCGTAATTGTACCGGAGAAGGATTTCTCAATTGATGAAGATATTGTAAAGCCGATTTTTGCCTGCAGAAACCGCGGCAAGAAGCATTATATTATTATTTTGGCAGAAGGTGTTGGCAAAGCCGAGGAAATTAAGGCCGGCATCCACCAGAAAACAGGTATCGAGGCGCGTATTACCGTTCTCGGCTATATCCAGCGCGGCGGCAGCCCCACCGCGCGCGACAGAATCCTCGCAAGCCGTATGGGAAGCCACGCGGTCGATATTCTTTTGGACGGATGCGACAGCCGTATTGTCGTCATCCAAAACGGCGTGGTTACGGATATTCCGATGGAGGAAGCCTTCAATATGAAGAAGACCATATCGCCCTCCGACCTTGCGCTCACCAAGATTTTATCCACATAAGCGACAAACAAAGTCAAAAAACACATCGGTAAAGTGACATATTTTGCACCTCTTTTCCTGTATACTGAAAGGGACGGGAAGAGAGGTGCTTTTATGACGGTCTACGCCGATGTTTTGTTCCTTATAAACTTTCTGATTAATTTTCTGCTTTTGTCTCTCACCGCCCGCATTGCGCATATGAAGGTCTCGCAGAAACGACTTCTTCTCGGCACATTTGTCGCGGCACTATATGCGGTATGTATGTTTTTCCCGCGTCTTTCCTTTGGCTACTCCGCGTCCGCCAAGGTTTTGTTTTCTCTCTTTGTAGTGGCAATTACCTTCCGAATCCGCGGCCTTCGCCTTTTTCTAAAGACGGTGGGCATTTTTTATCTTGTCACATTTGCCTTCGGCGGCAGTATCCTTGCGATTTTTTCTTTTACAGGGGTCGGCGCGGCACTCGGCGCCATTATGAAAAACGGCATCTTTTATATGAATCTTCCGTGGAAGGTGCTCGTCGCCTCGTCCCTCGTTTCCTATGCCGTGCTTTCCGTAGGCGCCCGCGTTTTCAAAAGCCGGATTCCGCGCGAAACACTTTTGCAGAAGGTCTCCATATCTTTTCTGGGGAAGGAGGTGTGGCTCGATGCACTCCTTGATACAGGCAACGCCCTTTGCGAACCATTTTCGGGGGCACCCGTCATTGTGGCAGAACGGGAAAAGCTTCTCCCGATTCTGCCGGAGGCACTTTCCACTCTGCGCGCGGATACACCGCCCGATGAAGAGGTTTTTTCAGATGAGACTGTGCGCAGCCGCCTTCGCATGATTCCGTTTTCCTCCCTAGGCAAGGAGCACGGGATACTCATAGGCTTCCGGCCTGACAGCGCAAAGCTTCTTGTAAATGAAAGGCTTCTTGATGCTGGCGAGGTGATTGTCGCTATTTACGAAAAACACCTTGCGCATGACCGGAGCTATGCGGCACTTCTGCCGCCATCTGTTTTTTCCAAGGAATACATATAAAGAAAGGGAGATGTATAATGAATATCAAAGAATTTTTATGTGCATTTGCGATGCGACTTCTCAAAAAAGAAGTGCACTACATAGGCGGTGCGGAGGTGCTCCCTGCGGCACTTTCTCCGGAAGAAGAGGCCGCGCTTCTTGTAAAGCTTTCGGAAGGCGATGCCGCAGTACGCCAGACGCTTATCGAGCATAATCTCCGCCTTGTCGTGTACATCGCGAGAAAGTTTGAAAATACAGCCGTAGGGCTTGAGGATCTCATTTCCATCGGCACCATCGGTCTTATAAAGGCCATCAATACCTTCCAGCCTGAAAAGAACATAAAGCTTGCTACGTACGCCTCGCGGTGCATCGAAAACGAGATTCTGATGCATCTGAGGAAAAACGCTTCCCGCCGTACAGAGGTTTCGTTTGATGAGCCGCTCAATGTGGATTTTGACGGAAATGCGCTTCTTCTCTCTGATATTCTCGGCACGGACAGCGATGTGGCCTTTCGCAATCTTGAAGATGAAGCCGAAAGAGAGATGCTCACCCGCGCTCTTTCACATCTTTCGAGAAGGGAGCAGACGATAATGCAGCTCCGGTTCGGCCTTGGCGGATGCCACGAGAAAACGCAGAAAGAGGTGGCGGATATGCTCGGCATCAGCCAGTCCTACATTTCCCGCCTTGAGAAAAGAATTCTCTCACGCCTTAGGAAAGAATTTTCGGCTATGTAAAAAATCCCCCCACTTTTTTGCAAATGGGGGGATTTTTATGCGTATGTTCATTTTTGCATTTTCATATATTCCTGCGGTGTGCAATTCAGTTCTGCATAAAATACTCTGTAAAACGTGCGAAGGGAGTTAAAACCGCTTTCAAAGGCACAATAGGTGATGGGAAAGGCGTTTTCCTTCAAAAGGCTGATGGCATTATTCAGCCGTACAATATGGATATATCTTTTGATGCCGATGTTGAAATTGGCTTTAAAAAACTGCGAAAGATAGCTTGCATTGTAGCCGAAATGTGCGGCGATGGATGAGAGCGTTATGTCGCTTGTTGCATGATTTTGAATGTACATAAGGAGCTTTGTCGCAAGTCCCGTGTCGGAAGGGGCCTTTTTTTCCTCAAGCACCACATTTTTTAAAAGCAAACCGAGCAGCAAATATACATATCCCTTTTTTACGAGGAAATCGCTCTCGTTGTTTTTGATTTCGGCAATATAGGAAGCAATTTGCTTCGTAATGGTCCGGTTTCGGATAAACGGTCCGGCATTGTGCTTGGACTTTACAATTTCAGAAAATTCCCGGCACAAATCTCTGGGAATGACCAAAACGGAAAATTTGGCGTTGCCGACAGGAAGGTACATGTGCGTCTCATAGCTGAGCGCAACAGACAATTCGCCCGCCAGAAGGCGTTCGCGCTTGTTGTTGACAAGCGCCTCGATTTCTCCTTCCGTCACCATACAAAGCTCTATGGGCGAGTGAAAATGGAAATCACCATTTCCGTTTTCGTATTCCGTAATACTTAGTTTATTCTCCAGTTCCCGTTTGATGCCGAATGCAGCTCTCATATTTTCCTCCTATATAAAAAAATGACATAATTTATATAAAAAGTGGCAAGAAACACCCTGTTTTTTATAGTATACTGTATGTAGAAGAAAAAGTCAAATTAAAAAATAGGGAGGACGACATGAAAATTACAGCCGTAAATACATATTTCGTAAGGCCGCGTTGGGGATTTGTGGAAATTACTACGGACGAGGGCGTGACAGGCTGGGGCGAAGCCGTTTTGGAAGGGCACGCTGCCGCCGTTTTGGCGTGCGTGCAGGAAATGAAGGACTATTTAATCGGCGCAGACCCCGGGCGGATTGAAGGACTTTGGGAAACAATCTACCGCGCCGGTTTTTACCGTGGCGGCGGTGTTTTGATGAGTGCCATTTCCGGCATTGACCAGGCACTTTGGGATATTAAAGGCAAAGTTTTCGGCGTTCCCGTATATGAACTTATGGGCGGGCGTTGCCGCGATAAAATGAAGGTATATTCGTGGATTGGCGGGGACAGACCGTCGGATGTTGGCCTTGCGGCCAAACAAAAAATGGACGAAGGCTTTACCGCAGTGAAGATGAACGCCACGGAAGAACTGCAGATGATTGACAGCTACGATAAGATTGATGCAGTTTTAGCGCGTGTGGCGGCGATTCGCGAGGCGTGCGGAAAATATTTCGGCATCGCGATTGATTTTCACGGCAGAGTACATAAGCCGATGGCAAAAATTTTGGCAAAGAAGCTGGAAGAGTTTGACCCGATGTTTATTGAAGAACCGGTGCTTTGTGAAAATATGGAAGTCTTTAAAGAAATTGCCGCATGCTGCAATATTCCCATCGCAACGGGGGAAAGACTTTTTTCAAAATGGGACTTCAAACGTCTTTTCGCCGCCGGCGGCGTAGACATTATTCAGCCGGATTTATCACATGCAGGCGGTATTACGGAAGTGAAGAAAATTGCCGCCATGGCGGAAAGCTATGATGTGGCGCTCGCACCGCATTGTCCGCTCGGGCCGATTGCGCTTGCAGCTTGCCTCAATGTGGACGCTACAAGCTATAATGCCGTCATTCAGGAACAGAGTATGGGCATCCATTATAACGTAGGGAAAACGGTGCTGGATTATGTGGAAAATAAGGCGGACTTTGCTTTTACAGATGGCTTTGTAAATCTGCCTACACTTCCGGGCCTTGGCGTTGTCGTCAATAAAGACCTTGTTTTGGAAGAAAACCAAACGCCGCACAATTGGAAAAATCCCGTGTGGCACCATGCAGACGGTTCGGTCGCAGAGTGGTAAATGCGATAGAGGAAGCGAAAGGAGTTTAGATATGCGTAAGTATTTACTTCCTGCGGCAGGAAATTTTTATAAAGCAAATCTGCATTGTCATTCCAATATATCCGACGGAGACTATTCCGTAGAGGAATTAAAAGAACTGTATAAAGCAAACGGATATGCTGTTTTGGCTTATACGGACCATGATGTGTTTGTGCCGCATCATGACCTCACCGACAAGGATTTCCTTGCTTTGGCGGGGTTTGAGCTGCAATATAATGAAAACGGAGTATACCCTGCAAGCCGGGACGCAAAGAGCTCGCATTTTTGCTTCATTGCCAAATCGCCGGACATTGTTTTACATCCGGACTGGAATGAAGCTTGTGTGCGCAGCGCGGCACATTCCAAGCACTTGGTGCAGTATGATAAAAGCATTTTGCAAAAAGAGAGAAATCACAGCGTGGAATGTATCAATGCGTCTGTGAAAAAAGCACGCGATGCAGGCTTTTTTATAACCTATAATCACCCTGTCTGGTCGATGGATACATACAAAGACTATATTGCGTATGAAGGTATGTATGCCATGGAAATATTTAATAACGATTGCAGCTTATTGGGATACAACGCCTATGTGCCGGATATCTATGATGATATGCTTCGCGCGGGAAAAAGAATTTATGCGGTTGCGGCAGATGATAATCACAATAAGTTTTCTCCTCAGCACCCCAAATTTGATTCTTTTGGCGGCTTTGTCATGATAAAGGCACCAAACCTTATGTATGAAACAATCACAGATGCTCTTTTTGCAGGGAATTTTTATGCTTCGCAAGGCCCCGAAATATATGATTTGTACATCGAAGAGGATACCATACATATCACGTGTTCAAATGTACAAATGATAGCGCTGAATACCGGCAGAAGAAGCACACAGTCCGTGTTTGCATCTCGTGGGGAATCCCTGACCGAAGCCGCATTTACGTTCACGCCGGAAGATACGTATTTGCGACTTACCATAAAGGACAGAGAGGGCAGGTGTGCAAACACGAGCGCATATTTTATCGATGCAGTATAGAGGGAAAAAGATGAGAGAAGAAGTAATACAGAAAATCGAAAAAGAAAAAATAGTAGTCATCGTCAGAGGCGTGGAAAAAGAGAAAGTCATTCCGCTTGCAGAGGCGATGTATAAAGGCGGCATACGGCTTTTAGAGGTTACGTATAGTGCCGATGCAAGCGTAAGCGATGCGGAAACTGCGGAAACTATTAAAATGCTCGTGGAGCATTTTGCCGGAAGAATGTGCATTGGTGCAGGCACAGTTTTAACGGAAAAGCAGGTGGAGTTTACAAAAAAAGCAGGCGGACAGTTTATTATTTCGCCGGATACCGCAGAGAAGGTAATCCGAAAAACGCGGGAGCTGGGTATGGTTTCCATGCCCGGGGCGCTCACACCGAGCGAAATACAAGCGGCGCATACGTATGGCGCGGATTTTGTGAAGCTGTTTCCAGCGGCGGCTTTGGGCACTGCCTATATAAAGGCAGTCAGCGCACCGCTTTCGCACATCAAATTTCTGGCCGTGGGCGGCATAGATGAGAACAATATTCTCGAATACGTAAGGGCAGGTGTATGCGGCTTCGGCGTTGCCACGGGGATTGTGGATAAAAACCTCCTTGCGGCAGAAGCGTGGGATGCAATCACGGCACTTGCGAAAAAATATACAGAGGTTTTGAAGTGATGCGTACATATATAACCATAGACGGCGGGACTACAAGCACGAGAGTACGGCTTGTGAAAAACCGAGAAATTCTGGAAACGGTACAGCTTCCTCTCGGGGTTTTAGCAGCTTCGGAGAATGGGGAGGCGTACCGTAGCGCCATCAAAGGTGCGATTGACGAAATCATCGCGCATAGCATGGAAACGCCCGAGCGGATTTTAGCATCCGGCATGATTACCAGTGAATTCGGACTTTGCCATTTGCCGCATATTCAGACACCTGCAGGCATTTTAGAACTGCACGAAACCATGCACGAGGTGGTATTGGAAGATATTGCAGAGATTCCGTTTGTGTTCATCCGCGGCGTGTGCACCCCTTCGGAGAACTTTGAAGACTTTGATATGATGCGAGGCGAGGAAACGGAGCTTACAGGTCTTTTTTACAAAGAATACGGGGAGTGCATCTATGTTTTGCCCGGCTCCCATTCCAAGTGCATCCAAACGGATGAAAGGGGGCGCATACTTTCTTTTTCCACCATGCTCACGGGGGAAATGATTGCGGCACTGGCAAAGGGTACGATTTTAAAGGATGCTGTAAATCTTAAAACCGACACCATAGACAGAACGTATCTTTTGAAAGGCTATCGGTATGCAGAAGAAGTCGGGCTTAACAAAGCGCTTTTTAAGGTGCGGATTTTGAAAAATATTTTCGGTTGCACAGAGGAAGAAGTATACAGCTTTTTCATGGGCGTCGTGCTTCGCGATGAAATTTTAACTATCGCCAAAGCCAAAGAAAAAACAGTTGTTTTAGGCGGGAAGTCCCAGATTAAGAACGCAATGGCGGTACTTTTGCAGGAAACAACCGATAAGAAGGTCGTGGCGCTTTCAGAGGCATGTGTGGAGCATTCTACCTCTTTAGGCATGATTCGCGTATACGAAAAAGACGTGTAAGATAGCTGGGGCAAAAAAGGGAATGTAAAAAAAGTCCAGAACACAAAAAGGCAATAAAAACACGGCACAGGGAGTACGAATTTTTCGCAGAAATCTACTCTAAGGCAGAAAAATCTCATTTCGTTCGTTTTTTCTTTCTTTTTAAGCCTTTTTGCTACACAAAAACTCCACCGCTCGCAATACCCATGTATAGCGTCGGGTGGAGTTTTCGCGTTCTGCCTCTTTTTTTCCTATTCCCCAAAAGGGACTGTAAAAAAACAAAGTTTTTTTACAGTCCCCTTTTTATAGTGTAAATGCATTCGGTAAAAGCTTCGAGAGGCGGTATGTGCCTTCCGGCGTTATGACATCCATATCCCCGAATTCGGCGAGCGCCTGTCGGCAAATGCCGCAAGGCATATGTGTTACGGCAATCGCGGTAAATTCCTTCGCACCCGCAGCAACAGCGGAGAAAAGCGCTACGCGCTCCGCGCAGACAGTAGCGCCGAAGGAGGCGTTTTCAATATTGCAACCTACAAATACGCGCCCGTCTTTTGCCTCGAGCGCGGCACCCACACGAAGACCTGAATAGGGAGCGTAGGCGTTTTGGGCGGCGTCCTGCGCCATCAAAAGAAGTGTATGCATATTATTCACCTCGCAAAAGTCCAAGTTCGGTTAAAATCTGTTCTTCCATTTTCCGCATTTCAACGCGATCGTCTTCCTCTATATGGTCATACCCGTAAAGATGGAGCATGGAGTGCACCGTGAGAAATCCGATTTCGCGCGCCGCGCTGTGTCCGTATTCCTCAGCCTGCTCATACGCTTTTTCGAGAGAAAGTACAATATCGCCGAGCATCTTTCCTTCGTCTTCCATCGGGAAGGAAAGAACGTCCGTTTCCTTGTCAATATTTCGCCATGCGGCGTTGAGTTCTTTAATGCGAGCGTTATCGCATACTAGAATAGAAACTGCGCGCTTTCCGCCCTTTTCGAGCGTGCGGAAAGCACCGCGTGCGCTTTTCTTTATGGTGCGGCGCACCGAAAATGTGAGAGGGCAGACGGATTGTTCATTCCGAAGCCAGATGGTAAGCATACTAATTCTCCTTCTTTTCGTTTTCGGGGTACTTGATGCGGCTGTGGAAGTAGCCGCAGAATACGTGTACAAAGGCCGATTCAATAGCCTCTAAATCGCGGAGGGTAAGGCCGCTTTCGCTCATTTGCCCATCCGCAAGTTTACCTGCAATGATTTTTTGAACCATCTCGCGGATGGAGGATTCGTCCTTTTGCTCGAGTGACCGCACCGCGGCCTCAGCGGAGTCGGCAAGCATAACAATTGCTTCTTCTCTTGTTTGCGGCCGGGGCCCGCGGTAGCGGAATTTTTCTTCGCTGACTTCGCTTTCCGTTTCAATTTGCGCCTTGTGGTAGAAGAACGAAATGAGGGAAGTGCCGTGATGCGAGGCAATGATGCCGCGGATGGCGCCGGGGAGGCGTGCCGTCCTTGCAAGCTCCAGCCCCTCTTTTACATGGGAAAGAATGAGCGAAGCAGAAAGCACAGGGTCCATCTTGTCATGCGGGTTTTCCGCATACTGATTTTCTTTGTAATACTGCGGCCGGCGCAGTTTTCCTACATCGTGGTAGTAGGCACCCGTGCGGGCAAGAAGGGCATTGCCGCCTACGGCTTCGCAGGCCACTTCCGAGAGATTGCCCACCATAAGACTGTGGTGATATGTACCGGGGGCTTCCGTCAGAAGCCGCTTTAAGAGCGGCTGGTCGGGGTTGGCAAGCTCTAAAAGCTTAAACGGCGTGGTTACATCAAAAGCGTATTCCCAGAACGGGAGGGTGCCGATCACAAGAACAGAGCTTATCGCGCCTGCGCCAAGCCCATACAGGCCGCGCAGAAGTGCCCCGCGCATTGTGAGCCCCTCTAAAGCACTGATGGCAAAATAGAGAAGAAACTCTGCCGCCATCATAAGCCCCGCTGAGGAAACAAGCGCGTTGCGGCCGCGGGGGCGCGTAAAGATAAAGGCGGATATTGTGCCTGAAAGAAGCAGGGAAGAGAGACAGAAAACGTCACCTTCAAAGATCAGTGCGGCAATTACGGAAACGACCGCATTATAGAGGATGGCAAAGCGGATATCCACAAGGATTGCGAGAAGCATAGTGCCTGCAATAATCGGCAGAAGATAGGGGTTTATCGCTTTGGCAGTCCCGAAAGAACTTATCAGCACCGTCAGGAAAAAGATGATGGCAATCATCAGAAGAAGGCCCGCGTTTGCAAGCGTTTCGCGGCTGTACTGCTTCATATACAGGTATAAAGCACCATACAGAGAGGCCAGAAGGAGAAAGACACCAATGGCAGAAAGCGCGCGCACGCCCGCTTTTTCGGATTCTACCATCCCGAGTGCCGAAATTACGGCATACTGCGACTCGGATACAATGTCGCCGCGGCGCACAATAATCTGGTTGGCCTTATAGGTTACGGGCGGCACACTTGCACGCAGTGCTTCGCGTGCCTCTGCCGTTTTTTCAGCATTGAAAAACTTGTTTTCCCGAAGCGACCCGCCCAGAAGCGAAACGGCAAGAGAGGCGTGCCGCGTCTTTTCGCTTAAAAGCATATGCGCTTCTTCGAGCGCCGCCGCCTTATCGGTAACGCCTGCAGCAAGAAGTGTTTTTTGTGTTTCCAGTGTAAGGGAGGCAAAGGCCTCAAAAGCCACCTCGTCAAGTGAAAGAAGCGGGGAAACATCGGCTCCGCTGATGTGCAGAGAGGTCGCGCTGTCTTCGCGTCCGTCCCGAATGGAATCAAACGCGACAGAAAGTGCCTTCTCCGCTTCGCGGGTTGCCTCTTCCGAAATATCATATTTATCCTGTAAGTCCGCCTCGGCCTCCAGTCGGCGTGCCTTGGTCATAAGCTCGTCCACAATCTCGCGCGGTGCATAAATGTCCGAAGGAGCCGCGCGTCCGGCCACAATGTCATACTGCGCAGGACGAAGTCCCGCCAGAACAAGAAGAAAGGTCACAATAAAAGAAACGGCAACGATACTTGCTTTTTTCATCTGTTCACCTTACTTTCGTTTTCCTGCATTTTTCTCATACGCGTCAATGATTTTCTGTACCAGCGGATGGCGTACAACATCCTTTGCGGTGAGTGTGATAAAGGAAATACCCTCAATATTTTTCAAAATGGAAATGACATCCCGAAGGCCCGAACGTTTTCCGTCGGGAAGGTCAATCTGTGTAATGTCGCCCGTGATAATGGCTTTCGAGCCAAAGCCGATACGGGTAAGGAACATTTTCATCTGCTCAGGGGTAGTGTTCTGCGCTTCGTCTAAAATGATGAAGGCATCGTCAAGCGTGCGGCCGCGCATATAGGCAAGCGGCGCTACTTCAATCAGGCCGCGCTCAAAATATTTCATATAGCTTTCCGTGCCGAGCATATCGGAAAGGGCATCGTAGAGCGGGCGGAGATACGGGTCCACCTTATTCTGCAAATCCCCCGGTAGAAAGCCGAGCTTTTCACCGGCTTCCACCGCCGGACGCGTTAAGATAATGCGGCTGACTTGTTTTTTGCGGAAGGCATCCACCGCAAGTGCTACGGCAAGATACGTTTTGCCCGTGCCGGCAGGGCCGATGCCAAACGTCACGGTGTTTTCGCGGATGGCATCCACATAGCGCTTTTGCCCGAGCGTTTTGGCCTTTACGGGCTTGCCCTTCGCCGTGATACATACATAGTTTTCTGCAAGTGCACCGGCGGAGAAGGTGATGCCATCCTCCGCCATAGTGATGGCATAGCGCACGTCCTGCTCCGAAAGGCCTTCCCCTTTTTCAAGAAGGCCGCGCAGATTTTCAAATACATATACGGCTTTTTGCGCATTTGTATCCTCGCCCGTGATTTTAATCATCCCGTCGCGCACAACAAGCTGCACGTCAAGTTCCTTTTCAATGAGCATCAGATTTTTATCGAATGCACCGAAAAGCTCCGAGCAGTTAGTCATTCCGTTTATGTCAAAATATTTCTCCGTCATAGTCTGTTTCCTCCAGTATCTCACGGGTTTCCCCGATTTCTTCCACACATTCTGCCGTGCAAGTGACCTCTACCGTGTCGCCGTGCACGCTATGTGAAAAGGTGGTGGCGCAAATCGCATCCGCCTCCACAGGCAGTTTTTCAAGAAGCGTTTTTCCGTATAGGGCTTCTGCCTCTTCGCCCGAAAGCTGCACCGCTGAAGAATCGGTTTCGTAATAGGTGTGCTTTGAAAGGGTTATGGGCAGATATAAGTGTCCCCAAAGTCTGGCCTTATAATTCTCCGTTTCCGTACGGAAAGAGGCAAACGGTGCGCGGCCGGTATGCAGGGGAACGGAAAATTCGCCAAAGGAAAGGCTGTAGCGCGTCTTTTTTTCGCCGGTGTCCCTTTCATCGCGGCGAAGGAGGGGAAAGGTGGCGCTTTCCGTATACCAGGTTTTGGCAAGCACGGAGCCTTGCGCGTGTACCAAAAGCGTGCCGCCGTGCTTCGTTTCCACAGTGCCGCTTATCAGAAGTGTTCCCGCCCGTACCACATCGCCTTCCTTCACAAGGGGCGTGCCGCGCTCAGCCGTGCAGCTTAAAATCACACCCTCGCGCGTGGCCGTGATATTGGAAGGGGTGCCGCTCGGCACCATTTGGGGCGCCGGCGTTTTCTCCCGCACGTGCACAAAGGCCGCCGTACCGCGGATTTCTACAAAGAGCCAGGAAAGATCGGGAATCTTACGAAGCATCTCGTCCTTAATTTCCCTCTCATCTACTTTATATTTTATCACACCGACGGAAAGACCGCAAGAGGAAAGGGCATTTCTTATGATATTTTTATCGATTGTTTCCACGCCGTCAATCTGAATTTCCCATATAAAAGAGGATAAAAAAGCCAGCAGAAGGGAAAAAAGCAAGATCCCCGCTACAAAAGCACCGCGTCGGCGATGACGGTGAAAAAGAAGCGGAAGTCCGCGTTTTTTCAGGATGTGCACCCCCGTCTTCGTCTTGCGGGCAGCCTCGCGCATACGGAAAAATCCGGGGATGCTGACGGAGACTGTGGCCGCAGAATCGCCCTCTCGTCGAATGCTCCAGAGGAATATACCTTTTTTCACGCAAAGATTAATAAATCGCTCAATGTATGGCCCGTAAAGGCGCAAAACAAGAAAACCGCGAAGGTAATGAAATACCGTGAAAAACATAGAATCCCCCTTTATTCCAGCTCAATTTTCCGAATGATGCCGGAAATGGTAATGTCCTCATCCGTAATCTCTGTAACATCCATCTCCTCGCCGCAGAGTGTAACAATGCCGGCGCTTGTGTATAGGCGGATCGTTTCGCGCCCGAGCTCAATAACACCTTTGTAGTTTTCCACGGTGGCTTCTTTGCCCGCCAGAAGAGAGATGCGCGGCATCGAAAGCGCAATTTCCTTCGGCAGCTCCATCGCATCCGCTATTTTTTCCCGCAGGGGCGTTTTGTTTCGTTTTCGCATTAAATCAGTCCTTTCCCCATATGTATATGAGAAAGAAAGTGGAAAAAAACCGATTTTCGGGAGGAAATGCTATGAAAAAAACAGTACGGGCAGGGGCAGTCGTTCTCTGCCTTCTCATTGCGGCCTTTCCGCAGATTGCGGCGGAGGCTGCGCGTGGCGCGCTTTCCCTCTGTGCCCGCGTGCTTGTACCATCGCTCTTTCCTTTTATGGTCTGCAGCGGTATTCTTCTGGGCGGCGGAAACGCTTCCGGGTTTTGGGGAAGGATGGCCGCGAAAGTTTTTGGTCTGTCGCCCCGCGGGGGCGCGGCGGCGCTGCTCGGCTTTCTGTCCGGCTATCCCGCGGGCGCGGCCGTGGCCGCAAACCTTTTCCGCGAAGGGCAGATTACGCGCGGCGAGGCAGAAAAGCTTCTTTCGTTTACGAATAACCCCAGCCCTCTTTTTGCATTGGGGGCGGTGGGAATGGAGATGTACCAAAGCCGCGCGGTCGGCTATGTACTCTGGGGGTCCGCGCTTCTCGCTTCTTTCTGCACAGGCATTTGTATGCGCTTTTTCTGGAAAAGTAAAGAAACTTCCGGCGCAGCCCCGCATACGCAAAGCGGCGGGAATGCCGTGGAAAAAGCCGTGGAGACGGTGCTTACGCTTTGCGGCTTTGTCGTCCTTTTTTCGGTGGTGACGGCTTTTTTCGAAAAGGGCGGCGTTCTTATACTTTTCAGCAGCTTTTTACAGTTTCTGGGGATGGGGGAGAACACGGCCGGCTTCGTAAGCCATGCCCTACTGGATGTGTCCGCCGCGACAGCATATGTCGGTGCGCTTCCGACGGTAGCGGCGCTCCTTTCTCTTGGCGGCGTTTCCGTTTTCCTGCAAACAATGCTCCTTGTGCGTAAGGTGGGGCTTTCGGTGAAAAGCTATTTTGCAGGAAAGCTTTTGTCGGGCGGGCTTGCCGCTTTCTTTTGTAGCCTTTTTCTTACCGTTTTTCCGGGCGCGGCGCCGGTGCTGGCACCTGCAGTTTCCTCTTTTTCTTCTGTGCAGTATTTTCCTTCGACGCTTTTCCTTACGGCAATTCTGTGGGTATTTTTGCGGCACGGCAGAAAGAATCCCGCGTAGTCTCTTGCGAAAAAGGCGCATATATGCTATACTGAAAGAAGAATTTTGGAAAGAGGACTCCCAATATGCTCACCTTTCACAGCGGTACCCATACGCGCCTTGAGGTCTTCCCCGAGCCGGGCGCAGAAAATGCGGCGGTTCTCCGCCTTATAAGCGATGCAGAAATAAAGACTGTACGTTCTGAAAACCGTGCGCGTGTGTCATTTGCCATCGGAAAACATACCGATTATCTTCTCGATACGAGCGGCGCCGCGGTGCGCCTTCTGTATCTTACAGACTGTGAAGATCTTTTCGGGCGCGGCATCTGTCTGCTGCCGAAGGCAGAACCGAAAGAGCCGGGGTTTACCTTTTCACCTCTTTTCGGCCGATTCCTTGCGCCGTTGACCTTTTGCTTTTTCGAGGGAAGGTATCATATGTTTTACACGTGCGACCTTTTTGAAAACGGCCAGAGTTATCTTTGCCACGCCGTCTCCGGGGATAACTGCAACTGGTGCCACCTGCCCGTGACAGCGGCACCCGCTCGGGAAATGTGCCGAAGTGATTACAGAACGGGCGGTATTTCGGATGGTGGCATAGAGGTTTTCGAAGACTTTGTGCGGCTGTATTATATGCAGACTGTGTGCGAACGGGAGAGCGGAAGGCAGCTTCTTTCCTACCCGGTGCAAACAGAAAGCCGCGATATGCGCGCATTTGCGGAAGAAACGCCGCTTCGCTTTTCGGAAGAGGCGGAAAGAGAACAAGAAGGGCTTTGCGTAGCCGGTGCTGCGGGCGAAATGTACCTTACAAGAAGCGGATGCGAAGGCGGACACGCCGCCTTATTTCTCTATCGTAAAAACAGCAAAGTGTGGGAGGCGGCAGGCCCTCCCGTCCGGGAAAAGAAGGAGGCGTTCTGGCACGACGGTGCATTTTTCGGCATCGGCAGAACACACGCGGCCATCGGCACCTTCGGAGAAGGCAGCTTTGCGCCTACACGCTGGCAGACGGGCAGCTTAGGGCGGACAGAATTTCGCGTTCGCCATCGTGGTACGCTCGATTTCGGTGGCGACCTCAAGGCACCGCGAACCTTTTCGGACGGCAATCGCCGTATTCTTCTCGGTAAAATCGGCGAAAGACTCTCGTATCCGAGGGAAATTACCGCAAAAGGAGGCTGCCTTTTCGTAAATCCTGCGCGAGAAGTCTACGAAAGATTGGGAGAGCTTTTGTATGAAGGCGACGGGAATGTGACGCTTCGGCCGAAAGATGCGGCATATGCGGTTGAAATCACCTTCTGTGGCGAAACGGAAAGCCGCCTCCGGTTTGGAGAAGGCAAGGAGGCCGTGCTTTTCGAAAGTAGCGGCGGCATCTGCACCTTCGGGGAAGGGCGTACCTATAAAACAACAGTACAAAGGCTTTTCTGCCTTGTTTTTAAGGATGGCGCAGAGGTATTCATAAACGGCGGCGAAACTGCCGGCACGCGCGAAGGCTATGCAGGCGGGATCTTCTCTGCTTCTTTTTCCGCGTCGCAAAATGCACGGGTTTCGGTGTGGGCACTGTTGCCGTTGGAAGAGGTACCGCAGGAAGATTCCTTTTTGTGCGGAGAAACCTTCGAGTTTTGAAAATTTACATAAAAGGATTGACTTTTGTCGGGGGCTATGCTATAATACCACAGTGAACGAAATGCTCGAGTGGCGGAACTGGCAGACGCCCGGGACTTAAAATCCCGTGGGAGCAATCCCGTACCGGTTCGATTCCGGTCTCGAGCACCAAAAAAGCATCGCCTGTTGCGATGCTTTTTTTAGGACAATTTCAACGAAAGAGGAAAAAACGTGAAAACATTCGAAAAAGACTTATCCCAGGGGAGCGTTGTGCGTCAGCTTCTGGCTTTTGCGCTTCCTTTCATTATCTCAAATTTAATCCAGGCACTTTATGGCGTCGTGGATATGATTGTTGTAGGGCGCTACTCGGGCCCGGAAAGTATGGCGGGCGTAAACGTTGGCGGGCAGATCACCTTGATCGTTACAAACCTTGTTATCGGTCTTTGCGCCGGCGGTACAACGCTTATCGCACAGTATATGGGCGGCGGCAAACGGAAGGAACTGAAAGAAACCATTGGCACGCTTCTCACAACGCTCGTGGTTCTCGCACTGGTTTTAACGGCTTTCATGGTCTTTGCAAAAGGCGCACTTTTAAGCCTTGTAAAAACGCCCATAGAAGCGTTTTCGGAAGCCGATGATTATCTGCTTATCACGGCACTCGGCACGATCTTTATTTTCGGCTACAATGCCCTTTCCGCCATTATGCGCGGTATGGGGGACAGTAAAAATCCTCTCATTTTCGTAGGCGTTGCCTGTGTTATCAATATTGTGCTTGACTATGTTCTCGTAGCCCTCGCCGGCATGGCGGCGCGCGGCGCGGCCATTGCCACCGTGGTTTCGCAGGCTGTCAGTATGATTTTATGTATCGTGTACTTAAAGAAAAATCGCTTTATCTTTGACTTTAATATTAGCTCCTTCGGCTTTCATGCCGCACGCCTTAAAATGCTTTTGAAGGTTGGCGTGCCCACGTCCGTGCAGAACGTAATCGTAGGCCTTTCGTTCCTGTTTTTGACTTCCCTTGTAAACACAATGGGCCTTTCGGAAGCGGCGGCACTCGGCGCTGTGGCAAAGTTTAATTCCTTTGCCATCCTGCCGGCCATTGCCATGAGCGCTTCCATCGCCGCGATGAGCGGGCAGAACCTCGGTGCCGGCAAACCCGAACGCGCCGTAGAGACGATGCGCTTCGGCACAATGCTCGGCTTTTCAATGAGCTTTGTGATTTTCCTCATTGCACAGATTTTCCCGGAATTGGTGCTCAGCGCTTTCGGGGAGGATGCCGCGATGATTGAAGCCGGCAAAGCGTATATGCGCTCCTTTAACTTTGATTATTTATTTGCCTCGGTAATGTTTGGCGTAAACGGTCTTTTCATCGGTAGTGGGCATACGACCTTCACACTTTTCAACAGCGTCCTTTCCTCAGTTCTTATCCGTGTGCCGGTGGCATATCTTTGCGGCATTGTGCTGGATATGGGGATGTTCGGCGTCGGCCTTGCAGGTCCGTTTTCCTCTCTCGTGTCCCTCGTTCTTTGCATCATTTTCTATAAGACAGGGAAATGGAAGGAAATGGTCATATTAAAGCCCAAAACAGAAGAATAAATAAAAAAGGTTCTCCTTTAGAGGCGTACTCTAAAGGACAGTTGTTAAGCGTAAAGCGGTGTAACTATTAAGGTTGCACCGCTTTTGCCGTGTTTACGCACTTTTTAGCGGATTTGCCTTTATTTCTTCTATGAGTTCCAGCAGTTCTTTTTCGTCAGGTAAGCTTATTAAACCAACCGCTGTGAAGTGAATATCAATGGGAACTCTTTTAACTCCGTCAACTACGATGCTGTTATGTACCTCAATTCTTTTTATTAAGGTATTTACAATAGCAGGTGTCAGTTCCTTTAAATCCGTACACTCACGGATTGTTTCAAGAAATCTTTTCATATCCACTTTTTCTGTTTCTGCATTAGTTATTGCTTGTTCAAGTTCCACTAAGCTCTCACGCAATTCTTTTTGCTCTGCTTCAAAGTTAGCTGACATTATGGCAAAGCGTTCATCGGATATTTTACCCATAACATTATCTGTGTAAATTCTTTCAATCAGTTTATCAAGCTCTGCAATTCGCTTTTTGGATTGTTCTGCTTTTAACTTCATAGCACGTATGTTTTTCTCTCTGCCTTCAGCATTTTTCTTTGCGAACAGATAAATAAATACGGGTTCAAAGCCTTGCACAAATTCTGCAACCTTTTGAATGGTTTCCAAAACAAGCTGACGGAGTACAATATCACGGATATAATGTATAGAACAAGTTCCCGTATTTTCCTTGTAAGCGGCACATCTGTAAAATTCCTGCTTTTCAGTTATGCTCTTTGATGCACAGAAATATAACTTTGAGCCACAATCAGCACAATATACCAAGCCTGAAAAAATACTTTCTCTGCCCGTTGCAGTATTCCGCCGTCTGTTTTTGCGAAGTTCCTGCACACGCTCCCAAGTAGTTTCGTCTATAATGGCTTCCTGCGTATTGGGGATGATTTGCCACTCACTTTCATCATTTGGAAGTCTTTTGTGAATTTTATAGCTTATCATAGAACTCTTAAAATTTATTGTGCATCCTGTGTATTGTCTGTTGTCAATAATTCTTTTGGTTGTATCCCCACACCATCTGTAGGGATCGGGAGGTGTTTTGTTTGCAGTAGCTTTACCAACTGATTCAAAATATGCTGTTGGACATAATATTTTTTCAGTATGCAATCTTTTTGCAATCTGTGTGGGTCCTAACCCTTCAAGGCACAGCTTATAGATGTATCGTACTACTTCAGCGGCAGGCTCGTCTATAATCCATTGTTTAGGATTATCAGGCGATTTTTTGTATCCATAGGGAATGGAAGCGGAAACTCTTTCTCCATTGTCGGCTTTTGCTTTCTGAACTGCTCGGATTTTCTTGCTTGTCTGTGCAGCATACCATTCATTGAATATGTTGTTGAACGGCATCATTTCTGTACCGGTGTTATTCATTGTATCAACATTTTCCTGAATGGCTATAAACCTTATCCCAAGTGTAGGATATGTGATTTCAAGGTATTTACCGACTTCGAGATAGTTTCTTCCGAAACGACTTAAATCCTTTACAATAATTGTAGCAATTTGTCCGTTTTCTGCCATTCGTTGCATACGCTGAAAATCAGGTCGTGCGAAGGTCGTTCCCGAAACACCGTCATCTATAAAGAACTCAGGGTGTAAAAATCCGTGCTGCTTTGCATATTGCATTAAGATTTCTTTTTGGTTGGATATACTGTTGCTTTCGCCCTCTCTGCCATCATCTTGTGATAACCTGCAGTACAAAGCGGTAATCTTTTCCTTTTTCTCGGCTTGTTTTGCCATTTTATTCTCCTTTCCAAACTTGCCGAGCATTGCATAAGGTGTACACATTATACAATGCCCGACACAGTTCTACAATTTTATGAAAGTATCAAATTCTTGAATTGTTCTAATAAGGTCTGCTTACCTGATATATCAAAACTTGTTGACACAATATATTCCGTTTTGCCGATTTTAGTTATAAAATTAAGCTCGTCAAGCGGATATTTTATTTTATGGTGTTGTCTTTGGTTTGTGTCAATATAGTATTTGAGGTTTTCAAAGCTCTCATTTTCATCAAGTCTTGGTCTGTCAACCAATATAATCGGGACAGGCTGCAATGTTATTTTCTTTGTCATATAAATTCACCTTACCTTTCGGGAGTATTACGCTTTTGTTGTTTCTTATAATAATTCTCACAAAGGCGTATAATCGTGTCCTCAATCTGTGCGTTTG
>JAZSIR010000002.1:0-78621 GCA_045533905.1 Clostridia bacterium
CCCCCTTTGGCCACTCGGGAACCCCTCCAAATGTCTGGAGCTGGTGATGGGACTCGAACCCGCAACCTGCTGATTACAAATCAGCTGCTCTGCCAATTGAGCTACACCAGCGCTTCACGACGCAAGAAATATGATACCACAGAAATACACTTTTTGTCAAGCCTTTTTCTAAAATTTTTTATAAAATCTCCTCTTCCCTTCCTTTTTCCCCGTTTTTTCGGTGTTTATACGGAACAGCAGTATAAAAAAACGCCTTTTTGGGAAACTATCTGCAAGTATCCCGCCAAAAAGGAGTGGCTATGAACCGACTGTTTTCTTTATTCCATATCTTCGCCGCAAAAAAGGACGTGCCCGGCATAGACCGGGAGCTTTTTGAAAATACAGAAATTGAAGGAAATCTCGAAGTAAACCTTCAAATTGTCCGCACGATTTTAGGGGAAAGCAACGATGTAATTATTCGCCGTTTTTCCTTCGGGCAAGGAAAGCAGAAGGCCGCCGTCATCTCCATTGACGGCCTTGTAAAGGCGGACCTCGTCGCACTTGAAATCATAAAGCCGCTTTTATACGGTGGCCTTTTAGAAGAGGCCAAAAAGCGGCCACGGACTATGGAGGCGGTGGCGGCGTGCTATCTGACCGCAGATGACAGCCGCGCCGCAGAGACCTTTGGCGCGCTTTCTACGGGCGTTCTCTCCGGCGATGCCGCCGTTTTGATCGACGGCATAAAAGGCACCCTCATCTTAAACGCCAAGGGATTTCCCCAAAGAAGCGTGGAGGACCCGCAAACGGAATCTGTTCTCCGCGGGCCACGAGAAGGTTTTGTGGAAAACCTTCGCACGAACACTGCACTTCTCCGCCGCAAAATCAAAAGCCCGTTTCTGACCTTTGAAACTGTGACAATCGGCCGGAAAACGAACACCGTCCTCTCCCTCGCGTATGTGCGGAATGTTGCGGACCCTGCACTTATAGAAGAGGTGAAAACCCGCCTTTCCCGAATCGATACGGACGGTATACTGGATTCCGGCTACATTGAGCAGTATATCGGAGACGGCGGTTCTCTGTTTTTCACCACGATTGCCAACAGCGAAAAGCCGGATGCCGTGGCCGGAAAACTCCTTGAGGGACGCGTGGCCATTATTGTGGACGGCTCACCCTATGTGCTGACAGCCCCTGCTTTTTTTGTGGAAACCTTTCAGACCGCAGAGGACTATTACATCGCGCCGCTTTTCGCATCTACCCTGCGCCTCGTCCGGTTTACGGCCTTTATGATAAGCCTTCTGGCACTTCCCTTATATGTGGCACTTACCACCTTCCATCAGGAGCTTATTCCCACGGAGCTTCTTTTATCGATGGCCGCGGCCGAGGGAAATACCCCATTTCCTGCCGTGGTGGAAGCACTTCTTATGATTGTTGTTTTTGAAATTCTGAAAGAGGCCGGCATACGCCTTCCCCGCCCGGCGGGACAAGCCGTCAGTATGGTAGGCGCCATCATCATTGGCGAAACCGCTGTTTCGGCAGGACTCATCGGTGCACCGATGGTCATTGCCGTGGCCATTACCGCCGTTTCTGCCTTCGCCACGCCTGCGCAGGCAAACACATCTATGGCGCTTCGTATGCTTTTCCTTCTGCTTGCCGGCATTTTCGGAGGACTGGGCCTTTCTCTCGGGCTCCTTCTCCTCCTCTTTCATCTCAGCTCACTCACTTCTTTTGGCGTGCCGTACCTCGCTCCCTTCTCCCCCTTCCACGCCATCGACAACAAGGACGCGCTTCTCCGTCTTTCTTTCCGGCGCCTTCTTCTTCGTCCCTCTCTTCTTGCAAGACGAAACCCGCGCCGCCAAAAGCCATAAAAGGAGTTTGTATGAAAAAAGTCGTTCTTTCCTTTCTCTCTGTTCTCCTCTCCCTCTCCCTCGCAGGCTGCTGGAACCAGCGCGAAATCGGAAAAATTGCCATTGTGATGGGGTTTGCGGTGGATAACGGCGAGAGTGAAGATGAAATTGAAATCACCGCACAGATTGCCAATACGCGCACAATCACCGCGGCAAGTGAAGGCGGAGGCGGCGAAGAAAAGCCGTATCTGAACCTTTCCTCGCGTGGGGAATATGTGTTTCCTTCCATCCGTACTTCCGTTACGAAATCGGGCGCAGAGCTTTATATGGCACATAATTATGTTGTGATTTTCGGGCAGGAAATCGCCAAAAAAGGCCTCGGGAGCTATATGGACTTTTTCCTGCGCGATCACGAGCTCCGGCTCGATATGCACCTTCTCATCTCGCGCACACGCGGCGCCGATATTTTGGGCACGGAGACCGGCTTTCAGAGCATTCCCGCCCTCCATATTCACGACCTGATCCGGGCACAGAAGCAGCTTTCCACAGGAATGCCGATTACCGTTTTAGACTTTATGAACCGCCTTGCGGCAGACCGCGCTGCACCGCTCATTCCGATTATTGAAGTGGAAAAAAACGATGAGGAGGATGTGCTGCATATGGCCGGCACGGCCGTTTTCTCGGATGATGTTATGGTAGGGGATCTCGACCCGCGCGAGACACGCGGCTACCTCTGGGCGGCAGGGGACGTAAAAGAGGCTGTGGTGGTCTGCACAGCCGGGGACGACCACGTGGGTATAGAGGTTCTGCACGCTGCAGGCAGCATCACGCCTGCAATCCACGAAAACGGTGAGCTTTCGATGCGGATTGCCGTCTCGGCAAAAGGCTCCATAGGCTCCGAACGCGGAAGGCGGGATTTCACCTCTTCGGAAGGCGTAGAAAAGCTTCTCGCCGCGTTTGCCGGCGAAATTGAAGGGGAAATCCGTGCCTGCCTCGAAAAAGGTAAGGCGCTTCGCGCCGACATTTTCGGTTTCTCCGATGTTTTATATAAAAAACACCCCCGGCTCTGGGAGAAAATGAAGGATTCACCCTTTTATGATTTGCCCGTAGAAATCGAGGTTAAAACAAATCTGGATTCTTCCGGGCGCATCAGCGTACCGCTTCGATAGGAGGCTTCTATGTTTTCCACATATCCGCTTATGTTCGGGATAGCCGCTTTTATCGGCGGTTCTTCTCTTTTCACTATCTTTATCACACAAATCGCATTTCAGGACTCCTGGATCTGTGCTATTTTGGCGCTCGTCCTCTGTTTTCTTGTTGTCAGTATATATCTTGCCCTGGTGCGCCGATTTCCGCGCCTGGGGCTTCTCCAGATGCATACCCTCGTATACGGAAAAGCATGCGGGCGATTTATAAACCTTTTATATCTTCTCTTTTGCTTTTTATTTACCGCCGTAAGCCTTCGGAATCTTGGGGACTTTTTTATCGGCTATATTATGACGGAAACGCCGATGGCGGTTGTGTTGGTCCTTCTTGCCTGCACTTGCGCTGTGGCGGCACACGGGGGCATTGCGCTCGTTCTTCGGAATGCCTTCCTCTTCTTCCTTTTTATGTCGCTCGCTCTCCTTACCAATTCCCTTCTCCTGATTCCCAATATGGAGCTTTCCAATTTTCTGCCCGTCTTCACGCTTTCTGCCTCCACCTATATGAAGGCCTCGTTTATCCTTGCCGCCGCGCCTTTTGGTGAGATTTTTGTGTTTTTAATTCTTCTCCCCTATGCCACGCCCGAAGCCGATATCCGGAAAAGCTTTTTATGGGGGCTTCTTCTTGGCGGCCTGTATCTTTTCTTTACATTTTTAAGGGATATTGCGTGCCTTGGCGTGGCCCTTTCCTATCTGACGGAGCCGACATATGAAGCCGTCCGCCTTATTAATCTTATGGACGTTTTCTCCCGTCTCGAAATCGTGTTTGCCTTCACGCTCATCGCGATGCGCGTGTTTAAACTCAGCGTCCTTTTCTGTGCGATACTGCGCAGCTTTGAGGATGTGCGCGCCCGCCCCATAGAAAAACGGGGGCGCGCGCTCGTCCTCGTTTCCGCCATCTCCATTTTTCTTGCGCTCTACCTTTTCCGCACGGGCATTACGCTCCCCGAATGGTTCCGCGATATCGGCTCCTATATTTTCGCCGTGTTTGAAATGACGCTTCCCGCCTTGACACTTGTGGTAGCAATTGTTCGGAGAAAACACGGCAACCCACAAAGAAACTGAAAAAAAGAGGCAGAACCCGTCGAAGCAAAGTTCTGGCATAACAAAAAGGCTGTTGCATATGCAACAGCCTTTTCCTTTTTGGAATAGCGATTAATACATACCGCCCATACCGCCCATATTGGGTGCTGCCGGAGCTTCTTTTTCCGGCTTATCTGCAATAAGGCTTTCTGTGGTGAGTACCATCGAAGCTACGCTTGCAGCATTCTGCAGTGCGCTTCTCGATACCTTGGCCGGGTCTACAATACCGGCTTCAAGCATATTTACATATTCGCCCTTCAGTGCATTGAAACCGATGCCCTTGGCGCTCGATTTAATCTTATCGATAATAACAGAGCCTTCGAGACCTGCATTGAATGCAATCTGGCGAACCGGAGCTTCGAGAGCTTTGAGAACGATGCTGGCGCCTGTCTTTTCGTCACCTTCGAGGGTTTCGATAAGCTTTGCAACATCATCCATAGCATTTACAAATGCTGTACCGCCACCGGGGATAATGCCTTCTTCCACAGCTGCACGTGTTGCGGCAAGTGCGTCTTCTACACGAAGCTTCATTTCCTTCATTTCCGTTTCGGTGGCTGCACCTACCTTGATAACAGCTACGCCGCCGGAAAGCTTTGCAAGGCGTTCCTGCAGCTTTTCACGGTCGAACTCGGAAGTGGTTTCTTCAATCTGCTTCTTAATCTGGCCAACACGGTCACGAATAGCGGCGGTATTGCCTGCGCCATCAATGATAATCGTGTTTTCCTTCTGTACTTTAATCTGTCTTGCTGTACCGAGCATGTCGATGGTAGCTTCCTTAAGGTCAAGGCCAACTTCTTCAGAAATTACCTGTGCGCCTGTGAGGATTGCGATATCTTCGAGCATAGCCTTTCTTCTGTCGCCAAAGCCCGGAGCCTTTACGGCAACGCAGGTGAAGGTGCCGCGGAGCTTATTCACAATCAAAGTGGAAAGTGCTTCGCCTTCGAGGTCTTCTGCGATGATGAGAAGCTTCTTGCCGGCTTGCACAATCTGCTCGAGTACGGGCAGGATTTCCTGCACGTTCGAAATCTTCTTATCGGTAACAAGAATGAGAGCGTCATCTAAAACAGCTTCCATCTTTTCGGTGTCTGTTACCATATACGGCGTGATGTAGCCGCGGTCAAACTGCATACCTTCTACAACCTCGCTGTAGGTTTCTGCGGTTTTGGATTCCTCTACGGTGATAACACCATCGCCCGTTACTTTTTCCATAGCGTCTGCAATGAGTTCGCCGATGGATTCATCGGCTGCGGAGATAGCGGCAACACGTGCGATATCTTCCTTGCCCTTTACCTTTTCGCTTGCGCTCTGTACATAAGCGACTGCAGTATCAACAGCCTTCTGTACACCCTTTCTTACAATCATCGGGTTTGCGCCTGCGGCTACGTTCTTCATACCTTCCTGAATAAGAGCCTGGGCAAGAAGGGTTGCGGTAGTGGTACCGTCGCCTGCGATGTCATTTGTCTTTGTGGCAACTTCCTTCACAAGCTGTGCTCCCATATTTTCAAACGGGTCTTCAAGCTCTACTTCCTTTGCAATCGTAACACCATCGTTTGTGATAAGCGGTGCGCCGAATTTCTTATCGAGCACTACGTTTCTGCCCTTGGGGCCGAGTGTAACCTTTACTACATCTGCCAGCTGGTTAATACCGCGCTCAAGTGCACGTCTGGCTTCTTCGCCGAATAAAATATCCTTTGCCATTTTTAAATCCTCCTTACTGATTACTCAACCTTTGCCAGGATATCGCTTTGACGCAGGATAATATATTCCTCGCCGTCAACTTTTACTTCTGTGCCGGCGTACTTGCTCATAAGAACACGGTCGCCCACTTTGACTTCCATAACGATTTCCTTGCCGTCTACTACGCCGCCGGGGCCTACTGCAACGATTTCTGCCATCTGCGGCTTTTCTTTGGCAGCACCCGGTAAAACGATGCCGCTCTTTGTTGTTTCTTCGCTCTCGAGCATCTTAATTACAACTCGATCTGCTAACGGTTTAATGGTCATACTAAAAACCTCCTGTATGTTTTTGAAGTGTTAGCACTCTCGCCCTCTGAGTGCTAACAAGGTTAAGTTTACCACATTTTCGCAGTTATTCAACACCTATTTTCTTCCGTTTTTGGATAAAAATACATCCTTTTCTCTTTTTTTCTTTTGTTTTCTTTCGTTTTCTTATATTTTAGCATTTTTATCATTTTTTAATAGAAGAGATTTGCATTTTCACACGGGATATGATATACTACTATAATAAAATTAATATGGAGGTTTTCTCTATGAATGAAGATATCAAAAAGGTAGCACTCCGCATCCGTGAACTTCGCGAAATTGAAGGCTGCACCACGCACGAAATGGCCGCACGTTTCGGCATCCCGCACGAAACCTATCTCGAATACGAAAGCGGCACCTCGGATATGCCGATCAGCTTTTTATCGGACGCGGCCGCCTATTTTAATATTCAGGTCTATGAGCTTTTATCCGGCAACAATGCAAAGCTCCGCATTTACCAGGTTGTAAGAAGCGGTAAGGGGCTCAGCATTGAGCGCAGCAAGCAGTATGACTATCAGCATCTCGCCTACAATTTTGCAGGCAACAAGGTGCTTCCCCTTCTCGTTACGGTAGCCCCGCAAAAAGGCGATGAGAAACCGCAGACGAATATCCACCGCGGGCAGGAATTTGATTACTGCCTTGAAGGGAAAATTTTAATCACTATCGGCGGCAAAGAGGAAATTTTAGAGCCGGGCGACTCGGTGTATTATGATTCTTCCTATCCGCACGGTATGATTGCCCTCGGCGACACGCCGGCGAAAATTCTCACGCTTGTAATCTAAGGAGGCTTTATCTTGGATATTTTGCACGATTTACACATACACACAAATATATCGCGGTGCGGACAACCTTCGGCCACGCCCGCAAAGTATATTGAGCTCGCAAAGGCGCGCGGTATGAAAACCGTCGGCTTTGCAAACCACGTCTGGGACACTGCCGTTTCCCCCGCCATCAACAATTGGTACGAAGGGCAGGATATGGCGCCCATTTTAGAAATGGATATCCCGAAAGCAGAAGGCATTCGCGTATTACGCGGCTGCGAAGCTGAAATGGACAAAAACGGCGTTTTAGGTCTTTCGGAAGCGGCGGCAAAAAGCCTTGACTATGTGCTTGCGGTACACTCGCACTCCCAGCACGAAGCGGTGATTGACGATGCAGTACGCCGCGACCCGAAAAAGCTTGCGGATGTCCTTTGTGAAAGATTTTCTCTCATCACCGAAAATCCTTTGGCTAAATATATTACCGCCATCGCGCACCCCTTCTTCCCCTCCGGCAACAAAGAGGATTTTGACGAGGTGCTCTTCCGTATTTCCGACGATCGACTCGAAGATCTCTTTGCCGACGCGGTATACCAAAAGATTGCGATTGAATTAAACGCTTCTGCTTTCGCCTCGTATCCGATGCGCGCCATGCACAAAAGCGAACTCTTCCGCGTATATGAAACGGCAAAGGAATGCGGATGCAAATTCATTTTCGGCACAGATTGCCATGACCCCGAAAAGTACGGCGAGCTTGTGGAAAGGCTCTCCATTTTGGCAGACCTTCTGGAAATTACGGAAGCAGACCTTATTCCCCTTGTAAAATAAAAGAGGTGATTCTTTGCAGAACCGAAAACCGCGGCTTCTCCGGCAGATGGATCCCTATCTTCTTCTTTGTGCCGGCGTTGCCTTTATTATGGGACTGATTGCAATCGGAAGCTCCGCCCAGAGTCTTGGGTCTTCCCGCTTTCTGATTGTACAGATTGCCGCCTTCACCATCGGCGTTTTGCTAATGCTTTTGCTTGTGCGGATTGACTATGACTTTTTAGGGCAGTTGGGCATCGGCGTCTATATTGCAAGCGTCCTCATTCTTCTCTCCGTTCTCTTCATCGGCACGGGCGGCGAAGAAGTAGGCACGCGCGGATGGATCCGCATAGGCCCCGTTGGTATCCAGCCTTCGGAAATTGCCAAAATCGGCTTTATTCTTTCGTTTGCAAAGCACGCCGATTCTGTGCGGGAGGATATTAACCGCCCTGTAACCCTTCTCTTTTTGTGCCTCCACGCCGGTCTTTTAATCGGCCTTGTGCTTTTGCAGCCCGACTTTGGCACGGCAGTTGTATTCCTCGTGATTTTTCTCGGCATTTTATATGTGGCGGGCCTCAGCCTTAAATACTTTGCGGCAGCCGGCGGTCTTTTCGCCATACTTGCGCCGCTTGCCTGGTTTTTCTGGCTTGCTGACTTTCAGAAAAACCGCATCCTCACCTTTTTAAGTCCCGAACGTGATCCGCTTGGCGCAGGCTACCACGTGCTGCAATCCAAAATTGCGATTGGTGCGGGCGGTGTGCTCGGCCGCGGCATCGGGCAGGGGATTCAGACACAGCACGGGTATCTCCCCGAAAAACAAACAGACTTTATCTTCGCTGTAATCGGCGAGGAAATGGGGATGTGGGGTACGATGCTTGTTCTCGCCGCCCTCCTCTTTTTACTGGTGCGATGCTTTATCATCGCTTCCCAGTCGCGCGATGGCTTCGGCGAGCTTTTGGCCGCCGGTGTCGGCTTTATGCTTCTTGCGCACATTTTTGAGAGCATCGGGATGTGCCTCGGGCTTTTGCCGGTTACGGGCATTCCGCTCCCCTTTGTCAGCTACGGCGGTTCGAATATGCTGGCAAGTATTCTGGCGCTTTCGCTTGTGGAAAGCGTGTATATGCGCCGAAAACGAATGCAATTTTAAAGATAGGAAGGTATCGCTTTGGAAAATTTTAAATCCGGCTTTATTGCCATTGTAGGACGCCCCAACGCGGGTAAATCGACCATCTTAAATCGACTCATCGGTGCAAAAATCGCAATCACAACCGCGAAGCCCCAGACGACACGGAATCAGATTCTTGGCATTTTAAACCGCGAGGAATACCAGATGGTGTTTGTGGACACGCCCGGTGTGCACCGCCCGAAAACGAAGCTCGGGGATTATATGAACCATGCGGCCATGGGCGCTATCGGCTCGGTGGATGCTGCCCTTTTAATGGCCGATGCCGTGCGCGGCTTCGGCGAGCCGGAGGCCCGCATTATAGAAGAACTGAAAAAGAAACAGATTCCGGCCGTTTTAGGTCTGAATAAAATTGACCGCGTTTCCAGAGAAGCACTTCTTCCGCAGATTGCGGCCTATTCGGAGGCGTTTGATTTTTCCGCCATTGTGCCGATTTCCGCAAAGACGGGTGACGGTGCAGAGCTTCTTCTTACGGAGCTTGAAAAGTTCCTTATGGAAGGGCCCATGTATTATCCTGACGATATGATTACGGATAAAACAGAGCGCGAGATTATGGCTGAATTCATCCGTGAAAAGCTCCTTTCGTATCTCGACCAGGAAATTCCGCACGGTACGGCCGTTGAAGTTATGGAAATGAAGGACGAGAAGAAGGTTTGCCGCATTTTAGCGGACATTGTGTGCGAAAAAGCCTCTCACAAATCCATTATTATCGGCCGCGGCGGCGCGATGCTAAAGCGCGTAGGCACCGCGGCACGCGAAGAGGCAGAAGCCTTCTTCGGCAAAAAAATATTTTTGCAGCTTTTTGTAAAAGTTAAGGATGACTGGCGAAACAGCGGTTCTATGCTGAAAACGCTCGGTTTCTCTGACAAAGAGTAAGTTTTTCCCACTGATATTCCATCCCGAAAGTGCAAACAATATCACCGAAAGTGATGGTGATTTGTATGCCCTCTTCCTACTGGGAAGAATTTTGCAAAACGGGTGACCCCGAGTTATATATGAAATTTAAGGAAGCGGAGGCACTGTATGGAACCGCTGAAAACGACAGGGATCGTACTGCGGGCGAGCCGCGCGAAAAACAGCAGCCTGGCTCTTTCCGTTTTGAGTCCTGATCTTGGTAAAATCAGTATATGGGCGCGCGGCGCGCAAAGCCCTAAAAATCCGATGCACCACGGGTGCACGCTTCTTTCCTACGGCGAATTTGTGCTTTTGCCGCGCGGAGAGATGTACTCGCTTTCAAGCGCCTCGCCCATTCATTCCTTCTACCGGCTTCGGGAAGATGTGGAAAAGCTTTCCTATGCCGTGTACTTTGCAGAGCTCGGCGGCCTGCTGTTTGGCGAAGGCACCGATGCTTCGGAGGCCGTGCGGCTGCTTCTCAACACGCTGCACTATCTCGAGCAGGACCTGAAAGCACCGCTTGACCTTAAGGTGCTTTACGAAATCCGCCTTATGCAGGCGGCCGGTTTTTCTCCGCACACGGACGGATGCATCCACTGCGGCGCAGAAAATACCGTGGCCTTCTCGCCCGAGGCAGGCGGTCTTCTTTGCAGCGCCTGTTCCGCTCTCCCGCCCCTTTCCCGTGCGGCGCACGCACTTCTTTGCGGGTATGCGGAAAAAAATCTGAAAACGGCGCTTGATCATACGGGTGGTGACGCCGCCGCAGAGCTTGCGCCTTTGTGCGAGCATTTCGTCCGCCATCACACAGAGCTTAACCCCAAATCCCTGGCATACTTACACAATATACAGAATATAGTAAATTCATAATCTATAAAGGAGTTTACAATGCAGGAAAAGAAAACCGCTTCCTTTATCAGCGGCGCCGCCGTACTGATGGCCGCAAACCTTCTCGTAAAGGTGATTGGCCTTGCTTTTAAGGTGCCGCTTACATATTTAATCGGCGAAGAAGGTATGGGCCATTTTGCAGATGCCTATACCATCTATACGTGGCTTTTTGTGCTTGCCACCGCCGGCCTTCCCGTAGCCATTTCCAAAATGGTTTCGGAGAGTGCAGCCCTCGGCAAAACGGCAGAAGTGCGGCGTATTCTGCGCGTAAGCCTTCTGTTTCTTCTCGGACTTGGCGTTTTGGGGACTGCGGTGCTCTTCTTCTTTGCGGAGCCGCTTGCGCATCTTATCGGGAACCCGCTCGCATCTGCAGGCATCCGCGCTGTGGCGCCTGCGATGCTTTTCGTCTCGCTTATGTCCGCCTTCCGCGGCTTTTTCCAGGGAAAGCAGGATATGGTGCCTACGGCGGTAAGCGAGGTTTCGGAAGCGCTTGGCAAGCTCCTCTTCGGGTATTTCCTGGCCTCCGTTTTTCTTTCGCTGGGTGTTGAAATGGGCGCTGCAGGCGCCGTTGCCGGTGTTTCTGCAGGTGCAGGCCTTGGCCTTCTCTCCCTCACCGTTTTGTTCCTTATAAAAAAGAAGCATCTTTTTGGAAATACTGCCTCCGCCGAAAGTGAAAAAAGCGGCGTGCTTTTCAAAAAGCTCATTTCCATTGCCATTCCCATTACCATCGGCGCTTCCGTTTTCAGTCTTACAAGCGTTATTGATATGGCGATGATCAAGCATAATCTTATTGCGGCAGGTTTCTCCCTCGAAGAAGCTGTTCGCCTCTGGGGCTCCTACTCCGGCTATGCCGTGCCGCTTTTCAATATGCCGCCGGCGCTACTGACGGCAATCAGCATAAGTCTTGTGCCTGCGGTAGCTTCTGCTTTTATCAGCGGCAGCAAAAAGAAGGCCGAAGCGAGCGTTCTCTCCTCCATCCGGATTACGACGCTCTTTGCCCTCCCCGCATCTGCCGGCATTTCTCTTTTGGCAACGCCAATCCTCGGGCTTATCTATCATAATACAAACGCTTCCTCTATGCTTTCCATTCTCGGCTGGGCAATCGTGTTCGTTTCCCTTGTGCAGGTCACAAACGCTATTTTGCAGGCCGTCGGCAAAGTGTATGTACCCGTTTTACATATGATACTCGGCGGCATCTTAAAGATAGGCATCAATTACTTTCTCGTTTCCAATCCCGAAATTCATATTAACGGCGCGCCCATCGGTACGCTCGCCTGTTATACGCTGATACTGGTATTGAACCTTATCGCCATCCACCGTGTGCTGCACGTGCGCTACAGCTTCGGCGATATGCTTCTCCGCCCGCTTGTGGCTACCGGTATTATGGGTGGGGTTGTGCTTCTTCTCTACACCTTCTCCCTCCCCTTTGGCCGCCTTTTCTCCGTTGCCATTCCCATTTTGGGCGGCGTAGTCACATACGGTGCGATGCTTCTATTCCTTCGCGCCATCCGCGAGGAGGATGTTCTGCTCCTTCCCAAAGGTGAAGCCCTTGCCCGTATTTTGAAGCGAACAAAACTTTTACGATAGGAGACCTTTATGAAATACACATTCGAAGATTTACTGCACGTAATCGAAAAGCTCCGTGCGCCCGGCGGTTGCCCCTGGGATGCTGAGCAGACACACGAGAGCATCAAAAAAAATCTGATTGAAGAAGCATATGAAGCGACGGAAGCTATCGACAGCGGAAACGGCGCCGTGATGGCGGATGAGCTCGGTGACCTTCTTCTGCAGATTGTGTTTCATTCGCAAATCGGCAAGGAGGAAGGCGCCTTTACGATTGACGATGTAACCACTGCGATTTGCGAAAAGATGATTCGCCGCCACCCGCACGTATTTGCGGATGTTACCGTGAAAGACAGCGCTGAGGTTCTCGCCAACTGGGAAGAAATCAAAAAGAAGGAAAAAGGCCAGCGCTCGCGCACGGAATCGATGCAAACGGTTTCCCGCTATCTGCCTGCCCTAATGCGCGCAGGCAAGGTGCAGGAAAAGGCCGCAAAGGTCGGCTTTGACCACGCGTGTGCTGCAGACGCGCTTTCTAAGGTGCGTGAGGAAGCGGACGAGCTTTCTGCCGCACTTCGGGAAAATACGAATGTTTCGGAAGAAATCGGGGATTTGTTATTTGCCGCGGTAAACACGGCACGTCTTGCGGGCGTAGATGCTGAGGAGGCACTCACCGCCGCCACCGACAAATTCGTCCGCCGCTTTGCTTTTATAGAGGAAACAGCGCATAAAAGCGGAAAAACATTAGATACTATGTCCATAAACGAAATGGATGATTTGTGGAATTTATCCAAAAATGGCGAAATAAAATAAAAAAAGAAGGAAAAATTACACAAATGTCGAATCTCTTATAGTGTGGTGTAAAATACCATACAAATACCGTTTTATGGAGGTCGCAAAATGAACAAAAGTGAATTTGTTGCAGCCATTGCAACACAGGCCGGTCTTTCCAAGAAAGATGCTGAAAGCTTTGTAAACGCTTTCTCTCAGTGCATCACAGGTGCTCTCGCTAAAGATGATAAGGTACAGCTCGTAGGTTTCGGTACATTTGAAACCAGAAAGCGCGCAGCACGCGAAGGTATTAACCCGCAGACAAAGAAGAAAATCACCATTCCCGCATCCAAGTCCCCGGCATTCAAGGCCGGCAAGGCTCTTCGTGATGCTGTCAACTAAAGTTTTTGCATAATAAGAACAAGGCACACGGCCATAAAGGCCGCGTGCCTTTTCATTTTTATAAACTTTTTTTCAAAACTCCCTCAAACTGACATTTTTTTCCTTTCCGGTTTGCTATACTGATAGGACAAACCGGTAAGAAAGGATGTCTCAATTTTGGATTTTGAAGCTCGTGCCGGCGGCCGCACGGCGTTTTCACGCCTTCGCCCCGCGCAAAAAGTATCTGTTCGTACTGTAGGTTTTTTCCTGTTCGCCTTTCTCCTTTCGAAAGCTTCGCTTTTTGGAGAAATTATGCCGTTCGGGGCGGCACTCTATGCCACATTTTACTATACGGCTCCACCCATCGCCATCGGTGCGCTTTCTGTTTCGGCGCTCCTTTTTCCTGAATTTATGCCCGTGCTTGCCATAAAATATGCCCTTGCCATTCTGCTTTTTTCTTTTATCGCGGCAAAGCACGGGAATATCATTCTCGCTTCACCCCTTTCGCGCGGGGCCGTGATGGGCGGATGCGTATTCGCTGCCGGGCTCTTTATGCTTTTAGGTGGCCAGCTTCTGATGTATGACTGCTTCCTGCTTGTTCTGGAGGCCGGCATTATCACAGCCTCTGTCTGCCTTTTTCAGCATACCCGTATGATTTTCTCGGGCAAAAAAACGCTTTCCTCTCCTTTGGACATGCTCTCCGTTTCCGCCGTCTCCGGCATCATCATTTTAGGCGTTTCCGGGTTCCTTTTTCTTCTGCCCCTTTCGCTCACCATTCCGCTTTCCGTACTGGCCATTCTTCTTCTGACACACGAAAGCGGCCTTGAAAGCGGTGCGATCGCCGGCACCACGCTTGGGCTTCTGGCAATGCTCGAAAGCGGAGATCCCGTTTTAGGCGCCTTTGCCACTTCCGGTATGGCCGCAGGGTATTTTTCAAAATACGGGCGTGCCGGTGCCTCTCTTGCCTTCGTCTGTGCCGCAGCCGCCGTCACCTTCTACACCGGCGGCACCACGGAGATGGTTCTGCATATTTCCGAAACACTGGCGCCCGCGCTTATCTATCTCGCGATTCCGCCCGGCCTTTTAGGGAAGCTTTCTTCTGCCTCACCACTCGAAAAAGACCGCCATTCGCGTGCAAGTTCCTTCCTTGTGCACGAACTTCGTGAAAAGGCCGAGGCCTTTTCCAAGCTTTCCTGTGCCTTCACCGATATCACAGACAAAAAGCTTTTCGCCACAGGCAGTTCAGCCGCTTCCTTTTTTGAAAAAGCGGTGCGCTATGCCTGCGAAGGGTGTAAAAAATCAGATTTTTGTTGGAAACAGGAATTTCATCGCACCTATGCTTCCTTTTTTGTGATGCTGGAACTCGCCTGCAAAAAGGGCGAAATCACGCGGGATGACATCCCCATTTCCCTTGCGGAAAAGTGCATCCGCCCGCCGCTTCTCCCCGAAGCCTTTAATCATATGTATGAAGTGTACCGCACAAGTCTCCTTTGGGAAGCGCGCACAGAGGAAGCGCGCGGCCTTGTTGCAAGGCAGCTTTCTTCTGTAGCACATATTCTGGAAAGTATGGAAAAAGCCGTGCGACGGGATCTTTTTGAAAACGAAAAGATGGAGGAAATTTTGCGTGCTTCGTTCGCAGAACGAGGCATCGCCGTGCAGAATCTCTCTGTCCTTGAAGGACGGCGCGGGGCGCTTTCCGTCCAGCTTTGCACCGATCCCAAAACACCAGGGAATCTCATTTCGGAAATCGTCTCCAAGGGACTGCGGCTGCCGCTCGAAATCACAAGCGAGCAAGACGGCCACTTCTGTCTCTCCCCGCATGGTAGGCTTCGCCTGGCCGTCAGCGGAGAAACGAAGGCGCGCGAGGGAAGCCCCAAAAGCGGTGACAATTTTGAAAGTCTTTATCTTGAAAACGGCTACTATTTTCTCGCCATATCCGACGGTATGGGTAGCGGGCTTCGGGCTTCCGAGGACAGCCGCGCCGCGCTCAGTATGCTCCGCACCCTTTTCCGCGCAGGGTTTGATGCCGAAACGGCTGTGGGCCTTGTAAACTCTGTTTTAGTGCTTCGCTCAGCGGAAGATGCCTTTGCCACGCTTGACCTTCTTCTCGTAAATACACACAGCCTGGAAGCGGAATTTATGAAGGCAGGCGCCGCTGCAAGCTTTATCCGCCACGGGAAGGATGTGCGCACCTATGCGGCCGGCTCACTCCCTGCCGGTATGCTCACAAAGCCCGACCTTGCGCACCTTCGCGCAAAACTCGCCCCCGGCGATATGATTGTGATGCTTTCCGACGGCGCGGCGGAGCCCGGCGCATCTCCCAAAGGCACTGCCTGGGTTTCGGAAGCCATCGCTTCCTATGACGGGGACGACCCGCATGCGCTTATGCAGATTATCCTTCAGCTTGCAAAGGAAAAAAGTGGCGGACACGTGCGCGATGATATGACCGTGCTTTGCGCCGCCGCACACCGCGCGGAGGATTTTATTGCATAGTGCTTCCGCTTTTGGGATAAACTACCGAGTAGAAATACGGCCGGAGGTGCAAAGTGAAAAGTAAAAAAGTATTCGTTGTAAAAAATTTCAAATCCCCATATATTGAAGAGGCTATTTTTATCCTGCGGGAAAATGCGCCTTCGGATGCCGCGCCGCGTGATGCGGTCCTCGAAGCGGAAGCGCTTGTGACGGGGTATCTCTCAGGTCTTTCCGGCCTGATGCCGCCCCAAAAGAAAAAACGCCGTCTGTTTTTTGCGGCGTGCGCGTTCCTTTCGCTTTCCTCTTTTGTGTGGCTTCTTCTCCGATAGAGAAGTGAATATAAAAGGAGCTGTAAAAACCTAAGTTTTTACAGCTCCTTTTTATTATGCAATGCCGTGAATATCTTCCCGTAAGATGCGGTATGCCGCTGCTGCAATCGGCACGCCGAGGAGCATACCGAGAACGCCGAAAATACCGCCACCGACTGTAATCGCCGCAAGCACCCATATACTCGGAAGGCCTGTCGACGCGCCTACCACGCGCGGATAAATGAGGTTTCCTTCAAACTGCTGCAGCACCACGATTAAAACGAGGAACATCAGCGCCTCTATCGGGGAAACGGCCAGAATCAGAAGCGCACCAAGCGCCGCGCCGATATAGGCCCCTGCAATGGGAATTAGCGATGTAAAGGCAATGAGCGCGCCAATCATCGTGGGGAACGGTAAGCCGAAAATAATCATACAAACTGTGCAAAGCACGCCGAGAATGACGGCTTCTGTGCACTGGCCCACGATATAGCGATGGAATGCCTCATTCAAAACGCGGCAGACATAAATCGTTTTTTCGTATGCCCCGGCCGGCAGGTAATGCCTCGCGGCATTTTTCGCCTGTCTTCCGATCGTATCCTTCGAACCAAGGAGATAGATGGAGAAAATAAGACTCAAAAAGCCCGTGACAGCGCCGGAAATGACGGAGGTTACTACTTTGACCACAACGCCCATCACATCGCCCACACCGCTTGTAAGCGCTTTGGCGATGGCGCCGATGCGGCTCTGCCAGTCAAAGTTTTCCAAAACGGCAAGAACCTCCGGCGAAAACAGCCTCCATTTTTTCGCCCAGTCCACAATTCTTTGTATTGCACCGGGGAGTGCCTCAAAAAGGAGCTGAATACAAGAGGACAGCTGCGGGATAATCAGGGCTACTACAAGCGCGATAACGGCAAGGAGCGTGAGAAATGCGCCGATAAGGCAGACAGGTCTTCTGCTCTTTGCCAGAAAGCCTTTCTTCTTTTTCGGGAAATAGTGCTTTTCATACCGTACCATTAAAATATTCACAAGGTATGCCACGATCGCCCCGACCAAAAGCGGGGACGCCGCGCGAAAGAGTGCCGCTAAAAATGCGGCGATTTTTTCCCAGTAATACACAAAAAGATACAAAGCCGCCACAAGGCCTGCTGTTATGGCATACGTATTCCGTTTCATATTTCTCCTTTCCGGGGGATGCTTTTTTTTCTTACTATGCCCCGCCTTCTCATCCCATATTCTCTGTTTTCAAAGTGCCACGCCTGTGATGCGGCTGATTTCCTGCCAGAGTTCTTCTTTACCTGTTCCCTTTTCTGCCGAGAACGGAATGAGGGTATCTTCTTCCGTAAGCGCCAGTGTTTTCCGGATCACTTCCATATGCTCGGGAATCTTGGTAACGCCAAGTTTATCACATTTTGTGGCCACGACCGTAACCTCACCGAAACGCGATTTAATCCAGCTGTACATCATCGCATCCTGCGCCGTAGGCTTATGCCGGGCATCCACCAAAAGAAGAACGCCGGAAAGCTGCGCACGCGTTTCGAGATACGTGTTAATCATTTTTGCCCACTTTTCCTGCTCATCCCGGGAAACACGGGCAAAGCCGTAACCGGGCAAGTCTACGAAAAAGAGCGTATCGTCGATATTATAAAAATTAATGGTAGCCGTTTTGCCGGGGGTTGCACTCGTTCTCGCGAGTTTGTTACGATTTAGGAGCTTATTGATGCAGGAGGATTTTCCGACATTGGAGCGCCCGGCGAGTGCAATTTCTGCCATAGCCGTCTGCGGGTACTGACGGGGCTGTACCGCGGAAATAGTCAGCGCCGCATTATGAATATTCAGCTGCATAAAATCCCTCCCAGCTCTGAAACTGTTTCTACAATGTATTCCGGTTGTATACGGCGAAGGGCATCCTTATCGCCGAATCCGTATAAAACGCCGACCGTCGGAAGGCCGTTTGCACGGGCGCCCTCCACGTCGTACACCGTGTCCCCCACCATAATGAGGTTTTTTCCTTCCGCCTTCGTTTTGACAAGTGCCACTATTTTTTCCTTACTGTCAAGGTTTTTATCCATACCGGCGCCTATAATCTCTTTGAAATAACCGGCAAGTCCCACGTGCGAAAGGAGTGTTTTCGAATACGCCGTCGGCTTTGCCGTGGCCACAAAAAGCTCTTTCCCCGCACGGGAAAGTTCCTCTAGAAGCTCGCGGATGCCTTCGTACGGCGTTGCTTGATATACACCTGTTTGTGTATAATATTCGCGGTATTTTGCCAAAAGCACCTCGGCCGTATCCGCGTCCACCCCGCAGTACTTCTGAAAAGAAGCACGAAGCGGCGGCCCTACAAACTTTTCGCGCACTTCGTAGGAAAGCGGCGGAAGGGAGAGGGCGGAAAGGGCATACGCCACCCCGTTGGTAATACCGGGCGCGCTGTTTACAAGCGTGCCGTCCAAGTCAAAAAGAATCGTATCGTACATATATATTCTCCTATGGAGAAAGCCGCACAAAGGCGGCCGTTTCTCATTAGTTTCGAATCAGATTTCTCCAGTCCAGATCGCCGCGGGAAAGGCCTAAAACCAAAACCTCTGCGGTGGCCATATTCGTAGCAATCGGAATGGTGTGCACATCGCAAAGGCGAAGCACGGCGGCAACATCCGGCTCATACGGCATTGCCGTCAGCGGATCCTCAAAAAACAAAACGAGGTCAATTTCATTATAGGCAATGCGGGCACCGATTTGCTGGTCGCCCCCTTCTGCGCCGGATAAAAACTTCTGCACCGGAAGGCCTGTGGTCTCCTCCACAAGGTCACCCGTGCCGGCGGTGGAATACAAATTATGCTGTACCAAAACGGCTTTATATGCTGTACAGAACTGCACCATGAGTTCTTTTTTCTTATCGTGTGCAATAAGTGCTATATTCATATGTACCCCTCTATTCTGTCAAAATTTTTATGAAAATCCTATTTTCCGCGGGCGAAAAGTCTTCTTTTTTTCAGGCGCATACGAAGAAGCGGCACTTCCTCGCCCTCAAGGCGCCTTGCAATATTTTTGTATGCCTTGCCTGCGCGGCTTTTTTTGTTCGTGATGCAAAGTGCGCGCCCAAGACTCTGCAGAATTACATTTTCATCCTCGGGCACAATCCCCAAAAGCTCTACCCCGAGCCAGTCGAGCACCTCGCCCACGCTCAGCATAATCCCCTTTTTCACAAGTTCGGGACGGGCGCGGTTCAAAATCAGATGGCTTTTTTCAAGACCCTTTTTCGAAAGCTCCTCCAGCACCTTATCTGCATCCCGCACGGCCGCCGTTTCCGCGATGGTGACCACAAGCGCGCGGTCAGCACAGAAAATGGCATTCTGGAAGCCGCGGTCAATGCCTGCGGGAGAATCAATCAGAATATAATCATAGGTATCGCGGAGTTCTTTACATAAAAGCGCCAGTCTTTCCGGATCCACATCTTCTTTGTTTCGTGTCTGCGATGCGGCCAGAAGGTGAAGATTCGGGATTTCCTCGTGGCGGATGAGTGCCTGCCGCAAGCGGCATTTCTGCTCCAGTACATCCACAAGGTCATATACAACTCGTTCATCGAGCCCCAGTGCCACATCCAGGTTACGAAGGCCGATATCGAGATCTAAAACTACGACAGATTTTCCCGCCGTTGCAAGTGCCGCAGAAAGGCCCGCTGTGGTTGCCGTTTTCCCTACGCCGCCTTTTCCGGATGCAATTACGACTATCTCACCCATATTTCCCCTCCATAGAAAGCCTTACTAAAAGTAGTATACCATATTTTTGAAAAAGAGTCTACCCTTTTTCCGGATTTTTTGTTTTAAGGCAGAAGCACATTCGTCCTCGGAAGCGCTTCGCTCTCCTCCGCCTTTGCGCTGAAATATGTTTCCAGCACATCGCGGACGGCGCGGGCGGCATTCGCCCCGTGCACGCCTTCTTCAATGACGGCGCACACCGCAACTGTAGGATTATCGTACGGGGCAAAGCCGACGAAAATCGCGTTATCGGCTCTTCCTGCAACCTCGGCCGTACCTGTCTTGCCGCCAACGGGCACCCCGAAGTCTTCAAAGACGGTGCTCGCCGTGCCCAGTTCTACAACATCGCGCATCCCTTCGAGGATTGCGCGGAGATTTTCGGGCGCAATATCAATTCTGGACAAAACGGTGGGCTTTGCTTCCTGCACAAGTGTCCCCGTTTCCGAATCGCGTACAGCTTTTACGATATGTGTTTTATACCGCGTGCCGCCGTTTACAATCGTGGCCAGGTAATTTGCAAGCTGCAAGGGCGTAAAAAGGTTTTTCGACTGGCCGATGGAATACTGGAGCGTGTCACCCGGCACCCATTTCTGCCCGTCACGTTCGCTCTGCGCAGGGCTTGCAAGCTTGCCTTTGTTTTCTTCCTCCGTAAGCTCAATGCCCGTAGCCTCGCCAAGCCCTAAAAGCTGTGCATACGTGCTCATTTTTTCAATCGTGGTGCGCCGCCCGATATCATAGAAGAAATAGTTGCACGAGTGCTTCAAGGCCTCCGAGACATTGACCGGGCCGTGTGTAAGCCCCGTGCCTCTGTAAATCCAGCAGGCGGGTTGATAGTCATCAAAATATTTATAAATGCCGAGGTCCTCGATGGTGTCGGTGGGCGTTATGATGCCCTCCTCAAGCGCCGCCAGCGCCGTTGCCATTTTGAAGGTGGAGCCCGGCTCATACGCGCCGCCGATGGCGCGGTTGAACATTGGGAGATTCGGGTCGGTGCTTAAAGATTCGTACTCCTCATAAAAGCGTGCAGGGTCATAGGTCGGGCAGGAGGCAAGCGCCAAAATTTCGCCGGTATTCACATCCACGGCCGCGAGTGCGCCGCAAGCGGCGTTTGCGCCGTCCCCTTCTTCATTTATGCTTTCCGCCCGCACATAGGCAATGGCATCCATAAGCGCCTTCTCTGCGCTTTTCTGCAGTTCCAGATCCAGCGTCAAAACGACATTGTCGCCCATTTTGGGGGCAACCTCCGTTTCCGTGCGGATGGTCTGTCCGTCCACGCTTTTTTCCACGCGGTTGAGACCATCCTGCCCGCGGAGGAAATCTTCGAGATATCTTTCAACACCCTGCTTGCCGATGATGGCATTCATCGAGTAGTTCTTCTCTCGAAGGGCTTCATATTCCTCTTTGTAGATGCGCCCCGTCTGCCCGAGAATGTGGGCTGCGGTGCTTCCGTTTGCAAATCGCCGCACGGGCGAGGTTTCAATGACAAGCCCCGGAAACTCCAGCTTTTGTTCGAGGAAGCGTGTCATCAGTGTATGCGAAATACCTTCCGCGATGGTGTAAGAGGTTTCGCCGGAAAAGCCGGTTCTCTCCATTTCATAGCGCTGGCCGATAAGGTCGCGCCGTTCTCCTTCCGAAAGTTCCTGCGGAATTTTATAGCGCTTTGCAAAATGGGCAAGCACCACGCTTCTGTCCGCTTCCTTCGGAATCTTATACTGCTCCTTCCAGCTCGCAAGTGCCTCGCCGCTTATGCTGAAGCTGTGTGCCTGCACGGGGAAGCTGTCAGAAACGGTAGCGCCGTCTGCCTCGCAAAGCTTCAGAATACGGAGAATCAGCGTATTCAGTTCTTCTTCGGGCATACTCTCGGTTTTATAAAGGCGTACAGCAAAAACCGTTTCACTCGTAACAAGTGCGCGGCCGTTTCTGTCGAGAATTTCGCCACGCGGTGCCTTTACGGCACTCGTTTTGACAAGGCGGAGTCTGCTTTCTTCCAGATACGCCTCGCCATTTACGACCTGCAAATCCACAAGCCTTGCAAAGACCAGAAAGGCAAATGCAAAAATCAGAAAATAAATAAAACGATACCGCTTCACAGCCGCACCCCCCTCTCCTTCTTCGGACGGCTGAGTTTTACAATCGGATGGTAGAAAAGAAGCTGGCACACCGCCGTATAGACAGCCGTGGGAATCATACTGCGAAACAGGGCATACATAAAGTTCCCTTCGCCCCAGATGGTAAATGTAAAGAAGCAAAGAAGTGCTTCACACAAAAGCGAGGCCACGAGCGTAATGCCTGCAGTAATAAGCGGCGTGTTTTTATAGATGAGCTCTAAAAATGCGCACGCCAGAATGGCCGTAAACATATAAATCAGTGCATAGAAACCGAAGGTGCGACCCCAGAAAAGGTCCCAAAGTGCACCTGCAAAAAGCCCGTATACCCCTGCCTCCGCCATTTCGCCGGCCACAGCCATAGCGATAACGGTTACGAGAAGAAGGCTCGGGGATATATTCCATATTCCGATGTATGTGCCAAGCGTACTGTCAAGAATAAATGCCAGAATGAGTACGAGCACCTTACGGACATGTCGCATACTCTGCCTCCTACTTCCGAATGACCAACACTTCCGATACGCGGCTGAAATCTACAGCCGGTTCAATGGTAGCTTCATAGTAAAGCCCCTGCGGATCCACAGAAAGACTTTTTATTTTGCCGATTAAAATTCCTTCGGGATAAATGCCGCCGAGTCCCGAGGTTTCCACAAAGTCACCCTCCGCGACCTCGGCATCGCGGGAGAGGTATGCAAGGTGGCACACGCCCTCTTCCATAAGCTGTACGCTTCCCTCCACCACAGCTAGATCCCCGGTTCTTTCCACAATGCAGCCTGCCGCACTTTTGGAATCAATAACGGAAATGACACTGCTCCAGGTGCTGCCCACCTCATAGATATAGCCTACAAGGCCTTTATCGGTAATAACAACATCGTTTTTTGAAAGCCCGTCCCGGGTGCCCTTATCGATTTTGAAGGCACTGTACCACGCGCCCGGATCCTTTGCCACAACGCGCGCACCCACGGTTTCCCATTCACCGGCGGACTCCTTCAGCGATAAAAGCCCGCGAAGGCGCTCGTTTTCGTTCCGGAGGGCATAAAGCTCCCGCGTTTCCTCGGAAAGGCGCTGCACCTCCTCCAAAAGCCGCGCGTTTTCCTCCCGGTACTGCGAATTGGATCGGAAGCGGCTGAAGAAATTACTCGTAGCGGAGCCTATGCTTCTGAATACTTTCTGCACAGGCGTTACCACAACACCTACCACATCGCCCGCAAAGCCTGCCTTTTCGCCCTGTGCGGTGCTTACGGCCATCAGGATCAAAATCACCGCCGTAACGATGGCTAAAACAACAAAAAATTTACTTCTGAAAAAATCGGACATCTCGTCTATCTCCTGTTCATCCGTTCAATAAGCCGCTTCGCGGCGGCAAGGGGCAGGCCAACCACGTTTTGAAAATCCCCTTCGGTTTTTTCCACAAGGGCACCGCCTTTGCCCTGAATACCGTATGCACCCGCCTTGTCAAGCGGCTCACCCGTTTCTACATATTCTGCAATTTCCGCCCCGGAAAGTGTGCGGAAAGTAACAAGCGTTTCCTCGCAGTGCGTAATCAGTTCACCACTTTCGCCGGAAAGAACGGCTATCCCCGTATATACGGAATGGGTTCTGCCGGAAAGCATAGAAAGCATACGGATCGCATCTTTCGCATCCTGCGGTTTTCCGAGCACTTTCCCGTCGAGAACCACGACCGTGTCGGCGCCGAGCACAAGCCCACGCTCGCCCTTTGCGGCGGCTGCCGCTTTGCTCGCGGCGAGAAGCTGCACCATAAGGCGCGGCGCAATCCCTTCAAAAACCGATTCATCTATATCTGCCGGCCGCACCGTATGCCGTATGCCTGCCGCCTCTAAAATCTCTCGGCGGCGGGGCGAAGCCGATGCCAGAACCAGCGTGGTATCCATTTCGTGCAAACCTATCCCTCTTTCCTATGGGGAAAATTTCCAAAATCTCTACTTATTATACTATAAATTCTCACGAAAAGCAAAAGATATTTTCAAAAATTAAATACTTTCTTGAAGAGGCAGATAAAAAATCCCGAAAAAACGGCGTTTTTTATACATCTGCGGCATAAGTTTGAAAAAAATCAAAAAAATGCTTTACAAAGTGGGATTTCTGTGGTATACTACCACTTGTACATGCGAATGTAGCTCATCTGGTAGAGCGCCACCTTGCCAAGGTGGAGGTAGCGAGTTCGAGCCTCGTCATTCGCTCCAGCTATGGCGACGCATTTTCATGCGTCGTTTTTTCATTATTCGGGGAACTCTAAGGAAAGGGGCGCTCATTATGAAAACAAAAATCACTACAAGAAGCTTGGTTTTTGCCGGGCTTTTAATCGCACTCGAAATTATTTTAACGCGTTTTGTGCAAATTCCTGTGCCTCTTTTTGAAACCTCGAAGGACCGCATCAGCCTCGGCTTTCTGCCGATAGCCGTTTCCGGCATGCTCTACGGTCCTTTCGGCGGCGGGCTTGTGGCCGCGCTTTCAGATATTATCCGCGCCCTTATCTTGCCGCAGGGCGGCGCACTCAATCCGCTTTTCACGCTCACGGCTACGCTTCGGGGTGTATTATACGGGATATTTTTATATAAGCGCCCATCCCTCGTTCGTATTTTGATCGTTTCGTTTATCATTTGTATTTTTGTAAATATTGGTCTCAATTCCGCCATCACCGCTTTTTCCTACGGCGGCACATTCCCAGCACGTGTTCTCACAAAAAGCTGGCCGGCACTTGTAAATTGCCTTTTGCAGGCACTTTTATTACCGGCCGCGCTCCCGCGGATTGAAAGGAGCCTTTAAAGCTATGTACGAAAACCAAAAAGAAATTGACCGCGCCATTTTAGTGGGCGCACATCGCGACCTTCGCGATGCACTTTCCGACACTACGGAAGAATCTATGCACGAGCTTTCTGAGCTTGCCGAAACGGCAGGCGCAGCGGTCCTCGGCGAAATTGTGCAAAACCGCGACGCGGTTGACAAAGCCACCTACATCGGTGAAGGGAAGCTTTTGGAAGTGCGCGAAATGGCAGAAAATCTCGAGGCCAATCTTCTGATTTTTGACGATGAGCTTTCCGGCTCCCAGCTTCGAAACATTGAAAACATCACGGGGTGCCACGTTATCGACCGAAGCGCCCTCATTCTTGATATTTTTGCAGGCCGTGCGCTTTCGGGCGAAGGCAAACTGCAGGTAGAGCTTGCACAGCTTAAGTACAGCCTGCCGCGGCTTACGGGCGGCTATGCCTCGCTTTCAAGACAGGGCGGCGGCATCGGCACGCGCGGCCCCGGCGAAACGAAGCTTGAATCGGACCGCCGTCACATTCGAAGCCGCATCGGCGCACTCGAAAAAGAAATCGAAGAGCTTTCGCGCCACCGCGAATTGCTTCGCGCAAGAAGGCGCAAAAACGAAGTGCCCACAGCGGCACTTGTCGGTTACACGAATGCCGGCAAATCCTCTCTTTTAAATGCACTCACAGATGCCGGTGTTTTAGCGGAAAATATGCTTTTTGCAACGCTTGACCCCACGGTGCGCGCACTCGTGATGGAAGACGGACGCGAGTCGCTTCTCATTGACACGGTAGGGTTTATCCGCAAGCTTCCGCATCATCTCATCGAAGCCTTTAAATCGACGCTGGAGGAAGCCGTTACGGCAGATGTTCTCCTCCACGTCATTGACGCTTCCAACCCCGAAATGGAAAACCAGATTTCTGTTGTGGAATCGCTTCTTCTTTCGCTCGGCTGTGAGGACAAGCCGATTATTTCCGTATATAACAAGTGCGACATTGCCGGCTTTACGCCGCGGCCGTCTCATCCCCAGAAATCCGTATATATTTCCGCCAAAACCGGAGAGGGTCTTCCCGAGCTTTTAAAGATACTCGATGACCTTTTGCCCGGCAAACGCCGCCGTATGGACCTTTTAATTCCGTATACGGACGGCGGCGCCCTCCATATTCTCAGAACGGACGGCGAGCTTTTATCGGAAGAATACACGCCCGACGGCATTGCCGTTTCCTGCATGGCAGATGCGGCCCTGTATTCGGCGTTTCAAAAATATCTGCGGTAGGAGGCTTCTATGCAGAACTACAAAACTGTGGCAGAGGAAGCCACTTCGGAATTTACAGAAAAACGCTCGCGTTTTATCGCACAGGTAGCACCCGTTAAAAACGAAGACGAGGCGCTTGCCTTTTTAGCCTCCGTGCGCGCAAAGCACCGTGAGGCACGGCACAACGTGTATGCCTACATCTGCCGCGAAAATAATATCAGCCGCTATAGTGATGACGGCGAACCCTCGGGAACTGCAGGGCTTCCCGTTTTAAACGTGCTCACGCGGCAGGGACTTACCGACGTGTGCGTGGTGGTTACGCGCTATTTCGGCGGCATTCTGCTCGGTGCCGGCGGTCTTGCCCGTGCCTACGGCAAAAGCGCGGCGGACGGGGTACTCTCGGCCGGCCTTTGCGAGATGGTCTATTCCACCCGTTTCACCATTACAGTGGAGTACCCGCAACTTGCCAAAATTCAGCACGTACTTCGCGAGAAAAACTTTCAGATTTTAGATACGGAATTTTTTGAAAAACCTGTGATTACCGCTTGCACGGAAGAAGGGCGCGCGGAGGAGCTTCGTGCACTTTTAACCGATACGGCAAACGGCAAAATCGAAATTGCGGAAGGCGAGAGCGAATACTGTGCCCGCCCTCTTTCCAAAGGAGATATAGAAATATGAACCCGATTCGCGTCTGTTTTACGGGGCACAGAATCATCCCGAAAAAAGATATGGCGCCTCTTCTCGCGGCTATACGCGAAACAGTTCGCGGCCTATTGGAGGGCGGCGCCGAAGAATTTCTTACCGGCGGCGCGCTTGGGTTTGACACGCTCGTAGCCGAAGAAGTGCTCCGCCAAAAGCGCGACTTTCCGGATGCCAAACTTGTGCTCGTGCTCCCCTGCCGTGACCAGGCGGCCCGCTGGACACCGCGGCAAAAAGAAACGTATGCCGCCATTTTAGAAAAGGCGGACCGCGTGGAATGTCTTTTTGAAAACTACGTACCCGGCTGTATGCATATGCGAAACCGCTATATGGTGGACCACGCCGATGTATGTGCGGCGTACCTCCAAAACGAAAAAAGCGGTACGGCGTACACGGTGCACTATGCCCGCGAAAAAGGCGTTCGCATTTTATTTATTCCTAAAAAGGAGGAAACTCTATGGGAAATTTAGCAGACCCGCGTTATATCCGCGCGCTTTGTGAAAAATATAATTTCCGTCTCAAAAAAGCACTCGGGCAAAATTTCTTGCATGACCGCTCGGTGCTCGATGCGATTGTGGAGGCGGCCGTACCAGACGGCGGCGGTGCGCTTGAAATCGGCCCCGGCTTTGGCGTTTTGACCGAGGCGCTTTCTGAGAAAGCCGAAAAGGTCGTAGCGATTGAAATTGACACGCAGCTTCTGCCTGTTCTTTCGGAAACGCTGGCAGCGTGCCCCAACACGCACATTGTTTCAGGAGACGTTTTAAAGCTTAATCTCCCTGCACTTATAGAAGAACATTTCGGGGATATGCCCGTTTCTGTGGCAGCAAATCTCCCCTACTATATTACCACCCCGATTCTTCTTGCGCTTCTTTCCCAAAACCTTCCGTTTGAGAGAATTGTGGTTATGATGCAAAAAGAGGTGGCGGACCGCATCATGGCCGCGCCCGGCGGCAAGGACTACGGCGCACTTACCGTGGCGGTACAATACCGCTGCGATGTTAGCCGCGTTTGCCGCGTGCCTGCTTCGTCCTTTGTGCCGCCCCCGAAGGTGGATTCGGAAGTGCTTTGCCTTACAAAGCGCGAAAAACCGCGAGCCACGCCGCGGGACGAAGCACACTTCTTCGCTCTTGTCAAGGCCGTTTTCGCGCAAAGACGGAAAACGCTTGTAAACGGCCTTGCAAATGCCGGCCGTTTCGGCGCAAAGGAAGAAATTTCGGCGGCCGTGGAATCTATGGGTCTTTCCCCCACCGTACGCGGCGAAACGCTTTCGATTGAAACGCTCTCCGCCCTCTCGGATGCGCTTTTGAAATAAAATAAAAATTCCAAAAAAAGTATTGCAAAAGGTAGAAATTTGTAGTATACTATAGCGTAAGAAAATTTGAACTTATGCAAAGGAGTGTTTTGAAATGACAACAAACCAGAGTGTCAAAGCATGGCTCGACGATATGGTCAGCATGTGCAAACCGGACGAAATCGTTTGGATTGACGGCAGCGAAGAACAGCTCGAAGCTCTTCGTCGCGAAGCTGTAGCATCCGGCGAAATCATCAAACTGAATGAAGAAAAGCTTCCCGGCTGCTACTACCACAGAACAGCTGAGAATGACGTTGCTCGTGTAGAGGACAGAACCTTTATCTGCGCACGTACAAAGGAAGAAGCAGGCCCGACCAACAACTGGATGGATCCCGCTGAAATGTACGCAAAGCTTCGCAACCTCTACAACGGCTCTATGAAGGGTCGCACCATGTATGTAGTTCCCTACTCCATGGGCCCCATCGGCTCCCCGTTCTCCAAGATCGGTATTGAGCTTACCGATAGCATTTATGTTGTTCTCAACATGGCTATCATGACACGCGTAGGTGCCAAGGTTATGGAATGCCTCGGTGACAGCGCTGACTTTGTAAAGTGTCTCCACGCAAAGAAGGATGTAAATCCGGAAGAACGCTACATCGTACAGTTCCCGCAGGATGCAACCATCTGGTCCATCCAGTCCGCTTACGGCGGCAACGTTCTCCTCGGCAAGAAGTGCTTCGCACTTCGTATCGCTTCTTACCTCGGTAAGCAGGAAGGCTGGATGGCAGAACATATGCTCATCCTCGGTCTTGAAAACCCGAAGGGCGAAGTTAAGTACATCGCTGCAGCATTCCCGTCTGCTTGCGGTAAAACAAACCTCGCTATGCTCATTCCGCCGGAATACCTCAAGGAAAAGGGCTACAAAGTATGGACTGTTGGTGACGACATTGCATGGCTCCGCATCGGCGAAGATGGCAGACTCTATGCTATCAACCCCGAAGCAGGTTTCTTCGGTGTTGCCCCCGGCACCAGCGAAAAGACAAACTTCAACGCTCTCGCTTCTACCCGTCAGGGCACAATCTTTACAAACGTTGCTATCAACAATGAAGATATGACTGTATGGTGGGAAGGTCTCGATAAGAACCCGCCGAAGGATGCAACCGAATGGAAGGGCTCCGTTGTAGACGGCAAGGAATTCACTGCAGCCGGCAACAAGCTTGCTCACCCGAACTCCCGCTTTACTGCACCGGCTAAGAACTGCCCCTGCATCTCTCCGGAATTTGAAAATCCCGCAGGTGTTCCGATTTCCGCAATCGTATTCGGCGGCAGACGTGCAAAGACCGCTCCGCTCGTATACCAGGCAAGAGATTGGGAACACGGTGTATTCGTAGGTGCTACTATGGCATCCGAAACCACCGCAGCTGCTGCCGGTCAGGTTGGTGTTGTTCGCCGCGACCCGATGGCTATGAAGCCGTTCGCTGGCTACAACATGGCAGACTACTTTGCACACTGGCTTGAAATGGGCGAAAAGCTTGGCGATAAGGCTCCGTCCATCTTCCACGTAAACTGGTTCCGTCAGGACGAAGAAGGCAACTTCATGTGGCCGGGCTTTGGCGACAACATGCGCGTTCTGAACTGGATCCTCGATCGTTGCGAAGGCAAGGCAGAGGCTACAGAAACTGCAATCGGTTACCTGCCGAAGGCCGCTGACCTTGACCTTACAGGTCTTGACATTGATGCTGCTACTCTCGAAGAACTCCTCAGCGTTGACAAGGCTGTTTGGAGCGGTGAAGTTGACGGCATCCGCGAATACTTCGCACAGTTTGGCGACAGACTGCCGAAGGCAATCGCTGACCAGCTCGCTATCCTCGAAAACAACCTCAAATAAGAAGTGTTTTTAAGAAAGGCGCTGCACAAAATGTGCGGCGCCTTTTTAGTGTGTCGATACAGTCGACACACTAAAAAGACTTCGAAAAACGAAGGTATATTTTGCGAAATCGTTTTCGTCGGCGTACGTTGGTACGGCAGAGAACGATTTCGTAAAAAGCAAGAAATGAGGGAGATTCTTAAAAAATTCCGTCATTCAATTTATACTTCTTTGCGGGCGGAAAACAGTTGCACAAAGTGTTTATGAAAATATTCTTGCGGTAGAGCGCGTTTTTCGGCAGTCTGGAAAGACGCTGCAAATTGTGGCGCCTTTTTTGTATGCCTTCTTTCTAAAAAACGAAAAAAGGGTTTACAAACTGCTTTCGATGTGATAAAATAACTATATCGGCAAAATATGCCGACAGTACAGTGAAAAGGATGTGAGTTTGTGGACGGATACCCCGGTCGATTATGTGATTTCTATACCTCGGGGATGTCTGTTCGCTAACGGCTGCTTCCCCGAAATGGCTTTCGGGCCGGAAGATAAGGCGCAATGCCTTTTGTCTCCGGCTTTGTTGCCGATTTTGAAGGGAGGCTATTTTTATGCTTACAAACATCTTAGAACTTTTGAAAACGCGGCAATTTGCAGCACTTCGCACAGAACTTGCGGAAATTAATATTGTCGACGTTGCAGAGCTTTTTGACACACTCTCGGAAACGGATTCGGTTCTCGTGTTCCGCCTTCTGCCGAAGGAAACTGCGGCGGACGTATTCAGTTATATGGAGCCCGACGCGCAACGGCGGATTGTGGAAGGGATTACTGACCACGAGCTTTCGGGTATTATTGACGATCTTTTCCTCGACGACGCGGTTGACTTTATTGAGGAAATGCCGGCAAACGTGGTAAAGCGTGTTCTGAAAAGTGCAGACGGGCAAAAGCGTGCGCTCATAAACCGCTTCCTCCGCTATGAGGAGGATTCTGCCGGCAGTCTTATGACGATTGAGTTTGTCGGTCTCAAAAAAGAAATGACTGTCTCGGCTGCTTTTGAAACGATTCGCCGTACGGGCCCTGATAAAGAAACGATTTACACGTGCTACGTTATGGACGAAAACCGAAAGCTCGAAGGCATCGTGACCGTCAAGGACCTTCTCTTAAGTGATATGGATGCCCGCATCGGCGACATTATGGACACGCAGGTTATCTATGTTTCCACCGATGAAGATAAAGAAGCGATTGCAAACATCTTCCAGAAATATGACTTCCTCTCCCTCCCGGTTGTAGACCGCGAGAGAAGGCTCGTCGGCATCATCACGATTGATGACGCGGTGGAAGTACTCCAGCAGGAAAACACCGAGGACTTCGAGCTTATGGCGGCCGTTACGCCTTCGGAAGCGCCCTATCTCAAAACCGGTGTTTTCAGCCACGCGAAGCGCCGTGTGGTGTGGCTTCTCCTTCTTATGCTGGCCTCGGCACTTGCCGGCGCCATCTTAACACGCTTTCAGAACGCTTTTGCGGTTATGCCCATTTTAGTTACATTTATCCCGATGCTTATGAACACCGGCGGTAATTGCGGCTCGCAGGCGTCAACGCTTATCATCCGCGGTCTCTCGCTCGGCGAAATCTGTGGGCGCGATACGCTTCGGGTATGGTGGCGTGAGGTGCGCGTGGCAGTTCTCTGCGGCGTTGCGCTGGCAATTGTAAACCTTCTCCGCATCTGGATTTTCTATGACGAAGCATTCCTTCTGGGCCTTGTAGTAAGCCTCAGCCTTCTGATGACATGTGTAATTGCCAAATCCTTCGGCTGTCTACTGCCCATCGGGGCAAAAAAGCTTGGGCTTGACCCGGCCATTATGGCCTCGCCTATCATTACCACGCTCGTGGATATCTGTGCATTGGCCTTATACTTTTCCGTAGCCAAATTCATCCTCCAAATTTAAGAAAAGCAGCGCAAAAAGCGGCAAAATTTGCCGCTTTTTTTGTTTTTCCGCGCGGCACCTGTTTTTGGGGTGCCGGGCGGCCTTTTTTTGAAAAAATTCCCTATTTTTTACAGTGTTTTTTCGAATTTTGTAAACCTTAATTTTTACTATAAAACCGCGCTTTATAGTTTTCCACATTTTTTAGCATAACCCCCTCAAAACTATGTGGAAAGTGTGGATAACTTCGCGAATAACTTGAAAAATCGCACTTTTTTTGTGGAAAACTTTTCTGCCCCTTCTATTCATCATTTTTACTTTCTTGTCATTAGGTTTACATAATTATTTCAATTTTCTTCCAAAAAAATCCATTCGACAAAAGCAGTGATTTTTCGCGGAAGGAATCGCTTTTTTGGTGCAGAATACTCCATTTATCTTTCATTTTTAAGAAAGGTTTGAAAAGGAGGATTTTTATGGAACTTACTTGCAAAACTACAGGGCGTGCGCTCGTGGCTTCCCTCTCGGGAGAGCTCGACCATCATAACGCCGCACGTGTGCGCGGAGAACTTGAGAGCCGCTTTGCCGCTGCGGGCCTGCAAAATCTTATTTTTGACCTTGCCGAGCTCTCTTTTATGGACAGCTCGGGACTTGGCATTTTAATCGGGCGGTTCAAAACGGTTTCTGCACTCGGCGGCGAGGTGCGGATTGCCGCCCCGAGCGAGCAGGCGGAAAGACTTCTCCGCCTTGCAGGCATTCACAAAATCATTCCGATTTTTCCGTCGCTTTCGGAAGCGGCGGCAGGACTTTGAGGAGGTGTACATATGGAAAACAAAGTAAAAATCATTTTTGATGCGCGCTCCGTAAATGAAGGCTTTGCACGTGTGGCAGCTGCCGCCTTTGCCGCTTCCCTCGACCCTACGGTGGAAGAAATTGCCGATATTAAAACGGCCGTCAGCGAAGCGGTAACAAATGCTATTATCCACGGTTATGAAGGGCGTGGCGGACGTGTGTATCTGGAAATGACGGCTCTTGGAAATCTTCTGACTTTTACAATCCGTGACCGCGGGCGCGGTATTGCCGATATAGAAAAGGCCATGCGCCCGCTTTATACCTCAAAACCGCATCTTGAAAGAAGCGGTATGGGCTTTACCGTGATGGAAAGCTTTATGGACAGCCTCGCCGTTTCCTCGGCACCGGGCGCGGGTACGCGCGTTACGATGACGAAGCGCATCCATGGATAAGGCTACATATGATGCCATCCGCGCCGCCCAAAGCGGCGATGCAGCGGCGCTCGAGGCACTTACGAAAGAAAATACGCCGTTAATTCACAGTATCGTCCGCCGCTTTTACGGCCGCGGCACAGATGAGGAGGACCTTTTTCAAATCGGTGCCATCGGATTTATAAAGGCTGTGCGCGCATTTGACACGGCGCGTGGGCTTGCCCTCTCCACCTATGCAGTACCTATGATTATGGGCGAAGTGCGGCGGCATCTTCGCGACAATACGATGATAAAGGTCAGCCGCAGCACGAAAGAGCTTGCCGGACGTGCCGCCGCAGCCGCCGGTACGCTTCTGGAAAAAACGGGCAGGGAAGCGAGTCTCTCGGCTATTGCCGCAGAGCTTGCCGCTCCCGAAGAAGATGTGGCCGCAGCACTTTCCGCCGTGCAGACGCCCGATTCTCTCGAGCGCCCCATCTGCGACGGAGACGGTCTTTTGATGGACATTCTGGGCAGCGATGAGGATGTGGCGGAGAAAGCCACAAACCGTGCAGCACTCCTCGCCCTTCTAAATAGCGGGGACCCTACCGAAAAGGAAGTTCTCCTCTGCCGCTTTTTCAAGGACAGGACACAAAGCGAAACGGCCGCCGCTTTAGGCATTTCACAGGTGCAGGTTTCTCGTATGGAGAAACGTGCCCTCAAACGGCTGCGCGCTCTTCTGGGCACAGATACACGAGAAAAAGATTGACAAAAAAACTCTTTTATGCTATCCTTAATTTGTGAGTAGGTCGGGCAATCGCGGCAGGGCGCACGCCCTGGTGAGGAAAGTCCGAGCACCAAAGGGCAAGGGTGCCAGATAACGTCTGGTGGAGGCGACTCTAAGGATAGTGTAACAGAAAACAACCGCCGATTTTTCGGTAAGGATGGAAAGGCGAGGTAAGAGCTCACCGGCGGTATGGAGACATACCGGCCGTATAAACCCCACCCGGTGCAACACCGACAGAAGAGATAAGCCGGCCCGGCACTTCTTCGACCGGTGGCTAAAGCCGTATAGCAATATGCGGCGTAGATAGATGATTGTCTGAGACAGAACTCGGCTTACAGACTTACTCACCGTTTTGACCCTTTTCCCCGCAGAGCCTGCGGGGTTTTTATTGCCCCTTTCTTAAAATCGACATTTTTCGCCGGATTCGTTTCATTGCAGAAAATTTTTTCCACCGCTTCTTCCGATATCGAAAAAAATGCGGACTTTTCAGGGGATTGTTGACTTTTTCTTTTGTGGCAATTATAATGAGAAAAAACGGCTGAATCGGTAGATTTTGCCATAAAAACCTGTAAGGAGATATGTTATTATGAAGAATCTTGGCTACTACAACGGCAAATTCGGTGAAATCGAAGAAATGTCCGTTCCGATGAACGACAGAGTCTGCTACTTTGGCGACGGTGTATATGATGCAACCTACAGCCGCAACTACAAAATCTTTGCGCTGGATGAGCACATTGACCGTCTTTACAATAGCGCCGCCCTTCTCAAAATTGAAATCGCACAGACCAAGGAAGAAATGAAGGCCATCTTAAACGAAATGGTCGCTAAGATGGACACCGGCGAAAACTTTGTATACTGGCAGGTAACCCGCGGCACCGGCAAGCGTAACCACGTATTCCCGACCGACGGCTCCAAGGCAAACCTCTGGATTGCCATTTCCCCGAAGGATATCGTAGACGTATACAAGAAAATTAAGCTTATCACAATGGAAGACACACGTTTCCTCCATTGCAATATTAAGACCTTAAACCTCATCCCGTCGGTTATGGCTTCCCAGAAGGCGAAAGAAGCCGGCTGCGACGAAACGGTTCTCCACCGCGGTGAAAGAGTTACGGAATGTGCGCACAGCAATGTACATATCATTCGTGACGGTATGTTCGTAACTCCGCCGACAGATCACCTCATCCTCCCCGGCATTGCCCGCGCACACCTTATCAAGGCTTGCAAAAAGCTCGGCATTGCAGTAGATGAAACACCGTTTACAATGGATGATCTTATGCATGCAGACGAAGTTATCGTTTCTTCTTCCGGTTCTCTCTGCCTCGCTGCTGAAATCGTGGACGGCAAGCCCGTTGGCGGCCGTGCTCCGGAAATTCTGAAGGCAATTCAGGACGAAGTTCTCCGTGAATTCATGGAAGCTACAAACTAAGGAGAAACGAATATGACACAAAAGGATATTACCATCTTAAACCTCGGTCAGAGCCTTGATGACCTTGCAAACCTCGACCCGAGAGGCTACGGCGTTTGCAAAATCCTCTACAAGGCATCGAGAGAGCTTGCGGGCGAGCCGACCTGTATGCACGCTGCTAAAAAGCTCGTTTCGACCGTAAAAGAAGGCGACTTTGTTTATGTTATGACAGGCTTTGTTCTCCGCCCCTATAAAAAGGCGGAAATGGACGGCATTGTAAGCTCGATGCTCCTTTGCCGCGCACTTGTAAAAGCCTTTGGTGCAAAGCCGGTTATCATTTGCCCCGAGGATAACTATGAAGCTGTGAAGAACCTCGCCGCATGTGTAGGTCTTCACCTCTTTGAAGACCTTGAGGACCTTCGGAATATTCCCGTTTTGATGGGCGTAGTATGTTTTACAAAGGATGCAGATAAGGCCGCGGCCGAGGCCGATGAAATCATCGCCAAGATGCCGCCCAAGGCTGTAGTAAGCATTGAATGCCCGGGCGCAAACGCCAAGGGTGTATACCATAACGCAATTGGTCTCGATGTAACACCGCTGGAAGCGAAGCAGGATGTTCTATTTGAAAAAATTCAGAAGATGGGCGTTTTGAACATTGCCATCGGTGACCTTGGCAACGAAATCGGCATGGGTGCGATTCGTGACGCGCTCTGTGCGCACATCCCCTATGCAAGAGAAGGCGCTTGCAGTTGCGGCTGCGAAGGCGGCCTTGCCGTTACAACCGCGGCTGATAACCTCATCACCGCCACCGTTTCCGACTGGGGCTGCTATGCTATGATTGCGGCTATGGCATTCCTTCTCGAAAACGTAGATGTTATGCATACCGAGGAGCTTGAAAAGGCCGCCATTATCTGCGCCAGCCGAAGCGGCATGATTGACATGTATGGTTGGCTCATTCCCGCAGTGGACGGATTCGGTCTTGAGATTAATCTCCCCATCGTATCCCTTATGCGCGAAATGGTAAAGAGCGCTCTTTCCCTTCGCGAAACCTGCAAAACTTGGTTTGAAAAGGTAGAGGAATTACATTTCTTCGGCTAAGCCGGGAAAGGCTTTGGTACTTTTATGGAAAAGGTAAAATTTCTCCCCTCGGGTGACAGCGCCGTTACGGTTTTGTTCTCTACGGAAATAAACGAAGAGACCAACCGCAAAATTCGGTATTTAGCTGCACAGATTGAGAAAAAAGGGATTCGCGGCATCCGCGAAAGCGTGCCCACCTTTTGCAGTATTACGATTTATTTTGATCCGTTTGTCATCTCGGAGAAAAAAGTAGAAAGAAAAATCCAAAAGATTATAAAAGCTTATAAGGAAGGCTCCGCCGGCACTCGGCGGGTCTTCCTTATTCCCGTTTGTTACGACGGGGAGCATGCGCCGGATATGGACGATGTATGCACGCTTTGCGGCCTTACAAAGGAAGAGGTAATCGCCATTCACTCCGGCACCGATTATCTTATCTACATGCTCGGCTTTTTGCCGGGTTTCCCGTATCTTGGCGGTATGGACCCGCGCATTGAAGCGCCGCGTCTTGACACGCCGCGCACCACGATTTTCGAAGGTGCCGTGGGCATCGGCGGCAAGCAAACGGGGATTTACCCTCTCGCTTCCCCCGGCGGTTGGCGGCTTATCGGGCGCACACCCTTTAAGGTTTACGACCCTGAAAGAGAAACGCCGATTCTGTATAAAGCCGGCGACTATATCCGTTTTTATCCCATCACAGAAGCAGAATTTGATGCGATGCGGCAAAACGGATGCGAAATTGAAATCAGGGAGGAACGATAATGTACGCGATGACAATTCTCTCCCCCGGCCCCCTTTCCACGGTGCAGGATGAAGGCCGCTTCGGCTATATGAGCACCGGTTTTTCGCCCGGTGGTGCCATGGATACAAAGGCCGCAAAAACCGCCAATATCCTCGTGGGCAATGCTCCTATGGATGGCGTAATTGAAATGACAGTTATGGGGCTTTCCGCACAGTTTTCGTGCGATACCCTTGTAGCGATTACCGGTGCCGATATGGTACCCGAACTAAACGGCGAGGCCGTACCGATGTATCGGGCCATCCCCGTGCATGCAGGCGATACGCTCACGATGAAGCTTGCAAAAAGCGGTATGCGTGCCTATCTCGCTGTAGCCGGCGGCTTTGACCTTCCCACGAGTATGGGCAGTATGTCCACCAATTTAAAATGCGCGCTTGGCGGCATGGAGGGCAGAAAGCTCCAAAGAGGTGACGTGTTACCGCTTCGCCGCACCATCCCCTCTTTCCCGAAGGATGTGCGCGCAACTTCTCCCGAAACCTATTCGAAGGCGCTCACAGTTCGCGTGATTTTAGGACCGCAGGATGACTTTTTCACAAAAAAAGGACTCGAGACTTTCCTATCGTGTGCGTATGTGGTCACCGACAAGTCCGACCGTATGGGCGTGCGACTTGACGGGGAAAAGATTGAGAACAAAAACGGCGTAGATATTATTTCCGACGGCATCGCGACGGGGTCCATCCAAATCCCTGCCTCCGGCACGCCGATTATTATGATGGCCGACAGGCAAACGACAGGCGGCTATGCAAAAATCGCCACGGTAATTTCTGCGGACCTTCCCAAAATTGCGCAGGCCGCGCCCGGCACGGAAATCCGCTTTACGGCTATCTCGCAAAAAGATGCCGTTCGCATTCTCCGAAAAGAAGAACTGAAATTAAAAGCACTCGAATACCGTTTGCTTTTTAAAGATTAAACGAGGTGAAAAGAATGGATTATGCAAAAATGTTACCTTCCGAAGTGCGAAAGCTTATTCGTGAAGAAAAAATCACCGGGCAAACCTCGGGTATGTGCGAAACGTATGCCCAGGGCAACCTCTTGATTTTACCCCGCGCCGAGGCGTATGATTTTCTCCTTTTTACACAGAGAAACCCGAAGTCCTGCCCCATTTTGGAGGTTGGCGATGTGGGTAGCCGCCTTGTAAAGAAAATGGCGGATAACGGGGATATTGCAACCGATATTCCGAAATATCGCGTTTGGGAAAACGGCGTTTTGACCGGTGAATACACAAACGTTTCGCATTTATGGAGAGATGATTTTGTATACTTCCTCATTGGCTGCTCCTTCTCCTTTGAAGGCGAGCTTCTCGCCTCGAACGTGCCTGTACGCCACATCGAAGAAGGTAAAAATGTGCCGATGTACCTTACGAACATTCCTTGCGAAGAAGCCGGTATGTTTCACGGCAATCTCGTTGTGAGTATGCGTCCTATGCCCGCTTCCGATGTTATCCGTGCCGTCAGCATCACTTCTTCCATGCCGCGCGTGCACGGCGCACCAATTCACATCGGTGATCCCGAAAAAATCGGTATTCGCGACATTATGAAGCCGGACTTTGGCGACAGCGTAACGATTCATGAAGGTGAAATCCCCGTATTCTGGTGCTGTGGTGTTACGCCGCAGTCGGTTGTAATGAGTGCAAAGCCGCCCATTGCGATTTCCCATGCACCGGGTCATATGTTTATTACCGATGTCAAAAATTCTTTGTTAAAGGACTGATTTTTCGAATGTTTGCAATAGATCTCAACAGCGACCTTGGCGAAAGCTTCGGCGCCTATAAAATCGGCCGGGATACGGATGTGATTCCGCTCGTTTCCTCGGCAAACGTAGCTTGCGGTTTTCACGCGGGTGACCCCACCATTATGGCAGAAACGGCAAAGCTTTGTGCTAGTGCCGGCATCGGCATCGGTGCACATCCCGGTTATAATGACCTTGTAGGCTTCGGCAGAAGAAATATGAGCGTTTCCCCGAAGGATGTAAAAAACCTTATTATCTATCAGGTGGGAGCCCTCGATGCTTTCTGCAAGGCAAATGGCATTTCGCTTTGCCACGTAAAGCCGCACGGCGCGCTTTACAATATGGCCGCAAAAGACGTTTCTCTCGCGGAAGCTATTTGCGAAGGTATTTATGCCTACAACCCCTCTCTCATTTTGATGGGTCTTTCCGGAAGCTGTATGATTTCCGCCGCCAAAAAGCTTGGTCTCCCCTATGCCGCCGAGGTATTTGCCGACCGCGCATATGAAGATGACGGCACACTCGTAGCAAGAACAAAGCCGGGCGCTATGATTTCGGATGAGGATGAAGCCGTCTCCCGTGTTATCGGTATGATTAAAAATCATAGCGTGACTTCGATAAACGGCAACGAAATCGAAATTTGCCCCGATTCCGTTTGTGTGCATGGCGACAGCGAAAAGGCGCTTCTCTTTGTAAAGAAAATTCGTGCCGCGCTGGAAAAGGAAAGCATTGCGATAAAGCCGGTTTCCGAAATCGTCGCAGAAAGGGCGAACTAGTATGGATTCTACACACGTATATGAAAAATACAGCCGCACGTTTGCGCGCATTGACCTGGATGCAATTTCGCACAATCTGTCCCAGCTCAAAAGCTGCATTGCACCGGGTGTTCGCGCTATGGCCGTTGTAAAGGCCGACGGCTACGGGCACGGCAGCGTGCGCGTGGCACGGCACATTGAAGAAGATGTGGATTACTTCGCGGTGGCAGAGCTTAGCGAAGCCATTATTCTTCGCGAAGGCGGCATACAGAAACCGATTTTAATTCTCTCGTATACGAGTCCCCTCCAGTATGATACGCTTCTTTCCTATGACATTACGGCCTCGATTTATAACTACGAAGAAGCCGTGGCACTGTCGGAAGCCGCCGAAAAGATGGGAAAACGCGCCTGTGTACATGCAGTTGTAGATACAGGTATGGGGCGTATCGGCGTAAAACCCTCCGCGGAAGGTGCCGATATCATAAAGAACATTTCTCTTCTGCCCGGGCTTTATGTGGAAGGGCTTTTCAGCCACTACGCCTGTGCGGATTGCGAGAATAAGTGCGATGCGCTTTCACAAACGGCTCTTTTTGACGCGTTTATCGCGCTTTTATCCGAACGCTCGGTTGAAATCCCGATAAAGCACATCTGCAATAGTGCCGGTACCATGGATTTTACAAAGCAGTATGATATGTGCCGCCTCGGCATTGCGCTCTACGGGCTTTATCCGTCGGATGAGATGGATACGGAGAAAATCGAGCTCCATCCTGCGATGGAGGTTGTCAGCCATGTTGTACATACCAAAACGGTACCGAAAGGCTTCCAGATCGGGTACGGGCATATTTATACAGCACCCGAAGAGCGCCGCGTGGCCACCGTTTGCATCGGCTATGCGGACGGGTTCAACCGCTGCCTCACAGGCGCCGGATATGTGCTTATTCACGGTAAAAAGGCCCCGATTGTCGGCAAAGTTTGTATGGACCAGATTATGGTCGATATCACCGACATTCCGGACATTTTAGTAGGTGATCACGCCGTTATCCTCGGCAAAAACGATGGCGCCGTTCTCTCGGCTGAAGACTTTGGCGCGATGTGCCACAGCTTTAACTACGAAGTGGTTTGCACCTTTATGCCGCGCGTTGAACGGCTTTACTACAAGGGAGAAACGCTTCTCTCAGAGTAATTCAAAACACAACAAGGCAGACATCGAAAAACGAAGGTATATTTTACGAAATCGGTACGATGGTACAGTAGAGAACGATTTCGTAAAAAGCAAGAAATGACGGAGATTCTCGATGAATCGCCGTCATTAAAATTTATAATTCTTTGCGGGGGAAGAGGAATACGCAAAGTGTTTATGAGAGTATTCTTGCGGTAGAGCAAGTTTTTCGACAGTCTGAAGGCAGAAACGAATCGTTTCTGCCTTTTTATTATTGCACGTATTCGTCCAAAGAACGGAATTCGTACCCTTCGGCGCGTGCCGAATCAATGATATCCCCAAGTGCTTCGGCATTATCGCGCGATACGGCGTGTAAAAGAATGACCGCGCCGCCGTGAAGCCCTGCCATCACCTTATTATAGGCATAGGCTTTTCCGCGGCTTTCGTTTTGCGCCCAGTCCTCATATGCAAAGCTCCAGAAAACGTTGGTGTACCCCATTTTTTGGGTAAGTGCAAGCGTTCGCTCGTTATACTCGCCTTTTGGCGGACGGAGATACCGCATGCTAGCCCCAAACTTTTCGGAAAATGCGCGCGTAAGACCTACAATCTCTTCTTCCAGCTTTTTGTCGTCCGTCACCGTCGGGAGCGAAGGGTGATTTACAGTATGATTTCCCACAATATGCCCTTCCTCCACCATGCGCCCGACAAGATCGGGGTGCGAGTTTAGATAGTCCATTGTAATAAAAAAAGCGGCCGGTACGTTTTTTTCTTTTAACGTGTCGAGAATCCCGGCGGTGTATCCGTTTTCATACCCTTCATCGAATGTAAGATAGATGCCTTTATCCTCTTTCCCCATGTAAAGGCATCCGTATGTATCCATAGCCGCAATTTGTTCCGCGGTAAATTCCGGCCTTCCCCCGGGCATACGGCGAAAGCCCCACCCTTCGACGGCTGCCGCAACCGGCGCCGTTTTCTCTTTTGGCGGTGCTTCTCCTGCCGCGCACCCTGCAAGCAAAAGTGCCGAAAGCGCGAAACTCATCAGCTTTTTCATATAATGGCTCCTTTCCGAACAACAAGCGGGTACGAAGGCGTTCCGGCAAGATGTCTCCCCGCCCGCATCAGGCAATTCTTATCGAAGATTACATTTTCTGCACGGCAATCTGCATCGATATACGTTTTCTCCATCACAATGCAGTTTTTCAGATGCGCGTTTTTCCCGAGATGTACGCCGCCTGAGAAAATGCAGTTTTCGGCGCGTCCTTCCAGCATACAGCCGTCCGCTACAATCGAATGGTGCACTTCGGCCGCCTCTCCGTACCGCGTCGGCGCATACTGCCCCGCACGTGTAAAAATCTCCTCTTTTCCGCGAAAAAGAGTGCTCTGTATTTTTTCATCGAGAAGCCCCATATGCATCTCAAAATAGGCACGGGGGCTATCTACTGTCCATACCCTTCCCTCTTCCGTATGCACATATATACGAAGGCTTCCGCGGTAGTGCAGAAACAGTTCCTCTAAAGAGCCGCAAACGCCCGCCTCTTTTGCCCCCGCGAGGAGATCTATAAGAAGGGATTTGGAAAGGATATACATCCCCATACCGAAAAAACGGCCTTCTGCGTGATGCGGATCAAGTGCCATTTTTTCCACCCTGCCCTCTCTGTCAGCCTCTAAAACGAAGTGACGGGAAGGATTCGTACGTCCCGCATGGCAAAGCACTGTCACATCCGCCTCTTTTTCTTTATGAAAAGCAATCGCGCGCGAAAAATTCACATTGCAAACGGTATTCGCCCGTGCGAGGACTACAAGGCGCTGTCGGCTCTTTGCAAGATACGGAATACTTTCCGAAAGCGTACGCACATCGTCTGTATAAAAAGCGGCGCCCACGCCTTGCGGCGGGAGAATATGCAATCCCCCGGTCTGTCTCCTGAGGTCCCACGCCTCGCCTGCGCCAAGATATGAAAAAAGAGATGCACATTGTTTGCCCGTCAAAACGGCAACATTTGTAATGGCGGAATTGGCCATAGCACTGAGTGCAAAATCAATAAGGCGATAGTGCCCGCAAACGGGGAGCGATGCGCCTGTGCGCTCTGCGCAGAGTTCCCGGAGGCCCCCGCCCGCATTCGTTAGCAGTAGTCCCATCGCATTTTGCATTTCATCTTCCTCCATCCGCCTACGGCGTTTCGCTTTCAACAACGGCAATTTCGCCGTCCTTTTGCGGGCGGATCTGCGCACTGCGGCTAACGCGCGCACCCCTCCCCAATATTGCATTTTCTACACGGGCACCCTGCCCGACCACAGCACCCGGCAAAAGCACACTGTGCGAAACGGTTGCCCCTTCCAAAACGGTTGTATCCATCGATAAAACGCTTTTTTCCGCCGTGCCGTACATCCGGCAGCCTTCTGCAAGTATACTGTCCAAAACACGTGCATTTGCCCCAACAAAATGCGGCGGCAAATTTTCCGCGCGGCGCAGAATCGGCCAGTCGGCATCATAGAGGTCGAAGCGCGGTGGCATTGCCAGAAGGTCCATATTCGCTTCCCATAGGCTTTCGGGCGTGCCTACATCCCGCCAGTAGCCGTCAAACGTATACGCGGAAAGCTTTTCGCCCGCCGAGAGCATCCGCGGGATGATATTCTTCCCGAAATCGTTTTGTGACGCGGGGTCAAGCGCATCGAGCATCAGATACTCCCGAAGCACTTGCCACTCGAATATATACACGCCCATAGAGGCGAGATTCCCCTTCGGCTCTTTCGGCTTTTCCCAAAATGCCGTAATGCGGGAAGATGTATCCGTTTCCATAATACCAAAGCGCGAAGCCTCCGCTACGGGCACGCGAAGCACCCCAATTGTACCCACAGTACCTGTCCCTTTATGAAATTCCAGCATTTTCCCATAGTGCATTTTATAAATATGGTCGCCCGATAAAATGAGGACATACCCGGGCGAGAAGCGTTCTATAAAGCCAATATTCTGATACACGGCGTTGGCCGTGCCGCAGTACCATTCGCCCTCTCCGCTTTTTTGATACGGCGGCAGGATGTGTACGCCGCCGCGGCTCCGGTCAAGATCCCATGGGCTTCCGTTTCCGATGTAGGTATTCAGTTCAAAAGGCCGGTACTGTGTCAGCACGCCCACCGTGGAAATCCCGGAATGTGTACAGTTTGAAAGTGTAAAGTCTATGATGCGATACTTGCCGCCGAACGAAACGGCCGGTTTTGCTATGTTTCGGGTCAGTGCGCCAAGGCGGCTTCCCTGCCCGCCTGCCAGTATCATGGCAATGCATTCTGCACCGTACAAGCTCTCATCTCCCTTCGGCGCGGTTCTTATGGTAGTATATTATTTTTCACTCCCTTTTATGCTCTTTGCACGATTTATTTCCGCAAAAGGTGTATTCTTATGTTACATTTTTGTTAATTTTATAAAAATTCCTTGCAAAAAGATGAAAAAAAGGTATAATAATAGGTGGGACAATTTTTCAGAAGGGAGCAAGATATGGCTAACAGATTTTATCAGAGTGTACTGTATCAGATGAGCGTATCCATTGACCGCAAAGTGGGCCTTTATGAGGATGGCGACTTCATTTTTTCTTATCCGGAAGACACTGCACTCCTCCAGCACAGTGCTGAACTTCAGCGTCTTACCGAAACGATGGAAGAACCGCTTCTTTTCGGCGGCTTCACCTTCCTTGGATATCCTACGCATTCCACCACCCCTGAGTTTGTTGTTTTTGTAGAAGGGGAAGATGCGGATGCGCTTCGCTATGCGGAAATGATTGCGATTTCCGTAAACTCTATGAACCAGTTACATAACGACAGATATGACCGTTCCAACCTTATCCGGAACATCATTTTGGATAATGTCTTGCCGGGAGATATTCTGGTAAGTGCAAAGGAACTGCACCTTACCTACGATGCACCGCGTGTCATTATGCTTCTCAGAACGAATGACGGCGCTTCGAGCGCACATACGCTTGTGGAAGTTGTGCAAAATCTCTTCCCCGAAAGAACCCGTGACTTTGTCTTTAGTCTTGACGAGCGTAACACCATTTTGGCAAAAGAGCTTCGCCCCGACACGACAGAGGTGGAAATCAGCCACCTTGCGCAAACGGTGCTTGACACGGTGAATACGGAAGCATATGCACAGGTTACCATCGGCATCGGCTCCGTAGCCGGCACTATCAAGGACCTTGCAAAATCCTATAAGGATGCCCGTGTGGCACTTGAGGTCGGCAAGGTGTTTGATACAGATCGCTCGATTATCAACTATGAAAACCTCGGTATCGGCCGCCTGATCTACCAGCTGCCGACGACGCTTTGCGAGCTGTTCTTATCTGAAGTATTCAAGAAAGAATCTATCGATGCACTCGATGCGGAAACGCTTTTCACCATTCAGAAGTTCTTTGAAAACGACCTGAATGTTTCGGAAACTTCCCGCCAGCTGTATGTGCACCGCAACACGCTTGTGTACCGTCTTGATAAGGTGCAGAAGCTCACAGGTCTTGACCTTCGCATCTTTGACCATGCCATCGTTTTCAAAATCGCACTTATGGTAAAGAGATATCTGACCGCAAGCCCCATGAAACTGTAATTCGGATAGGCAAAGCCCTGCGGCTTTGCCTATCTCTGCAAAAAGGAAAAAAGTATGATTTATTTTAACAACGTAACCAAAATTTATGAAGATAACAAAGCCGTGGCGCTTGAGGATGTCAGTTTCCATGTGGAAAAAGGCGAATTTGTGTTCCTTGTCGGGCACAGCGGCGCCGGTAAATCCTCCATCATCCGTATGCTTCTCTGCGAAGAAACACCCACACGCGGTGAAGTTATTATCAACGGCCACAATATCGGCACGCTTACGAGAAAAGAAATCCCCTTTCTTCGCCGCGAAATCGGCGTAGTTTTTCAGGATTTCCGTCTTTTACCTGCGCGCACGGTGTATGAAAATGTGGCGTTTGCTATGCGCATTGTCGGCGCTTCTTCAAGACAGATGCGCCGCCGTATTCCGGAGGTTCTCAATATGGTCGGCCTTTCCCGCAAGGCAAAGGCATATCCCTCCCAGCTTTCGGGCGGTGAACAGCAGCGCGTTTCCATGGCGCGTGCCCTTGCCAACAATCCGTCTATTCTGATTGCGGACGAGCCCACGGGTAACCTTGACCGCGAAAAGGCCGCCGAAATTATGAAGATTTTAGAGGATATCAACAACCGCGGCACCACCATTTTAATGGCCACACACGCAGAAAAGGTTGTAAATGAAATGCATAAACGCGTTATTACGCTTGATATGGGTCACCTTATAAGCGACGAATCCGAGGGGGTGTATACAGTTGGCGTTTAGAGAATTCCGCTACTACTGCACAGAAGCTTTCAAAAGTATTTTTTATAATTTTCTGATGACGCTTGCAAGCGTCATTACCGTGACGGGCTGTCTCCTGTTCCTCGGCTCCTTCACGCTCTTCAGCCTCAATCTCGGCTACATTGCCGACCAGGTGCGCGAAGAATGTAAGATGGTGGCGTATGTAGACCGTTCTTATACCAATGCACAGGCAGAATCGCTCGGCTCTATTCTGACGGAGATTGAAAATGTTTCCGATATTGATCTGGAAACACGTGCGGAAGCCCTTGAGGGCGCACGTGCCATGCTCGCCGAAGGCGGCCTTTCGCTCGAAGGCTTTGAAGATGACAGTTTCCTCCGCGCTTCCTACACCATTTCGCTTTCTGACCTCGAGCTCGCCGCAGAAACGGCCGAGCGTATCCGGGGAATTGACGGCATTGAGGAAGTAAGCCTGCAGCAGGATATTACCGATAATGTACTCCGCACCACGGGCGTTATCAAAGGCGCTCTCATCATCAGTATGTTCGTGCTTGCGCTGATTGCGATTTTTATCGTTTCGAACACCATAAAGCTTGCCGTTTTTGCCCGCGAAAAGGAAATTCACATTATGAAGTATGTGGGCGCGACAGACTGGTTTATCCGTTGGCCGTTCATCATCGAAGGCATTTTTGTAGGGCTTGTGGGCGGTCTCATTTCGCTCCTCGCCTGCATGGCACTTTACGGCGGCATTGCCAATGCCGTGGGTGGTTCCCCCTGGTTCCCGTTTGACCTTCTCTCGTTCGGTTCCATTTCCAGCTCTCTCGTTCTGGTATTGCTTCTCTTTGGCTCCCTGATGGGTGCGCTCGGCAGTATCATTGCCGTAAGAAAGCATCTCAAGGTTTGAGTTTTCCCTCTGAAAGGAGTTCTTATGCATAAAAAAATCCAGAAAAAAATTGTCATCGTCTTTGCGATTATAGCGTGTCTTTGTCTTTTGGTGCCGCTTGTAACACCGATTCTTTCGGCACGCGCCGATACCGTGGCAGAGCTGCAGGATAAGCTTTCCGCCGCAGAAAAGGCACGGAAAGAGGCTGAAGCCGGTCTTTCCAAAGTAAAACAGAATATTTCCAGTGCCCAGTCTAAACGACAGGCACTTGACCTTGAGATTTCCGGCCTTGAAACGGAAATTTATGAGCTTACGGTGCAGATTGAAGAAAATGAAAAGGCAATCGGCGAGGTTACCCGCGAGCTTGAGGAAGCTGAGAAAGACGCGAAGGAATATGAAGGCACCTACAAGGAACGTGTGCGCGTAATGTACGAAAGAAGCCACGCCTCCTTCCTGAATATTCTCTTTGGCGCCTCAGACTTTTCCGACCTTCTAAAGCGCGTAGAAGTTGTTTCGCAGATTGTGGAATACGACCGCACCGTTATGCAGCGCATGGCAGAAGCCCGTGCAAAAATTGAAGAAAAGAAAAAGAACCTTGAAGAGGCCAATGCCGTAGTGGAATTAAACCGCGAAATCTTAAATACCAAGAAAGCGGAAATTGATGCAAACAAAGCGGCACTCGGCGCTATTATCTTGGATCTCGAATCGGATGCAGCGGCATACCGCGCCGCTCTTGACGAAGCGGACCGCGCCGAAGAAGCGCTTCGTGCGGAAATCCGCGCGCTCTCTTCCCCGTCCTCTTCCACAACGACCGTTCCGACCGCTGACAGTGGCGGACAGCTTTGCTGGCCCACACCTTCCACAACCTATATCACCTCGCCGTACGGCACGCGCTTCCATCCCGTGCAGCAGCGTATGAAAACCCACACGGGCATTGATATCGGGGCCGGCCACGGTGCTTCCATCCTGGCCGCCGAATCCGGCACGGTGCTTCGCGCAGATTACAACAGCGGCTACGGCAACTACGTTGTTATCGACCACGGCGGTGGCGTGCAGACGCTCTACGGCCACTGCAGTGCACTTTTGGTAAAAAGCGGTCAGTCTGTCTCCCGCGGGCAGCAAATCGCACTTGTCGGCTCCACCGGCGTTTCCACCGGCCCGCACCTCCACTTCGAAGTACTCATAAACGGCGCCTATACCGATCCGATGGGATATTTTGATTAATCGCCACATATACTCTCTATACACATATTCTCGGAAAGGGAGGAAATACTCTTGCCCAAAAAACCGATATATATAACCGCGCTTGTAAGCGCGGTTATAACTATGCTCCTTTGCCTCGGCGTGTGGTTTTTCACGCTCACGGACGCCGATAAGCTGGAAATGCTTATCCTGCATCATTATGCCGGCGAGGTGGACCGCGAAACGCTTTCCGCCGGTGCAGCCCGTGGAATGATCGGCGCACTGGACGACAGGCACAGCGTATACTTTGACGAAGATGAATACGAGCTTTTTATGGAAGATCTTGCCGCTTCCTACACCGGCATCGGTGTGGAGGTGCAACTTTCCGACGGGCGTATGCAGGTAATCGCCCCCTTTGAGGGAACGCCTGCTGCCGAAGCGGGCGTTTTAGCAGGGGACTTCATCGAAAAGGTGGATGACATTGTAGTAACCGAGCAGACCTTCGCCTCGGCCGTTACCTATATGCGCACAAAAGACGACGATGCACCGATTATGCTTTCTATTATAAGAGACGGGATGCCGCTTACAATCACCGTTGTGCGGCGGGAAATCACGCTGAAAACCGTGACGAGCGAAATGATAGACGATGTGGCCTATATCCGCATCCGCAGTTTTGACGCCCCCACCGCAGGCGAAATGGCAACCGCTATTGAAGAAGCGGAAAGACGGAACGCGCGCGGCCTTGTGATTGATGTTCGGGATAATCCCGGCGGCTATCTCGAAAGTGTAACTTCCATTTCGGATATGCTTCTGCCGCGTTGCACCGTGGTATATACGAAGGATAAAAACGACCGCCAGCTATTTTATTTTGAAAGCGATGCGGACTGCACGCCGCTTCCCATCGTGCTTCTTATAAACGAAAACAGTGCCTCCGCCTCCGAGGTTTTGGCAGGGGCTTTAAAGGATAATAAACGTGCACAGCTTGTAGGTACCAAAACCTTCGGCAAGGGAAGTGTACAAAACGTATTCCACCTTGGCGACGGCGGTGCCAAAATCACGGTGGCGCACTTCTACACGGCCAGCGGCGCGCGCATTAACGGAAACGGCGTCGAGCCCACACATCCCGTGGAAAACACAGACCCCAAGGTGGATGCACAGCTTGAAATGGCGCTTTCCCTCCTCCGCGAGGAATAAGTAAAGGCTCTCCAAAAGGAGAGCCTTTTTTGTTTCTACTCTGTATCTCTGCCGGGCACGATAACTTTATCGAGGATATTCGTAAGCTTTGCGATGACCATACCGTAGTTTGTAATCGGCACGCCCTGTCCCTCGGCCGCCGCAATTCTCGACAGCACGTGGCGGCGGTTAAACATACAGGCGCCGCAATGGATAATGAGGCTATAGGGCGAAAGGTCTTTCGGAAAATCGTTTCCGCCGACTACATCCACCGACAGCCCTTCCCCCACCTTTTTGCGAAGGAGAACTGGAATTTTCACGCGGCCGATATCTTCCGAGGCCGGCGCGTGTGTGCAGGCCTCCGCAATCAGAATTCGGTCGTTTTCCGTAAGCCTTTCGATGGCCCCGGCCCCTTCAAGGAAGGTTTTCGCATCCCCCTTGGCATCGGCAAGTAGGACAGAAAAGGAAGTAAGCGGAATACCTTGCGGCACCTTTTCGTACACCGTCTTAAAAGCCTGCGAATCGGTAATAATAAGATCCGGCGGCGAAGACAAGCGCCCAAGTGCCGCCTCCATCGTTTCGGGCGTTGTGCAAATCGGAATACAGCCGCGGTCAAGAAGCTCGCGTATCGTCTGTACCTGCGGCAAAATGAGCCTTCCGCGCGGTGCAGAGGCATCCTGCGGCATTACAAGGAGCACAACATCGCCGGGCTTTGTCACCCGCCCTGTTATGCTTCTTTCCTCAGCCGCGAACGGCGAGAGGGCAGCGCGAATGTTGGAGAATCCCTCGCCTTTTTTTGCACTTACGCGAAGGAGTGCATTTTCACACACCGCTTCCGCTTTTTCTGCGGCGGCAGAATCCTCCCCGAGGTCTGTTTTATTCATAACGGGCAAAACGGGGATTTTTTTGGCCTTGCACAAATTGGCCCATTCTTTCTCCATCTCGCCGAACTCGCCTGCAAAGAGCAGGATGGCCACATCCGTTTTTTCGAGCGCTTCGCGCGTTTTCGAAACGCGAAGTTCCCCAAGCTCGCCCGTATCGTCATACCCTGCGGTATCGATGAGCACGCACGGCCCTACACCGCGGATTTCCATATTCTTATATACAGGGTCTGCCGTGGTACCGAGTGTATCGGACACAATAGCTACCTCTTGCCCCGTGAGAGCATTGATAAAGGAGGATTTACCGGCGTTTCGGCGCCCGAAAATCCCGATATGAAGACGCGCTGCGCGCGGTGCTGTTTCCATAAAAGCCCCTCCTTAAAAACGGAAGTCGCGGCTGCCCTCGTGCATACGGGCAATATTTTCCTCCGCAATTTTTCTTACTTTTTCATTCGGAATCCGCAGGAGTTCATTCGTAATCAGCCCTTCCCCGATTTTCCGTGTTTCGGGCGAGGCGTAATCCTCCAGATATTCCTGCAGCGTCATCAGCGCATTCGGCTGGCAGCAGTTGGCAATCTGTCCGGATTTTACGAGCTGCATAAACCGGTCGCCCGTGCGGTTTTCGCGGTAGCAGGCGGTGCAGAAGCTGGGAATATAGCCGAGCTTCATCAGCCAGTTTACAACCTCATCAAGCGTACGTCTGTCATCGATCTCAAACTGGATGGACTCGTTATCTTCCTCCGCATAGCCGCCTACGCTTGTGCGCGAGCCGCCGGAAAGCTGCGAAACGCCGATTTTGAGAAGGCGTTCGCGCATTGAAGCCGATTCTCTTGTCGATACAATCATACCGGTATACGGCACCGCGAGGCGGATGACTGCCACAATTTTTTCAAATACATCGTCAGCAACGGCATTGGAAAATTCATCGGCATTAACGCCGTCTGCCGGGCGGATACGCGGCACACTGATGGTGTGCGGGCCCACGCCCTTCGCAGCCTCAAGATGCTCCGCGTGCATAAGAAGACCTACAAAGTCATAGCGATAGAGATTGAGACCGAACAAAACGCCGATACCAACATCATCAATACCGCCATCCATAGCACGGTCCATCGCCTCTGTATGGTAGGCATAATTGCTTTTCGGACCCGTGGGATGGAGCATTTTGTAGTTTTCCTTATGGTATGTTTCCTGGAACAGGATGTACGTGCCTATTTTTGCCTCGTGCAGGGCACGATATGCCTCCACCGTGGTTGCGGCAATGTTCACATTTACGCGGCGTATAGCGCCGTTTTTGTGCTTTATGCTGTAAATGGTGTCAATACTCTCGAGGATATAGGAAAGCGGCGAATGCACGGGGTCCTCGCCCGATTCGAGCGCAAGGCGCTTATGCCCCATATCCTGAAGGGCAATTACCTCTTTGCGGATTTCTTCCTGCGAAAGCTTTTTACGCGGAATGGTGCAGTTGCCGTGGTGATACGGGCAATATACACAGCCGTTTACGCAGTAATTCGAAAGGTACAAGGGTGCAAACATAACGATGCGGTTGCCGTAAAGGCGCATTTTCAGTTCGTTTGCCACCTTGAAAATCCGCGCATTTCTGTCGGGAATCGTGCACTCCAAAAGCACGGCCGCCTCTCTGTGGTCAAGCCCGCCGCCTTTTTCCGCCTTATCAATAAGCTTATCAATAAGCGTCGCATCTTCTTTGTGCGCATCGGCGTAAAGAAGCGTTTCTTCAATCTCTGCATGGTTTATAAATTCTTCCGCTTTGGATGATTTAACATCGTATTTCATTGGTAGTCTCCTCTCACGGCTAAAATCGTATAGCCCATATTTTCTATTTTGCGGCATACCTCGGCAATCGGCTCTGCCGCTTTATTATCATAAATTGCATATTGTCCGTGCCGTGCAGGGGGCGAAAGGTTGGGCATCACAACATTGGCACCTGCCGAAATTCCCTGTTCCCTGCCTCCAGGCGAAAGCGTAGCCAGCGCCGTAGTAGCCGGCAGAAGCGCCCGTCTGTGCATCAGCCGCAAGACAGAAAGGAGCTTGACTGTAAGGGCAAGGCTTCCCGCCGCCTCTCTTCCAAACGGCGTTTCCTTTTGCGGCAAAAACGGCCCGATACCGATCATATGCGGTTTGAAGTCTTGCAAAAACAAAAGGTCCTCCGCGATATTTTCCACCGTCTGATACGGCGAGCCGACCATAAACCCTGCGCCCACCTGATAGCCAAGTGCTTTCAGATTTTCAAGGCATGCGATGCGCGAGGAAAGCTGCATCGAAGAAGGGTGTAGTTTTTCATAATGCGCGGGCGTTGCTGTCTCATGGCGCAGAAGGTATCTGTCCGCCCCCGCTTTGCGAAGCGTTTCGTACGAAGTCGCGCTGCGCTCCCCAAGGGAAAGGGTGACGGCTGCATCGGGGTATTTTTCCTTGAGCTTTCTGATGATACTTACAAGGCGCGCGTCTGTAAAATATCCGTCCTCACCGCCCTGCAACACAAAGGTGCGAATGCCTTCCCGGTATCCGCTCTCCGCCGAAGCGAGAATTTCCTCCTCCGTAAGGCGATAGCGCACCGCCTTTTCGTTACTTCTGCGAAGGCCGCAGTAGAAGCAGTCATTTTTACAGAAGCTGCTAATTTCAATAAGACCACGAAGGTAAATATTTTTCCCGAACACAGCATCCGTCGCCTCGCGCGCCGCAATGCGGATTTCTTCATCAAATTCGTCTCCGGAAAGCAGCGACAGCATATCTTCTTTTGTAAGCCATTTGCCTTCCACAAGACGGGCAAATGCTTTTTTTGCATCCATCATATCTTTGCGTAAACGGTTTTCGCCGTCACGCCCTCCAGCATACCAAGCTTCCCGGAAACGGACGCCGTAACGGCTTCCGGTGCATCCAGAACGACGCTGATGACCGAAATGTTCCGTTCTCTGTACGGGATGCCCATTCTTCCCACAATATATTGCCCTGCATCGTGCAGAATCTGATTGATTTTCTCAGCAGAATCCGTGTTTTCCACAATTATGCCGATATGTGCAATTCTGTTTTCCATTGTTCCTCCTATACAAAAAGGCCGTTCCCCCAAAAAGGCGGAACGGCCATACTACTGCCCTATTTGAAATTCCGCCTTCGCGGTCGGGACGAACCCTTCCTCTCAGGTTTCTTTCAGTATAGCATATTTCGATATATCCGTCAAGCTTTTTATTCACCAAGCGCCGCCAGCTCTTTTTTGGCGCAGGCAAGAACGAACGGATACGTATTCTTCTGCAGAATTTTCCCGTATACATTTCTGGCTTCCTTCAGCTTACCAAGCTTTGCAAGGCTTCTGGCCTCAAAAAGCTGGAGTCTCGCAAGGGAATGTCTATCCTCAAATCCGCGGCTTCTCGCAGTTTCCAGAGCGTCCAGCGTTTCTTCATACTTTTCGTCCGCATAATAGAGAAGCGCGCGCGAAAACCGAACGTGCGCAAGCGAAATCGCCTCGCCCGCCTTTTCAAAAAGCGGTTGTCCCTTCGTATAGGCTGCTTCCGCACGGACCAGCTGCCCGTTTTCCGCACAAAACGCGGCGAGGTTGCTGTAATACATTGCCCTTGAAATCTTATCGGCAGCGGACATATCCATCGCATCCATCACACGGATGGCCTCTCCATACTCACCCATCGCCTCATATCCGACAGCAAGGTTTAAAGAAAGCGTTTCCTTTACCGCACGGTTACGCGTTTTTGCGATTGCCTTTTCGGATTCCCGCACAAACTTTTCCGGGTCTGCTTCCTTATACAGAATGTCAAGAAGCGTATCGGCGAGCTTTCTTCCGCGGACGCTCCGTATGCCGTAAAAGAGTGCAAGCCCCACGGCCAGTGCCAGAAAAAGCACAATGCCGAGCATCTGCAAATAGCCTCCTCCCAGAAAAATCAGATAGAAGAAGGAAATACCGAGACCAAGACCTACGGGCGCGCCGATTGCAAAGCCTATAAACTGACGCATACGATTATTCATCGTGCGGCCTCCTGCTTAAGTGCCGCAAGGACTGTCTCAAGGCTTTCGCCGGCAGAAAAACGCTTGTAGATCGCAAGGATGCGCGCGGTATCGGTAAGGCCGCTGATATCCGCAAGCACCTCGTCTACGGTCTTTTCCGTAAGCACATCATCATACTTAAAGCAAAGTGCCGCCGCGATTGCCGCTTCGATGTAGATGGAATCCACATTCTGTTCCTGACACATACGGAGTGCACCTACGAGGCGGTCGCCACTCGAAAGCTTACGGCGAAGGTCACCGCCGACGCGCTTTACCGTGTCGCCAAGGCCGCGGTTTGCAAAGCGGCGGATGAGATCCTGCACGTGTGCATACAGCGCCGCCGTATCGCCATTATGGCGTTTGGCAAGGGCAATGGCAGAAGCCGTCATCGCGCGGATGACCAGAAGCTCCACCGTCGGATTCTCAATAGCCTGCCAGATGTATTCGCACCCTAAAAGGTCACCAAGATACGCCGTCATCGCATGGCCCATATTGTGGATGTAGAGCTTGCGCTCGATATAGTACGAGAACGGTGCATACCAGATTACGTTCTTAATCGGCGGAAATTCGCCGCGAACGGCTGCTTTATCAAGCGGCAGAATGTCATACGCTTCCACACAGACGCGAAGCGGATTTCCCTTTTGCATTTCGGGCGTCTGCACCGGCACCATACGGCCGATGGACGCTTCCACAAAACCTACAAGGCTATCAAGCTTTTTGGTTTCTGCTTCCTCTAAGTTCTGGGCGATTAAATCTCTTAAAACCTTGTCGGCACCGATAAGGTTTTCGCAGATGATAATATTAAACGGTGTATCGTTGCCCTCTTCCCAGCGCTTTTTAAGGCCGCCTGCGATGGGGGCTGCAATAAACTTCAGAATGTTTACGCCAACGGCTGTGGCCATAACGTCTGCCTTTGCAATCGCTTCCGCTACAAGCTCGGGCTTTTTACCGTCCACACAGGAAATATTCTCTGCCCATTCCTCGCGCACGCCATCCTCCACCAGAATATCTACGGGATAGCGGTGGGAAGCGTTCATAGCCTCAATAACCGTATCGTTTACATCTACAAACGATACTTCATAACCGGACTGCGAAAGGAGAAGGCCAATAAACCCTCTTCCAATATTACCGGCTCCGTACATTACTGCGCGCATTGTTTCTTCCTCCTTATACTTCCGTAATGACCGGCAGAATAACCGGCTTCCGTTTTGTTTTTTCAAAAATGAACTCGCCAAGCATATTGCGGATGGCTGTTTTCATACCGTTCCAGTCGCCATTCCCATGGCTTTTTGCCGAAAGGACGGCATCGGTCACAATGTCCTTCATTTCCTCAATAAGGTCCTCACTCTCGCGGACATAGACAAAGCCGCGGGAGATGATATCGGGCCCTGCAAGAATTTCCTTTTCTGCGGAAAGCGTAACCACGGCCACGATAAGGCCTTCCTCACCGAGATGCTTACGGTCACGAAGCACAATGTTTCCGACATCGCCGACGCCGCTACCGTCTACAAGCACCTGCCCTGCTGCCACATTGCCGCAGACGGCGGCGCCGTCCTCCGTCATTTCGAGAACTTCGCCGAGGCCCATAACAAATATGTTTTCCGGTGCCACTCCCATAAGCTCACCCAGCCGCGCGTGGCGCACCAGATGGCGGTGCTCCCCGTGCACGGGGATGAAGTATTTCGGTTTTACAAGACCGAGCATAAGCTTCAGTTCCTCGCTGCAGGCGTGACCTGAAACGTGCACTTCGGCAAGCGATTCGTAAATAACCTCCGCACCCTTTTTGAAAAGCTCATTAATAACGGACGAAACGGCTTTTTCATTACCGGGAATGGGATTTGCAGATAAGATAACAATATCCCCGTACCCAATTTCCACACTTTTATGGTCCGAAAATGCCATACGGGTAAGAGCGCTCATCGGCTCGCCCTGGCTGCCGGTAGTAACAATGACAAGCTGCTGGGGCTTGAAGCGGTTGATATCCTCAATCGGGATAAGCGTTCCACGCGGGATGTGCAGATAGCCAAGCTCTGTGGCCACTTCGCACATCGTCAGCATACTGCGGCCCAAAATGGCCACCTTACGCTTCTGGCGGACGGCGGAATTGACAATCTGCTGAATGCGGTGTACATTTGAAGCGAAGGAAGCTACGATGATGCGCTTATCCGAAGAGTTTTCAAAAATTTCGTCGAAGCGTTCCCCAACGGTGCGCTCACTCATTGTATACCCTGCGCGTTCCACATTCGTACTGTCGGAAAAGAGCGCTAAAACGCCTGCTTTTCCAAGATCGCCAAAGCGCGTTAAGTTAATCATTTCACCATTTATGGGCGTGCAGTCAATCTTAAAGTCGCCCGTGTGCACCAAAACGCCGACGGGCGTGTGAATCGCAACGGCAAGTGCCCCTGCGATGCTGTGGTTTACATTGATGAACTCCACCTTGAAGTTCTGGCCGATTTTCTTCATGGAGCCGGGCTTTACCGTGCAAAGCTCCACCTCCGAAGCCATACCGTGTTCGCGAAGCTTGTGTTCGACGAGCCCCAGCGTCATACGGCTACCGTAAATCGGCGCATTGAAGGTTTTGAAAGCATACGGCACGCCGCCGATATGGTCCTCGTGCCCGTGTGTGAGGATGACGCCGCAAACCTTCTTCCTATTTTGGGCAATATAAGAAGTGTCGGGAATTACAAGGTCAATCCCGAGCATGCTTTCACTTGGGAAGGCCAGGCCGCAATCTATGACCAGGATTTCCTCTCCGTACTCGATTACGGTTACATTTTTTCCGATCTCATCGAGCCCCCCCAGCGGAATAATTTTAAGTTTTTCTTGTTTCGACACAATATATCCTCCATATTTATTTTCCGATCATTAATTCCTACGTAGTATACCACTTTTTGCCGTATAAGTCAAGCCTTTCCTTACAGAGATTTTATCCGCCGCGCACGGCTTCTATTCCTTTTTTATAAAAAAACCCCTTACCTCTTCCCAAACACGTCGATTTATGATATACTCATAAAAAACGGATGGAGGAAGGCGTATGCAAAAAGTACTTGTCGGCATGAGCGGCGGCGTGGACAGCACGGCCGCAGTGCTTCTCCTAAAAGAGCAGGGCTACGAGGTGGAAGGGCTCACGCTCTGGCTTTGCGGAGACGAAAGCGGCCATAAAGAAGCCGCACGCGTAGCCACAGAGCTTGGCATTTCGCATACCACAATCGATATGCGCGCCGAATTTGAAACGCTTGTAAAAGCACCGTTTTGCGCCGCCTATCAAAAGGGGCAAACGCCGAACCCCTGCGTTTTCTGTAATGCGGGCATTAAGTTTTCCGCTCTCGCCACCTTTGCGGATGCACACGATATTCCGTACATTGCCACGGGGCATTATGCAAGGCTTTCCGAGGTAAACGGGCAAAAAGTTTTCGCAAAAAGCGGTGACATCAAAAAAGACCAGACGTACTTTTTAAGTCAGGTGCCGCCCGCACTTCTCCCCCGTCTACTTCTTCCGCTCGGCGATTTTACGAAGGACGAAATCCGGAAGAAAGCCGCCTGTGCCGGTCTTTCTGCCGCTGAGAAAGCGGACAGCCAGGAAATCTGCTTTGTGCCGGAAAATGACTATATTTCGTTTTTGGAGGACACAATGAAGGTCGCCCCGAAAGAGGGCAAAATTTTAGATGAAAACGGCTATATGGTTGGCCTCCACGAGGGCATCCACCGTTATACCATCGGCCAGCGAAAGGGCCTTGGTGCTTTCGGGAAAAAGGTGTTTGTGACGGCGATAAACCCCGAAGAGAACACCGTTACCATCGGGGAAAATGCGGCGCTCTTCTCGAAAGGTCTTGTGGCAGAAAACATAAATACCTTCCTCCCTATAGAAGGCGAGGTTTCCGTGAAAATCCGCTCTGCCGCACCGTGCACGGAAGCTATATGCCGTATAGAGGGCGCGCGGGCGCATATCACCTTCCAAGAGCCGCAACGGGCCGTGACGCCCGGGCAGACCGTGGCGATATACAGAGGGGACGTTCTCCTCGGCGGCGGCACTATCGTTTCCGCTATATAATCCCAAAATAGAAAGAAGGCATACCAAGTGGTATGCCTTCTTTTGTGTCTTTATCTTATCTAAAGAGCGAGAGGCTGCGGATTACCGGGCCGAGTGTGTTTGCAACGGTGGACATCATCTTGATGAAGATGTCAAGTGCAACACCTACAACGTCCTTACGTGTGTCACCAATGGTGTCACCGGTAACAGCTGCCTTGTGTGCTGCGCTACCCTTGCCGTGGCCTTCGAGAGCGCCGCTTTCGATGTACTTCTTGGCATTATCGAATGCACCGCCGGAGTTACCCATGAAGAGTGCACGCGGAATTGCGCAAATGGTAGCACCAACTAAGATACCGCCAACAAATTCGAGACCGAAGAAGATACCGCCTACGATCGGGATGAGGAGTGCGAGTACGGAGGGCAGGAGCATCTTGCGAAGTGCTTCTTTTGCAGCCATCTGTACGCAGCGGTTGTAGTCCGGCTTTACGGTGCCTTCCAAAACGCCGGGGATGGAGAGCTGACGGTCGCCTTCTACTGCCATGTACTTTGCAGAGTCAATGGTGTTGTCTGTAAGAAGTGCAGAGAAGTATTCGATCAGAGCACCACCGATGATAGCACCGGCGATAACAACGAAGGAAGCAATGTTGAGAACCGGTTCGCCTTCGCCTGCGGCGAGGAAGCTCTGTACATAGGCAACGATAAGAGAAACAGTTGCAAATGCAGCGGAGCCGATAGCAAAGCCCTTACCGATAGCAGCTGTGGTGTTACCTACAGAGTCAAGCTTATCGGTGATTTTACGTACATCTGCATGGAGGTGGCAGGATTCTGCAAGACCGCCTGCATTGTCAGCAATCGGACCGAAAGCGTCGATAGAAACGGTAGCGCCTACGAATGCGAGCATACCGAGAGCGGAAAGTGCAATGCCGTATACGCCGCAAATCCAGCCTGCACCAAAGAGTGCAATACCGATAAGAAGAATCGGGAAGAGGCAGGAACGGGAACCTACAGCGTCACCCTTGGTTACGATGAAGGCTTCGCCTTCGGGTGCCATTTCAGCAAGGCGACGAGTGGGCTTAAAGTCTGCACTTGTGTAGTATTCTGTTAAAGAACCGATTGCGATACCGCAGATAACGCCGAATACGCTACAGATCCACGGTGTAATCCAGCCGAACTTAAAGACTTCCGGAAGTACCTGACCTGCGAAGGCAAGGTAGGAAGCACCAAGACCCAAAAGCGAGGTAAGACCTGCAGAAATCCAAGTGGCAAGGTTTAATTCCTTAGAGGGATTGTCGCCCATCTTACGAATGGCTGCATAGCCAAGACCGATAACGCAGCTGAGCATACCGCAGCCTGCAAGTGTTACCGGGAAAACCCAAGCAGCGTTGAACATTTCAGTTCCGATTACGCCGGTTGTAAGAAGCGTAATAGCAATCATAATAGCTGCAGACATAGTAGCAACAAAGCTTTCAAGAAGGTCGGAGCAGTTACCGGCAATGTCGTTTACGTTGTCGCCGATAAAGTCAGCTACTACGTTCGGCACGCGGCTGTCATCTTCCGGCATGTCGTTACGAACCTTTGCCAAAATATCAGAAGAAATGTCAGCAGCCTTTGTGTAGTTACCGCCGGCTACACGGTTGAACATAGCAACGAGGGAGCAGCCGAGGGAGTATGTAGTAATACGCATAACAGTAGCATTTGCGCCCATACCTGTTACAAAGCCTGCGCCCGTTTTCGTTAAAGATTCCGGATCAAGATCCCAGATGAAGAGCACGGCCAAAAGACCGAAAAGACCAAATGCCTGTACGCTCAAACCGCTGATACTGCCGCCGCAAAGGGCAACTTTGACGGTTTCGCCGATGGAGAGAGATTCCTTCGCCTTGTTTGCAGTGCGTACGTTTGCGTATGTGGCGCTGCGCATACCGAGAATGCAAACTGCGCTACTCATAAGAGCACCGATAATCAAGGTGAGACCGCTCGTCTTTTCAATGAAAAGGCTGAAAAGAAGAGCAACAACGAGAACTACGATTGCAATGGCGCGGAATTCCGTCTTCAAAAACGCAGATGCGCCATCACGGATAATGCCAGCCATTTCAACCATTTCTTCTGTGCCTTCGTTCATCTTGCGAATGCGAACGTAGTTGAAAGCAACGTAAGCGAGCGCAAGTGCAACAACGGCAAACAGAACGCCTAAAATTGTAGAGATATTCATGCTTTTTCCTCCTATTCTTTTGTTTTACCAAAAGCCTTACGAAAAGACTTTTGGCATGAAGCATAAATTGTGGACATTATATCATTTTTTTCCTATTCCTGTCAATATAAAATGCTATTTTTTTGCGAAAAATATTTTAATAGGAAGAAACTTTTTCATTTTTGGTCAAAAGAAAAGCGAAGTACGCACGAGTGCGTACTTCGCCTCCCTATTTATCGATGCGGATAGTGTATTCATAATAGTCTTCAAATTCTGTCTTTTTCGTTTTCGGTGTAACACCTGCTTTCCGTACCATTTCAAGCGCTTTGTCGATGGTATTTAGGAATATGCGGTAGTCATTTTTCTTGCGGCGCACGCGCGGAGGTGTCTCCTTTTTTTCTTCGGGAATTTCCCCCTCCAAAAGCGCATCTATGTAGGCATCGGTTGCACGGACGTTCATATTCTTTTCCACAATCTTCATCAGCGCTTTCCATTGCATTTCCTCATCGGGAAGGCGCAGAAGCGCACGGGCGTGGCGTTCGGTGAGCTTATTGTCAGAAACGATTTTTTTAAGATACGGCGAAAGCTTCAGGATGCGGAGCTTGTTGGCGACGGTGGACTGCTTCTTCCCCGTTTTCATAGCCACTTCTTCCTGCGTCATGCCATGGTCGGCAATGAGGCGGTGGTACCCTTCTGCCTCCTCAAAAAATCCGAGTTCTTTTCTCTGGAGATTTTCGATAAGCGCGATGACGGCGCTGTCATCATCATTGATATTTAAAATGAGCGCCGGAATGGTGGGTTTTCGAAGTGACTTTGCCGCGCGAAGGCGCCGCTCGCCCGTGACAAGCTCATATAAATCCCTTGAAATCCGCCGCACGGTAATCGGCTGAATGATGCCGTATTCGCGAATGGAACCGGCAAGTTCCTCAATGGCGAGATTATCAAACGTCTGCCGCGGCTGATAGGGGTTTGGAATAATCGAATCCACGGGCAAGTGGAACACGCGGTTTTTATCGTCCTGCAATTTAAAATTTAACATATATGCATCACCTCGGAAAAATATTACCATATTTTTCCAGCGGTGTAAAGAAAAAATTTCCGACTTCTTTCGTATCAAGAAATCGGAGATTTTTGCGGTTTTCCGGCTTTTCTGGGGTACTGGCGCGGCGTTTGTCGCTTTTTCTCAATGACGATGACAACGTGCGACAAGTCCCCCCACGAAACGTCACAAATTTCGCGGATTTCTCCGCCTAAAATTTTTATAGCTTTCTCGGCTTTTTCGGCTTCTTCTCTCCCGTCGCGCCCTTTAAGCGCCAAAAATACGCCGCCGCATTTTACGAGCGGAAGGCAGTATTCGCAAAGAACGGGAAGGTTTGCCACGGCGCGGGCAATTGCCACGTCATACGCCTCGCGATGGGCGCTGTGCCCTGCATCCTCTGCCCTTGTGTGCACCGTTTCGGCTTTTTCAAGACCAAGTTCTGAAATAACGGTATCTAAAAACGAAAGGCGTTTTGCGAGAGAATCCATAAGCGTTACGGAAATATCGTCGCGCACGATTTTTAAAGGAATGCCGGGGAAGCCTGCACCCGTGCCCACATCCGCGACGCTTGCGCCTTCGGGGATAAGGCGTTGGCAGCTGATGCTATCCACAAAGTGCTTATCCACCACCTCGTCATGCGCGGTGATGGCGGTGAGATTCATTTTTTCGTTCCACTCGATGAGTAGCTTTTCGTATGCGGAAAATCGGGCGCAAATTTCCTCTGTCGGGTCAATCCCAAAGGAAGCGAGCCCTTTTTTAAGGTTTTCCATTTATCTCTTTCCCTTCTCAAGGTATACAAGGAGCACGCTGATATCTGCCGGCGAAACGCCGGAAATGCGCGAAGCCTGCCCCACATTTTTGGGGCGGTGCTTCGTAAGCTTCTGGCGTGCCTCTGTGCAGAGGCCGTCCATCTGCATATAGTCAAGTTCTTCCGAAAGTGCCTTGTTTTCAAGCTTTCTAAACTGCTCTACGGCTTTCTTCTGCCGTTCGATATAGCCTTCGTATTTAATGCGGATTTCCGCTTCGCTCCACACAGGCTTCGAAAGTGCGGGGCGGGTGGTATCGACCGGTGCGAGTGCCGCATAGGAAATTTGCGGGCGGCGAAGTAAATCGGCAAGGCGAATGCCGGTTTTTAAGGGTTCGCACCCTGCCGCTTCCATAATCTCGGAAAGCTTGGAGGAGGGCGGCACGCTGGTTTTCTCAAGACGCAAAATTTCCGCCTCAATCTGCTGCTGTTTTGCAAGGAACGCTTCATACCGCGCCTCTGAAATAAGACCTGCACGGTACGCTTTCGGCGTAAGGCGTGCATCGGCATTATCTTGGCGAAGGAGCAGTCTATACTCCGAGCGCGAGGTCATCATGCGGTACGGCTCGTTGGTGCCTTTTGTGACAAGGTCATCAATCAAAACGCCTGTGTAGCCTTCGTCGCGCCCGATGATAAGCGGTTCTTTTCCAAAAATTTTGAGTGCGGCGTTGGCACCTGCCACAAGGCCTTGGGCCGCCGCTTCCTCATACCCCGAAGTGCCGTTAAACTGGCCCGCGCCGTAAAGACCGCGGATTTCTTTGCTTTCAAGCGTAGCCTCGAGCATAAGTGGGTCGCAGCAGTCATATTCAATCGCATACCCCGCGCGCATAATGACAGCGTTTTCGAGGCCTTCTATAGAATGGAGCACTTCCTCCTGCACATCCTCGGGAAGCGAGGTGGAAAGCCCCGAAACATACATTTCTTCTGTATCAAGACCCATCGGCTCAATAAAGAGCTGATGGCGCTCACGTTCTGCAAAGCGGACAATTTTATCTTCAATCGACGGGCAATATCTTGCCCCTACCCCTTCGATTACGCCACTGAACATCGGCGCACGATGAAGGTTGTTTCGGATAATTTCGTGGGTTTTTTCGTTTGTGTACGTAAGGTAGCAAGCCACCTTATTTTCAAGTTTTCCTTCCGTTTCGTACGAAAACGGCGTAATTTCCTCATCCCCGTACTGCGGCTCCATTTTGGAAAAATCGAGGCTCCTTCTGGAAATACGCGGCGGTGTGCCGGTTTTAAAGCGGCGAAGCGAAATGCCGAGTTTTTCTATCGACTTTGCAAGTTCCGCCGCAGGGAACATACCATCAGGTCCGCCCGCGTGGCTATGCTCGCCCGTGATAATTTTTCCGTTTAAATAGGTGCCTGTGGCGATAACCACGGCTTTTGCATAAAACGTGGCGCCAAGGTGCGTTTTTACGCCCTTCACTTCCCCGTTTTCTGCCAATATTTCTACTACTTCTGCCTGCCGTACATCGAGGTTTTCCATCTCCTCCATGCGCCTTTTCATCTCGCGCATGTACGACCATTTATCCGTCTGCGCGCGAAGGGCGTGCACAGCGGGGCCTTTGCCCGTGTTTAAAAGACGGGACTGCAAAAAGGTGGCATCGGCCGCTTTGCCCATCACGCCGCCGAGCGCGTCAATCTCGCGCACAAGGTGCCCTTTCGCGCTGCCGCCGATATTGGGGTTACAGGACATGGAGGCCAAAAAATCAAGGCTCATGGAAAAAAGAAGCGTCTTCGCGCCAATACGTGCGGCTGCGGCCGCGGCTTCGCATCCGGCGTGTCCGCCACCTACTACAATTACGTCATACATTTCTCTCGTCTTCTCCATGTTTCCCCCTTTCCCCTACTCTGTTTCTCTTTTACTGCGGGTGGCAAAGCCGAGCAGTATTTCTTCCATTTCGGTATACGTTTTCGCCGTATTGATTTTCTCGCGTGCCGCCGCGGCGCCGGAAAGGCCCCGTACGTACCACGCCGCGTGCTTCCGCGCCTCTAAAATAGCCGTATGCATGCCCTTAAATTCCGCCATACGGCGAATTTGGGTAAGGCACACCTCGGCGCGCGCCGCGGCATCTACTTTTGTAAGCACCTTGCCGTGCTTTTTAAATTCTTCGATTTCTCTGAAAATAAAAGGATTTCCCATAGCGCCGCGCCCGACCATAACCGAGGCACAGCCTGTTTCCTTCTGCATACGAACAGCATCTTCTGCAGAAAAAATATCGCCGTTGCCGATGACGGGAATAGGCACAGCATCCACTACACGTTTTATAACGCCCCAATCGGCCCGGCCACGGTACTGCTCCTTCGTGGTCCGCCCGTGCACGGCAATAGCCGCCGCGCCGCTTTCATAAAGCGCGTGTGCCATCTCCGGCGCCGATTCCTCTTCCCACCCTTTTCGGATTTTCGCCGTAACGGGTACAGAAGAAGCGCGCGAGACCGCTTCCATAATTTTTGCCGCAAGCGGAATGTCGCGCATAAGCGCAGAACCGTCGCCCCCGCCCACAATTTTCGGTGCAGGGCAACCCATATTGATATCGATGCAATCCGCAAATTCAGAAACGCGGCGTGCGGCTTCCGCTAAAACAGAAGGCTCGTGCCCAAAAAGCTGCACCACGTGCGGGCGCGGCTCTTCGTCAAACCGCAGAAGGGAAAAGGTTTTCTTATCCCCAAACTGCATCGCCTTTGCGCTCACCATTTCCGAATAAGCGAGATCCGCCCCCATTTCCCGACAGACCTGACGAAAGGCAAGGTCACTCACGCCGGCCATCGGGGCCAGAATTACTTTATCTCGAAACTCCATTATAAATCTAACTTTAAATCATCCTGCCCGATCCAGCCTTTTTTGCGGAAAGGGATACTGATAAGCCATGTAAGTACCGCGGGAAGGACGATGGCGATAAGGGCAAGACCCAAAACATCCATCGCGCCGATGGCGGTACGAACGCCTTCTGCCATTTCCGTGATCCATCCTGTATATACGCCGATGGGGCCTACCATACCGCAGGTGCCCATACCGCTCGATACAGCGGGACCATTCATTTCAAGGCGGAAAATGCAAGTGGCAATGGGGCCGGTAATTGCCGAGGCAATTGTCGGCGGGAGCCAGATGCGCGGATTTTTAACGATGTTGCCCATCTGGAGCATACTGGTGCCAAGACCTTGCGCCAAAAGGCCGCCCCAGCGGTTTTCACGAAAGCTCATAACCGCAAAGCCCACCATCTGCGCACAGCAGCCGGCAACGGCCGCGCCGCCTGCAAGACCTGTAAGACCAAGTGCCGCACAAATCGCCGCGCTGCTTATGGGCAGCGTTAAAACGACACCTACCAAAACAGAAACAATGATCCCCATAAGGAAGGGCTGCAGCTCTGTTGCCCACATAATGGCACCACCTACGGCACTTGCCGCGGCACCGATAGCCGGTGCAAACCAGATAGAAAGGAGCGCACCTGCGCAAATGGTAACAATAGGCGTTACCAGAATATCAATTTTTGTTTCGCGGCTGATAAGCTTACCGACTTCTGCCGAGATGGTGGCTACCACATACACCGCAAGAGGACCGCCGGCGCCGCCTAATGTATTTGCCGCCTGGCCGACTGCCGCCAAAGAGAAAAGAACGAGCGGCGGACATTCGAGTGCAAAACCGATGGCCACGGCCATCGCAACGCCCGTAACAGCCTTGGCATACCCTGCAATCTGTACGAGAATCGGAATACCAAGCTGCGCACCAATCGTATCCAAAATCGTGCCAATTAAAAGGGAAGCAAAAAGGCCCTGCGCCATAGCACCAAGAGCATCAATACCATACCGCTTCACCGAAAAGGTAACATCTTTTCTTTCAAAAAAAGCTTGAACTCTTTTCAACTTACATCTTCCTTTCTATGCTTCAAAAAACAACTGCATCAATGTATATCCGGGATCGACTACGCGGCCGCCTTTTACACTTTCTTCTGTAAAGATTGCCTTGCCTTCACGTTTTACGCGACTATCGTACAAAAGGCACGGCACTGCATCGCGGGCGTGCGTTTTCGTCACAATCGGCGTAGGATGATCCGGCAGAATCAGCATACGGAAATCTTCGCTCGCATTCTCGAGCGCCTCTTTTATGGGACGCACCACAAGCGAATCAATCATCGAAATGGATTTTGCCTTATTTTCCGCCTCGCCGCGGTGCCCGCATTCATCGGGCGCTTCCATATGTACATATACAAAATCATTGCCGTCTTCAAGAAGTGTTTTGACGGCCGCGGCGGCTTTTCCTTCAAAGTTCGTATCGATGTTTCCCGTAACACCCGGAACCTCTATAACCTGCATCCCGGCCAAAAAGCCGATGCCGCGCACAAGGTCAACAGCGGAAATTACAGCACCGCGTTTTCCGTATTTCTCATAGAAATTCTGAAGGACAGGCTTCTTCCCCTCGCCCCAGATCCAGAGCGAATCGGCCGTTCTGAGTCCCTTTTCCCGTCTTTTTTGGTTTACGGGATGGTCGCGTAAAATCTCGCGGCTCTCCTGCATAATATCAAAAAGAATTTTATTTTCCGGGAGATATTCTCGGACGGGACGGTCAGAAATATCGTGCGGCGGTGTGAGCCTGCCGATTTCGCCCGGATTTTTCCAGACCAAAAGATGCCGGTAGCTTATGCCGGGATAGAGCGAAAAACCCGGAATGACAAGCTTTTCGCGAAGCGTTTCAATCAGAGAGCGTGCTTCCTCTGTGGAAATTTCACCGGCGCTGTAATCGAGCATCGTAAGCGCCTTGTATTCTCCCTCGCCCGAAAGGCTTACGAGGTTTGCACGGAAGGAAATTTCGTCACTAGAGAGTTCTACGCCGATGCTTGCCGCTTCGAGCGGCGAACGCCCCGTGTAACACTCGGCCGTGTCATAGCCCATAACCGTAAGGTTTGCCACATCACTGCCCGGTTTTAAGTTGTCCGGCACAGTTTTTACAAGGAAGGTTTCTCCTGCGGCAGAAAGAGCATCAATACAGGGCTTTTCTGCCACTTCCATCGGCGTTTTGCCCCCGAAAGCTTCTACCGGATAATCTGCCATACCGTCCGCTAAAATTACAACATATTTCATCTTTTTCTCGCCACCTCAAACATGAACAGCGCCGCCGCCACGGACGCGTTCAAAGATTCGGTTTCGCCACGCATCGGGATCCGTACCAGAAAATCACATTTTTCACGGACAAGGCGGCTCATACCCTCGCCTTCGTTGCCGACCACAATGGCCACAGGGCCTGTAAGGTCAGCCTCAAAAAGGGAGCGGTCGCCTTTTCCGTCCGTCCCCGTAATCCATACGCCTTCTTCCTTCAGCATGTCCATAACATTTGCAAGGTTTGTGACGCGCGCGATGGGCGTGAAGGAGGCGGCACCGGCAGAAACCTTGTCCACCGTGGCGTTTACCCCTACCCCGTCGTGCTTCGTAATGACAACCCCGTGCGCGCCGGCGGCATTGGCCGAACGGATAATGGCACCGAGATTGTGCGGATCACAGATACGGTCGCAAAGTACCAAAAACGGCGCTTCGTTCTTCTTCCGCGCCTTTTCCAGTATTTCTTCCACCGATACATAGCCATAAAGGCCCGCCTGCGCAACCACTCCCTGGTGGTTTCCGCCGAGGGCCAATGTGTCAAGCCGCTGGCGGTCAGCCTCCACAACAGGAATGCCCGACCGCTTCGCCATAGCTTTGATTTTTGAAAGTGTAGCATCCGGAGCACCTTGCCGTACGTACAGTTTATCAATCGTACGCCCTTTAGAGAGTGCCTCCAGCACCGGATTTCTTCCGATGATTACATTCTCACTCATATGTTCGAAAGGCTGAACTTATCGTGGATGGCACGTACAGCGGCTTCACTTTCGTGACGTGCTACCAAAACAGAAACCTTGATTTCGCTTGTGGAAATCATCTTGATGTTGATGTTTGCATTGTAGAGTGCTTCAAACATCTTTGCTGCAACGCCGGGGTTCGATACCATACCGGCACCTACGATGGAAACCTTGGAAACATCGGCATCATAAAGAATATCGTCTGCGCCGATCACTTCCATATTTTCGCGAAGGGTTTCTACCGCGAGTTCCATAGCGGATTCCGGAACGGTGAAACTGATGTCCTTCTTGCCGTCACGGCCGATAGACTGGAGAATAATATCTACATTAATGTTCTTCTTTGCTAAAATCGAGAAGAGGGTGAATGCCTTGCCGGGTTCATCCCCGATATTTGTAAGAGAAATACGTGCAACATCATTGTCGCGTGCTACACCTCTGATAATCATTTTTTCCACTTTACTTACCTCCTTAACAACTGTGCCCGGTGCTACTTCAAAGCTCGAGAGCACTTCCATATTTACATTGAATTTCTTTGCTACTTCCACAGAGCGGTTATGCAGTACGTTTGCGCCAAGGCTTGCAAGCTCGAGCATTTCGTCATACGAAATATCGTCAAGCTGTGCGGCATCCGGCACGATGCGCGGGTCTGCCGTATATACACCGCGAACATCGGTGTAAATCTGGCAAAGGTCAGCGTGCAGTGCTGCCGCAAGAGCTACTGCGGAAGTATCCGAGCCGCCGCGGCCGAGTGTGGTAATATCTTCATACTTATTAATACCCTGGAAGCCTGCTACGATAACAATCTTCTTCTGGTCAATCTCTCTCTGGATACGCTCCGTGTCGATTCTTTCGATGCGTGCCGAGGAGTGCTTGGAATCGGTGCGAACGCCTGCCTGCCAGCCGGTAAGGCTTACCACGGGGCAACCGAGTTTCTCGAGTGCCATCGCAAGAAGTGCCATCGAAATCTGCTCGCCGCTGGATAAAAGCACATCCATTTCGCGCTTTGAAGGGGCGGCATTGATTTCTTTTGCTTTTTCGATAAGATCATCCGTTGTGTCGCCCTGTGCGGAAACAACTACGACAACCGAATCGCCCTTGTCATAGTACGACTTGATCCGATTCGCAACGCGGAACACGCGTTCCGCATTCGCAACGGAAGAGCCGCCGAATTTTTGTACGATAAGTCCCATTCTATATCTTCCTTTCTTTACATTCTGATGAATTTCTTTGCGCCTTCCGTGCGCTTCATCAGAAGTTCCAAATCACTTTCCTTTATATTACGGAGAATGTAGCCCTTCTCATCCTCAATCCCGATATCGATGCAGGTAGCATCTTCGATTTCTTCGCGGCTGCGAATGAGGCAGGTTACCTTCGTTTCCGAAATCGGTGTAACGTATTCAGAATCGCCCTCTGCCCAGTCTATACGGCGGTTTTCGGTAATGCCGCGGGCGATGTCAATAACGTCCCCCACGACAGCGCTTGCGGTGGGAAGTTTGCCGGCGCCGCTGCCGTAGAGCATTACGTCGCCTACATTGTCGCCCGTAAGAAGCACGCCGTTATACACATCTTTCACGCCTGCAAGCGGGCTATCATTCGGGATAAGCTGCGGCGCTACGCGGGCAAAGACGCTGTCCTCACCGATGCGCGCCATACCGATGAGTTTAATGGAGCAGCCGAGTGCTTCTGCATACTCCACGTCCTCCGGCTCAATCGTGGTGATACCCTCGGTGGAAATTTTCGTGTAATCCACATTGCGGCCGAAAATCAAAGACGCCAAAATCGCAATCTTGCGGCAGGTGTCGTGTCCCTCCACATCCGCGGTGGGATCGGCTTCGGCATATCCCTTTTTCTGGGCATCCGAAAGTGCCGTTTCAAAAGACTGTCCCTCGTCAATCATCTTGGTCAGAATATAGTTTGTGGTGCCGTTTAAGATCCCCATCACGCGGGTAATGCGGTTGGCACCGAGGCACGTGCCGATGGGGCGGATAATCGGAATACCGCCGCCAACACTGGCCTCATAGCGATAAAACACGCCGTTTTCCTTTGCCAGGCGGAAAAGCTCTGCCCCCTTGGCCGCCACAAGCGCCTTATTGGAGGTAACTACGCTTTTGCCGTGCAGGATTGCATCCTTTGTAAAGCTGTACGCCGGCTCGATACCGCCCATCATTTCCACAACGACGGAAACGGAATTATCGGAAAGCACGGCCGAGTAATCCTTTGTGAAAAGGTGTGCATCCTCGTGCGAAGAAAAGTCGCGAATTTCCACGATGTACTTAATCTGTACCTCTTCCCCCACGCGGTCTGCGATAACCTTTTTGTCTTTTTTAAGGACTTCATATACACCGCTTCCCACGGTGCCGAAGCCCAGGATTGCTATATTTATCATATGCCCTTCCTCCTTTTTACGCTACTGCTTACCCAAAACACTCATTGAACGCACACCACGCGGCGCGGACAAGGCTTCCATCATCTCCTCAAATTCCATCTGCATCGCTTCTGTCTGCAGTGTGATGGTGATGGAGGCTACGCCGTTTATCGGAATGGTTTGGTTAATCGTTAAAATATTGCATCCCGCCAGCGCCACAATGCGCAGAATTTCCGAAAGCGTACCGGGAATATCCATAAGCTCAAAGTACACCGTTAAAATCCCTTGCATTTCATTGAACGGGAAAATATGATCCTTATATTTATAGTATGCGCTGCGGCTGATCCCCGTCATCCGCACGGCATCGTGCACGGTGGCCGCCTCCCCCGAACGGAGGAGTTTTTTTGCCTTCAGCACCTTGGGGAACACATCGGGCAATATGGAAACATCTGCCAGAACATATTGTTTTTTCATGGCTTTATCATCCGCCCTTCCCAAAAAAATATACCCGGTCCCGAGTGTCTCCGAGTCAAACACATTTGTTTGCAACATAGTATACACGAATTCCGTTTTTTTGTCAAGCATTTTCCGAGAAATTCCTTTATTTTTGCCGTTTTGAACCATTTCCCCCACCCTCTCAAAACACAAAACCGACAAATTGCCCTGTTTTTACTGATTTCATTTGACTTTTTTGTTTTTTATGATATAATGAAATGTAGAATACAAACAAGGTTTTTGCCTTGCGGAAGGAGTCCACAATGAAGAAAATACTCTCTCTTTTACTGATCTGCTTTCTACTTTTACCTGTCGCTGTGACGGCCGATACACCCGTAACGGTTACGCTTGACGGCAAGGAAGTAAAGTTTGATGTGCCGGCACAAATTATCGGCAACCGTGCCATGGTACCTATGCGCAAAATTTTTGAACGCTTCGGCGCTTATGTGGAATGGTTTGCTTCGCAAAATCTCATTATTGCCACACGCGGCTCCAGGATGATTACCATGCAGATTGATAATCCTATTATGACCATCGCGGATGTAGCAACCGGTGAAACGAAGAAAATCACAATGGATGTTCCCCCCGCTATTGTGCCGCTTCAGAATGACCCCTACAAGGGCAGAACACTCGTGCCGATTCGTGCTCTTTCTGAAGGCATTGGTCTTTTGGTAGACTGGAACGACGATACACGTACTGTTATTATTACAACCCCCGAAGATGCAAATTAAAATTGCGGATCTTTCCATCCGCATTGAAAACCGACATACCTATATAGAAGACCTATGCCGTGCATATATAGAACCCGCGGGGGCTTTTGATTTCGCCGTCGCTGCAACGGAAGCCGATATTTTGGCAGAGGACGCAGGGCGCGAGCACCCCGGATATGCGGAAAGTCTTGCCGTGTACCGAAAGATTGCCGAAGCCATTTTAGAAAAGGAAGGCTTTCTCCTCCACGGTGTGGTCCTCGATGTTGACGGGCGCGGCGTTGCATTCCTCGCCCCAAGTGGCGTTGGGAAATCAACACACGCCGCACTTTGGCAAGATCTCCTCAGCGAGCGCGCTACGGTGATAAACGGCGATAAGCCGCTTATCCGCTTTGAAGGCGGTATTCCGTACGCCTATGGGACGCCCTGGGCAGGCAAGGAAGGCCTTTCCGAAAATGCGCGCACACCGCTCTCTGCCGTATGCTTTTTATCGAGAAGTGAAAAAAACAGCGTCTCGAAAACGCCGAAGGAAATTGTGCTCCCCTCCCTTCTCCGCCAGATTTATATGCCGAAGGACGGCGCGGGTATGGAGCTTCTTTTAGACCTTTTGGCACGCTTTACCGAAAAAGTTACGTTTTATTCGGTTGCCTGCAATATGGAGCCGGAGGCGGCGCTTCTTCCCTACCGTGCCATATTTGGAGAAAACGAGTAGCCTATGCAAGGGATTGAAACCATCTTAAAAGAACAGAACATATTTTTGGGCAAAACCGAAGGCGACAGTATGGAGCCTATGCTTTGTGCGGGGCGCGATACGGTTTTGATTGTGCCGCCCACCTTCCCGCTCCGGCGCGGAGATGTGCCTGTATACCGTTCCAGGGGGCACTACACGATGCACCGCATTCTTCTGAAAACGCGGCGTGGGTATATCATTTGCGGCGACAATCGCGTGTGGCCCGAGCGCGGCATCCGCGATACAGATATTGTGGGCGTTTTAGATGCCTTTTATCACGATGGAACGTATGTTTCCGTCCGTGATGCTTCCTATAAAAAATATGTGCGGCGTGTTCTTCGGCGATACCCTTTCCGCCTTATCGCTTTTATTTTCCAAAAGGGTGTACAAAAAATTACAAGAAAAGGAAATGCAAAATGAAACTGTGTGACGGCTTTATTACCCGCAAAATTATGGACGATACGGTTCTTATGAATCTTCACAATGCCGAAAAGCTTATGCGATTAAACGGCACGGCCGCCGAGATTCTCGCGCTTTTACTGGAAGGCCGCACAGAGGCGGAAATTGCCGCCGAGCTTGCCGCCTCCTATGATGTGGATGCGGCGCGTGCACTTTCGGATGTGCAGATGTGTGTGGAAACGCTCCGCGCACTCGGTGCTTTGGAAGAATAACAAAAGGGAACGCTATGGCGTTCCCTTTTATGCATATATTTGACATTTCGGGGCGTTTATGATATCATTAAACCGATATTCCAAGGAGGCGCAAAAGTATGAAAAAAACATCTACCTTATCCTGGATATGGAAATATATAAAGGGGCAACGGGGGCTTCTCACGGTGTTAAGCGTTTCAAGTATGATTACGTCGTCGGCATATGTGGTGCCCGCGCTTCTTTCTCGGCGCGCCATAAACACCGCGCTTTCAGCCGCTTCTTTCAGCGAGGCGCTGCCGCTTCTTTTAGAAATTGGCCTTTATTTTCTTCTTGTAATTCTCGCGCAGCTTGGCCTTTCCGCGCTGAACACACACCTTCGTATGCTGATAAGCGGGCGTATGGAAATTGCGCTTCGGCAAAGCTTTTTCAAAACGCTTCTCGGGAAGAACTACGCCTCTGTTTCCGGCCTCCACTCGGGCGAAGTCTTAAACCGCTTCACCTCGGACGTAGATATTGTGGTTTCCGGCATTACGGATTTTATCCCCGAGGCGCTCGCCATTTTGGCAAAGCTTGCGGCAGGTCTTGTTGTTGTGCTCTCTTTTTCCCCTTCGTTTGCGGTGCTTTCCGTACTTGTCGGCCTTTCGATGCTTGCACTGGTGCTCCTCTTCCGTCCGCTGTATAAGAAAATGCACAAAGCCGTGCAGGAGGCCTCGGGTGTCTCGCGCAGCTTTGCGCAGGAATGTGTAGAAAACATTGTGGTGGTAAAAACCTTCTCGGGCCGCACACACTTTTTAGAAAAACTGCGGCAGCATATGGAAAAGCTCTACCGCACAAAGCTCCGCCGCAGTATTTTCACAAACTTTGCAGAAAAAGGGCTTTCGCTGATTTTCACGCTCGTATATTACGGCACGCTTTTATGGGGCGCGGCCTCCATCGCAGACGGCAGTATGGACTACGGAACACTTATGGCTTTTCTCCAGATCGTTTCACAGATACAGGCCCCTTTTGTAAATGCATCCGGCCTTATTACGCGTCTGTATGCGGCCACGGCTTCTGCCGAACGGCTTCGCGAGCTGGAAGACTTCCCCGAGGAAATGGCATATTCCACCCTCTCCCCCTCTACATACGAAAGCCTTTCGGGCATCGGGGCCGAAGCGCTTGCCTTCCGTTATGATCAAGAAAATATTTTGGAGAACACCTCGTTCTTCCTCCCCAAAGGCAGTATGACGGCGATTACCGGTACCTCCGGCACGGGCAAGAGTACACTTTTCCGTCTGCTTTTAGGCCTCTTTCCTCCAAATGCCGGTCGCCTCTTCGCACGTACAGCCGATGGCGAAATCTCCCTCGATGCAGGCACACGCGCGCTTTTTGCCTATGTGCCGCAGGGAAACCTTCTCCTTTCAGGCACCATCCGCGAGAATATCAAGTTCTTACATCCCGCCGTTTCCGATGCACAGATGGAAGAAGCGGCACGGGCGGCGTGTATTTACGACTTTATCGCCTCCCTCCCCAAAGGGTTTGACACAGAAATCGGTGAACGCGGCGGTGGCCTTTCCGAAGGACAGATGCAGCGCATCTCCGTAGCGCGCGCCCTTTGCGCAGATGCCCCGATTCTGCTTCTTGACGAATGTACCTCAGCTCTTGACAGCGCCACCGAAGAAGCAATGCTTCGGAATATTGCGGCGCTGAAAACCAAGACAGTGCTTTTCATTTCACACAAAAACGCGGCCTTCTCCTTCTGCGATACACACCTTTCTGTAAAAGACGGTCAGATTGCCGTGGTAGAATAAAACAGCTGAAACCCCATAAAACACAAGGGACTCTCCATTTCTGAGAGTCCCTTTCCGTATATATTTACTTTTTGCGCTTCGGCCTTTTTCATCCCCTACTCGAAATAGTATTCTGCAGAAGCTGTGGAAGGCCCGAGAACCATTACGCCTTCCGGATACACAAGCTGCACCGGGCCGCTCTTTGCGGGCGAAGCGGAAAAATCAAGCCATACCTTATAGGCACCGCGCACAGGCTCTGCCGAAAGGAGTACCGAAAGCTCACCCTGCACATTCGCCGCCTCCGGCGTGTATTTCACTTCGCGGATTTCTACATTCTCCGGCACATTCGCCGCCTCAATCTCAATCGGCATTGCGCGCGTGGCGGAGATGGAAACCGTATCATTTTCAATTTTTACCGTATCGCTTATAAAGCGCTCGCCGCTCATATCAAAAAGCGAAACTGTATATGTTTCTGCCGCGTCGCCGCCGGAAAGGTCTACAAATACGCCTGCCTTCAGCCGTTCCAGAAGCGTTTTCGGCCCCGTAATCTGCACAGAAGAGGGCGAAGCCACGAAATTCCGGATTCCAAGCGTCTCAGCACCCTGCGAGGTAATGACGACTGTTTTCTCCACTGTTGCAAGAAGGTCAGCCTGGCACGATACGGAATCTATGGACCGTTTGCCGACGCGAAGCCCCGATTCGGGGAGTGTGATTTGCACAGGCAGTGCATACGTGCCTGCATCTGTGATGGTGCTGTACTGCACAGTGGCCTTTACTGCTTTTTCCGAAAGGCGCTGCAGCGCCGATTTTCTGCCTACAATCTTTACATTCACCGTTTCCGGCTGCTCATTGGCAACGAAGGTGATACCCTGCGCAGAAAGCTCCTCCGCACCCACGTAGGAAATCGGGATGTTCCGGACCCACATCTGCATTTCGGGATCCTCCGTATATGTGACATACAGCCAAAGGACAATCGCGCAAAATGCACAGAGGATTCGCGTTACATGTTTTCTTACTTCTTTTTCCACCGCAAGCTCCCCTTCCAATTCCGTAATTCTTCTACCGGCTTCGGCGCTTCCGCTTCTACGAGGTAGTTATATAAGGTTCTGCGGAGTGTATCCGCGGTGAGATTCCGGACCATATCCCCATCCCGTGCAAACGAAATTTTGCCCGTTTCCTCTGAAACGACAACCACGATCGCGTCGGAAACCTCGGTAATACCGAGAGCAGCGCGGTGGCGCGTGCCGAGCTCGCGGGAAAGGGAATCGTTCTGCGTGAGCGGCAAAAGACAGCCGGCGGCGCTGATGCGCCCCTCACGGATCACAACGGCACCGTCATGGAGCGGTGTGTTCGGCATAAAGATATTGATAAGAAGCGAGCTTGTAATGTCGGCCGAAAGAGAGGTGCCCGTCGTCACAATTTCGCCGATGCGCGTGCCGCGTTCGATAACAATAAGTGCACCGATTTTATGGGCGGAAAGATAGGTGGCTGCTTCCGAAAGTTCTTCCACCATTTTATCCACGTTCTCCGGCGATGCGCCAAAGAGATTGCCGATTTTACTGCGCCCCACCTTCTCGAGAAGACGGCGGAGCTCCGGCTGGAAAATAATAATCAGGGCAATAAAACCGACCTGCATAACATTTTCCAGAATATATGTGATGGTGTGCAGATGCAAAAGCGTACTGCCCCAAAGTATCACGAGCAGAATGACAATCGCTTTTACAAGCTGCTGTGCGCGGGTTTCGCGTACGATTTTAATGCCTTTATAAATGGCAAATGCCACAATCGCAATATCGATAAAATCCGTAATGCGAAGGAGCGTTAAAAATCGCCATACAGAGTCGAAAAATTGCACCGAATTCACCCTTTCCTTCTGTTTCTTTTTTTATTATATAATAAAGGAAATCATTTGTCAAGGCGAAAACGCCCCGATTTTTGCCGTTTTTCTGTGCTTTTCCGTTGACAAAGTCGGGGAAATGTGGCATAATAAATGAGATTTCACAAAAAGATTTGGAAAGAAAATATGATGATACAGTTTCATATATATCCGGGGCTACAGCCACGAACTGAAAACGGAAGAGGACTGGGGCGCAATGGAAATGCTTCCTGAAACGCTTTCGGGAAGCGGCAAGATCCGGTACGCGACCAATATGGAAATCTATTCGTATTTTGCGGCACAAAAGCAATTACAGATTTCAGCAGATGAAACTGTTTTTTATAACCCCTCAAATATGCCGGTATGGGTCGAGAGAGACAAAACGGAAATGCTCGAAATCCCTGCCGAGAAAACTGTAACATTTACAAAGTAAGGAGAAAACATATGAACCAAAGAGAAACCTTTTCCTCTCGCCTCGGATTTATCCTGATTTCGGCCGGCTGTGCCATCGGTCTCGGTAACGTATACCGTTTCCCGATTATCACAGGTGCATACGGCGGTGCACTTTTTGTGCTTTTCTACATTGCCTTTTTGCTTCTTTTGGGGCTCCCGATTATGATTATGGAGCTTTCCGTAGGCCGCGCCTCTCGGCGAAGCATTGCCTCCTCGTTTGACGTACTCGAAAAACCCGGACAAAAATGGCATCTTCTCAAATACCTTGGTATTGCAGGCAATTACCTTCTGATGATGTTTTACACCACCATCTCCGGCTGGATGCTGATTTATTTCTGGAAATATGCCTCCGGCTCCATTTTGGTGCATAAAACCCCTGAAGCCCTTAGCGGCGTTTTCGGCAGTATTGTGGCAAACCCCTGGCTTTTAACCGCCACCACCACTGCCGTAATCGTGATTTGCTTTAGCATCTGTTCGCTCGGTCTTCAAAAAGGCGTGGAGAGAATTACCAAAAAAATGATGCTTGCACTGTTCGCTTTGATGATTGGCCTTGCCGTGTATGCCTGCACGCTCGAAAATGCAGGCGAAGGCCTTCGCTTCTACCTCATCCCGAATCTCCAGAGCATCCGCGAAAGCGGCCTTTGGACGGTCGTTTCCGCCGCGATGGGGCAAGCCTTTTTCACGCTCAGCATCGGCATCGGGTCTATGGCTATTTTTGGTAGCTATATTGAAAAGGACCGCCGCCTCGGAGGCGAAGCACTTACGATTATGTCGCTCGATACTGCGGTAGCGCTCATGTCCGGTCTTATCATTTTCCCTGCCGCATTTACGTATAATAACGGCGTTACGGCCGACGCCTCCACCGTTGGCGCAGGCTTTTTGTTCACCACGCTTTCTTCTATTTTCAATACAATGCCGGGCGGCAGAATCGTGGGCACGCTCTTCTTCCTCTTTATGATTTTCGCCGCATTTTCCACTGTTATCGCCGTATTTGAAAATATCATTTCCTTCTGGCTCGAGCTTACAAAGCTTTCGCGCCGGAAAGTGTGTGCGATTAACATTTTCCTCGTTCTTATCCTCTCCCTGCCGACAATTTTAGGCTTTAACGTACTTTCCGAGGTACAGATTTTCGGCAAAGGCTTTATGGACCTTGAGGACTTCACCGTTTCGAACATACTCCTTCCGCTTGGCTCCCTCGGGTACCTCCTCTTTTGTACCACACGGTACGGCTGGGGCTGGAAATCCTTCTTTGAGGAAGCAAACACGGGTGAACGCGGTCTCCGCTTCCCCCGTATTCTGAAGGGCTATGTCACCTTCGTGCTTCCCATAATTATTATCATTTTATTTATCGCTTCTGTTTTATAAAAGTGTATAGAAAAAGCGACTGCTTTTGAACAAGTCCAGTAAAAACGGACAATAGAAAAAAAGCACCTCCTATGGTAGAATAAAAATACCATAGGAGGTTTTGTTATGTCAGGAATTAAAGGAATGAAAAAGTATCCACAAGGAATTAGAGAAAAGATTGTAT
>JAZSIR010000023.1:0-52723 GCA_045533905.1 Clostridia bacterium
CATTTATCAAAGTGAGGAGATCATTATGTTCGAGGACAAAACATTAGTTTGCAAGGATTGCGGTAAGGAATTCGTTTTCACTGCCGGTGAGCAGGAGTTCTACGCAGAAAAAGGATTCCAGAATGAGCCCATGCGTTGCAAAGAATGCCGTATCGCAAAGAAGCAGGCACTTCGTGAAAATCGCGAAATGCACACAACTGTTTGCGCAGCTTGCGGCAAGGAAGCAAAGGTTCCCTTCATTCCGAAGAATGACAGGCCGATCTATTGCAGCGAATGTTTCGCAAATCACCAATAATCTCTCGCTTTGAGAGCTTACAGTGTGAAAAGAAGGGCACGCAATGTCTTGCGTGCCCTTTTCTCAAAGAAAATTACGAGCCGTATGAAAGAGGATAGCAATATGAAAAGAGCACTGGCTTTATTACTGGCCGTTTTTTGCATTCTGCCCACCGCTTCCTGCAAAAAGAAGGGGGAGCCGCAAAACACGCCTTCCGGCGCTATGGTACAAAAAGAAGACCTTGTGGCCGATGCAGATGCAATACTTGCGGGAATGACGATGGAGGAGAAGATTTACCAGCTTTTTCTGGTCACGCCCGAGGCCCTTTCGGGAGAGAATGCAGTCAAATCCGTTTCGGATGCTACGCGTGAAGGGCTTGCCAACCGTCCTGTTGGCGGCGTAGTCCTTTTTGGAGATAACATTGCAGATAAAGAACAGGTCAAAAGCCTCATTTCGGAAATGCAGGAGGCCTCGCCGCTTCCGCTTTTTGTGGCGGTAGATGAAGAAGGTGGCATCGTTTCACGACTTTCGGGCGTGGAGGGAATGGGCGTCACGGCACAGCCGCCTATGCGCGAGGTGGGAGACAAGGGCGACGCCGGGCGCGCATACGAAATCGGCAAAACCATCGGAGAAGAAATTCGAGCCCTTGGCTTTAACACCGATTTTGCACCGGTTGCGGACCTTCTTATCGATGAAAATAATACGGAAATCGGCTCCCGCTCCTTTGGTACGGATGCAGAGATTGTCAGCGAAATGGTTGCGAAGATGGTACAGGGCCTTCGGGATGGCGGCGTAGCCAGCACCTTAAAGCACTTTCCGGGACACGGCAGCGCGATGAGTGATTCGCATAGCGGCAGAGCCAGAAGCGAGAGAACGCTCGAAGAAATGCAGGAGGCAGAGCTTTTGCCTTTTAAGGCCGGCATCAATGCCTTTACCGATTTTGTTATGGTTTCCCATATGGTCAACCGTGACCTTACAAAAACCGATATGGAATGTTCTATGTCCACGAATGTGATGAAACGAATCCTTCGTGACGGCATAGGCTATCCGAATATTATCATTACAGATTCGCTTTCGATGAAAGCCATCACGAACCATTATTCCGCAGGGGCGGCGGCGCTGACTGCCTTTGAGGCCGGTGCGGATATGCTGCTTATGCCTGAAAACCTCGAAATGGCGGCAGATGCACTTTGCGGTGCCGTTATAAGCGGCCGTATTTCGGAAGAACGCCTCAATGCAAGCGTCCGACGTATTTTGCGCGTAAAACTGGAAAGAGGCATTATATAAGAAGGGACGAGCCTTATGGATTTTGTACATCTTCATGTGCATAGCGAATACAGCCTTCTGGATGGGGCATGCCGCATTCGTGACCTTGTGAAGCGCGCGAAAGCGCTCGGGCAGAAAGCTATGGCGCTGACGGATCACGGGGTGATGTACGGCATTATCGATTTTTACGATGCCGCCAAGGAAGAAGGCATAAAGCCCATTATCGGGTGTGAGGTCTATACTACCGATGTGCACCGCACGCAGAAAACGGCGGGGCGCGAGGAAGAGATAGGCCATCTTGTCTTGCTCGTAAAAAATGAAGAAGGCTATAAAAACCTTATTCGCATTGTATCCGTAGGCTTTACAGAAGGCTTTTACTATAAGCCTCGTGTAGATATTGAAACGCTTCGCGCGTATAGCGGGGGTCTCATTGCGCTCTCGGCTTGCCTTGCCGGGGATATCCCAAGAGCACTTATGCGCGGCGACTATGCCGACGCCAAAATGCGCGCCGAGCGGTATGTGGAAATTTTCGGCAAGGAGAATTTCTTTATTGAACTTCAGGACCACGGCATTGAAGAACAGAAAAAAATCAATCCGCTTCTTTTGAAGCTTTCGGAAGAGACGGGGATAGGCCTTGTAGCTACGAATGACGTACACTATATCGAGAAAAAAGACGCTCGGTATCAGGACGTTCTTCTCTGTATTCAAACAGGCAAAAACGTAAGCGATACCGACCGTATGCGCTTTACGGGTGAGGAGTTTTACGTAAAGAGTGGCGAGGAGATGGCGGCACTTTTCCCGTATGCACCCACTGCAATTTCAAACACAGAGAAAATTGCAGATGCCTGTAATTTTGATTTCACCTTCCACCAGCGCCTTTTGCCGAAATATGATGTGCCGGAAGGGGAGGATGCTTTTTCGTACCTTAGAAAGCTTTGCGAAAAAGGTCTTTATGAGCGGTATGGTACACCTTCCGAAGAAGCAATAGAACGCCTTTCCTACGAGCTTGGCGTTATCGAGAGTATGGGGTTTGTGGACTACTTCCTCATTGTATGGGACTTTGTGAACTATGCAAAATCAAACGGCATTGCAGTAGGCCCCGGGAGAGGCTCTGCGGCAGGCAGCATTGTTGCGTATTCCTTATATATCACGGATGTTGACCCGCTTCGGTATCAGCTTCTTTTTGAACGTTTCTTAAATCCCGAACGCGTCAGCATGCCCGATATTGATATTGACTTTTGTTATGTACGCCGTCCGGAGGTTATTGAATATGTAAACCGCAAATACGGGGCGGATCGCGTGGCGCAGATTATCACATTCGGAACAATGGCGGCAAGAGCCGTTATCCGAGACGTAGGCCGCGTTTTAGGTATGCCGTATCAAGACGTGGATGCTGTTGCAAAGCTTGTGCCGAATATTCTGAATATAAAGCTTCGGGATGCGATTGATATGACGCCAAAGCTCCAGGAGGCACGGGAAAAAGATGCCAGAATTGATGAGCTTTTGGAAATTTCGCTGGCGCTTGAAGGCCTTCCGCGCCATGCCTCGACACACGCCGCAGGCGTTGTAATTTCGAATGCCCCGGTATCGGTACATGTGCCGCTGCAGAAAAATGATGATGTTATTACCACACAGTTCCCTATGGGCACGCTCGAACGCCTCGGCCTATTGAAAATGGACTTTTTAGGGCTTCGAAACCTTACCGTAATTCAGGATGCGGCCGAGATGGCGGGCATTACGCTTGACACCAAAACGATGGAGTATGATGCACCCGAGGTTTTCGAGCTTATCAGCCGCGGTGACACGGCCGGCGTTTTTCAGCTGGAAAGTGCGGGGATGAAGGCGTTTATGCGCGAACTTTCGCCGGATTGTCTCGAAGATGTTATTGCGGGTATTTCCCTCTACCGTCCGGGTCCGATGGATTCGATTCCCACCTATATTAAAAATAAGAAAAACCCTGATAAAATTCAGTATCTCCATCCGCTACTGGCGCCGATTCTGCGCGTTACCTACGGCTGCATTGTGTATCAGGAGCAGGTTATGCAGATTGTGCGCGAGGTAGGCGGTTACAGCATGGCGCGTGCTGACTCCGTGCGAAAAGCGATGAGTAAGAAGAAAACCGACGTTATGGAAAAAGAACGCGAGGTTTTCATAAATGGTCTTGTCGAAAACGGGGAGGTTATCATTCCCGGTGCCGTACGAAACGGCGTGGACGCGAAAATCGCAAATCAGATTTACGATGCAATGATTGACTTTGCAAAGTACGCCTTTAATAAGTCGCACGCGGCGGCATATGCCGTTCTCGCGTACGAAACGGCATACTTAAAGTGCTTTTACAAGGTCTACTTTATGGCAGCCCTCTTTAACAGTGTCCTCGGTAACGGCGATAAAATATCTTCCTACGCGGTGGAGTGCGCCAATATGGGCGTAGAACTTCTGCCGCCCGATATCAATAAAAGCTATTATAAGTTCCGCGAGGAGAATGGCGCCATCCGCTTTGGTCTCGGCGCGGTGCGAAGCGTGGGGCAGGGCTTTGCCGAGCGCTGTGTGCGCGAGCGGGAGGAAAAGGGCGATTTCCGCAGCCTTGGTGACTTTATCGAGCGTATGCTCGGCAAAGATATGAATAAGCGTGCCCTTGAAGAGCTGATTGCAGGCGGCGCCTTTGATTTTACGGGTGTCAGCCGCGCGCAGATGCTCGCAAGCTTCGAAACGATGGTGGATACACGCGCGAGCCGCCAGAAAAACAATATTGCGGGGCAGATTTCTCTCTTTGGAGAAACGATGGCAGCAGAGGATTCTTATCCGAATATCCCCGAGCTTTCCACAAAAGTGCGCCTTGCAAAGGAAAAAGAAGCGCTTGGTATTTATATGTCGGGCCATCCGCTCGATGCCTATAAAGAAACCATTGCAGCCCTCGGTGTCTCTTCTGTCGCAGAACTGAAAGACACGGAAAGCGGACATTTTTCTGATAGACAAATGGTGCAGATTGCAGGCCTTATTTCTGCACGAAAAAATAAGATTACGAAGAAAAATACGATGATGGCGTTTCTCGGTGTCGAGGATTTAACTTCCGGTATGGAAGTCATTGTGTTCCCCAAAGTGCTCGCGGAGGCGGACGAAGTGGCCAAAGAAGGCACAGCTGTCATTATAAAGGGCACCTTAAGCCTTCGGGAAGAGGAAGAACCTAAAATTCTGGCAGAAGAAATCCGGATTCTTCCAAGTACGGCACCTGCAAAGCGAAAGGTGCGCATCGCGCTTTCTGCAGAATCTCTTAAAAAGCTTGATACTTTTTATCCCGTCGTGATGGCGGCAAAAGGGGAGGATACGCTCCTGTTCGACATAGAAGGAGAAACCCACACCGTGCGCTTTCCGGTAGATGCCGGCGAAGCGTTCCTTAAAAAAGCTGCGGCTCTTTTTGGGGAGGAGAATATAAAAACAGAATAATTCCCTTTTGCTATTGACATAATACAGAAAACTGCTTATAATAATATAAGAAACTATGTGTATGAGGAGAAGGATATGAAAAGACAAAAATTATCTGAGCGCTCACTTCCCGATTATACAAAAGGTGAAGAAATTATGAATATGGTCACCCATATTGTAGGTGGTGCCGCCGGCATTGTTGCGCTTGTGCTGGGCATTGTCATTGCGGCTTTTTCGAAAAGCGGCTATAGTATGGCCGGTGCCATCGTATACGGAATCTCCATGATTTTGCTCTATACCTTTTCGAGCGTATATCACGGGCTTCGTCCGAGCCTGCTTGCAAAAAAGGTTATGCAGATTATTGACCATTGCTCCATTTTCATTCTCATTGCCGGCACCTATACGCCGATTGTGCTTTGCGCCTTGCGGGAATGGAGCCCTGCACTTGCCTGGGTTATATTCGGCGTTGTGTGGGCAGCTGCAATTGTAGGAATTACTTTTAACGGCATTGATATTCGGAAGTATCACACGTTTTCTGCCATCTGTTACCTTTGTATGGGTTGGTGCATTGTTTTTGCATACCGCGCGCTCGATTTTCTCATGGCGCGTGGCGGTATTGGTCTCCTTGTAGCCGGCGGCCTCGCGTATACCGTGGGCGCTATGTTCTACTATTTCCTGAAAAAGAAAAGGTATATGCACTCGGTATTTCATTTCTTCGTACTTGCCGGAAGCATTTGCCATATGCTCTATATTTTGCTATACATTCTGTAAGAAAAATAAAAAGGACTGTAAAGCTTTTGCTTTACAGTCCTTTTTGTTATATTTTTTCTAAAGCTGCATATGTTGCCATTAGCGTTTTCTTTCCAACTGTCAGGAAGTTAATTTCCAGCTTTGTGTCATTGCCCAACGGTGCAACAGAAAGCACGGTGCCTTCGCCGAATTTGCGGTGGCGTACGCGGTCACCGACAGAAAGGTCGCAGTTTGCACTTGCCTTTGTCGGCGCCGCCGCAGCGGTAATCGTTGTGCCAAAGCTGCGGGAGACGGGCTGCTTTCGCGGGAAGGGTGTTGTATCAAAGCTATGGGTGATTCTTTCGGTACCTTCCGAAACATAGAGGCTTTCCGGAATATCTAGCATAAAGCGGGAAACGCGGTTTCGCGTTGTAGCACCCATCAGCGTACGTGTCTGCGCGTGTGTCAGGTAGAGAAGCTTTTTCGCGCGTGTGAGTGCCACATAGCAGAGGCGGCGCTCCTCTTCAATTTCCGCGCTTTCAAAAACGGCGCGGTAGGAGGGAAATACCCCTTCCTCAAAGCCTGCTACAAATACGGCGGGAAATTCAAGACCTTTCGCCGTGTGAATCGTCATAAGCGTTACACAGTCGATATCTTCATCGTAATCGTCGATATCCGAAACGAGCGCTACATTATCCAGAAAATCCGTAAGGGAAGAGGCTTCAGCCTCTTTTTCGTATTTCATACCGACCGAGAGGAATTCCTTGAGGTTTTCAATACGGACGGCATCCTCAGGATTGGAAGGATTAAACTGCGCCATATAGCCGCTTTTTTCGTAAATCATCTCAATCAAAGCGGTGATGGGAATGTTCCCGACTTCCGCGCGAAGCGCCTCAATCATCTCGGAAAAGGCGTACATTTTGGAGAAGGATGCGCCAATTTCCGCGGCAGCACCTTCGTCGCGGATGACAGAATACAGGCTCTCGCCTCTTGCCTCGGCCACAGCCATCGCCTTCCCGAGGGAGGTGGCACCAATACCGCGCTTCGGCTCATTGATAATCCGCGCAAGGCTTACATCGTCATCCGGATTATGCACGGCGCGAAGATAGGCAATGATGTCCTTGATTTCCTTGGCATCGTAAAAACGGTGTCCTTTTACGATTTTGTAGGGAACGGCATTTAAGAGAAGCTGTTCTTCAATCGGGCGGGACTGCGCATTCATACGGTACAGTACCACCATCTCCGAATACGGCATATCTTCCTGCCGGTGGAGGCGCGAAAGCTCTGTGGCAATATAGCTCGCTTCGTCATACTCAGTGCTCGCGCAGTATTTCGTAAGCTTTGCCCCTTCGCCGTTATCCGTCCAAAGCCGTTTTCCAAGTCGCTCGGTATTATGTGCAATTACGGCGTTTGCGGCATCTAAGATGTTCTGCGTGGAACGGTAGTTTTGTTCGAGACGGATGGTTTTGGCATCCGGGAACGTTTTTTCAAACTGCAATATGTTCTGGATGTCGGCACCGCGGAATTTATAAATGCTCTGGTCCTCGTCGCCCACAACACAGAGGTTTCTGTGCTTTTCAGCAAGAAGGCTTACGATGCGGTACTGCACAGCGTTCGTATCCTGGTATTCATCCACGTGTATATAGGTAAACTGCCGTCTGTAATATTCCAGAACTTCGGGGCACTCTTCAAAAAGGCGCACCGTAAGGCATAGTAGGTCATCAAAATCGACGGCGTTAAAACGCTCGAGCTGCTTCTGATAATAGGTGTATACGCGGCAAAAGCCTTCCATACGGAAGTTCCCTTCGTGCCGCGCGGCAAAGTCCTCAGGGGAGAGCATTTCGTTCTTTGCACCTGAAATTGTGGAAAGGCAGCTCGATACGCTATATGTTTTATCATCGAGATTTAAGGTCTTTACAGCGTCGCGGATAATGGCCTTTTGCTCGGCCGTATCATAAATCGTAAAATCCTGCTTATAGCCGATTTTTTCGATATCACGCCGCAGAAAACGGACGCAGGCCGAGTGGAAGGTGCGCGCCCAGATAAAGGCAGCCGAAGGGCCAACGAGCGTTTCAAGGCGTGTTTTCATCTCTGCCGCGGCTTTATTTGTAAACGTGATTGCCAGAATGTTTTCGGGCCGCACGTTTTTTTCACTGATTAAATAGGCAATGCGGTACGTAAGCACGCGGGTTTTTCCGCTGCCTGCACCTGCAAGCACCAAAAGCGGGCCTTCGGTGGTCGTCACCGCGGCACGCTGCACATCATTGAGTCCTTGTAATAGGTTTTGCATATGAGTTCCCCTTTGCATACATGGTAAAACGAAAAAGGCCGCACCGCAGGTCTCGCTCAGCCCGCGTAAAGCAAGATGCTTTGCGCCTTGCAGCGTACGTGCGGTGCAGCCTATAAAAGTTTTTCTTATGCGTTCTTCTTTGCGATAGTGTCGATTGCCTTCTGGGCGATGTTCTGTGCGGTGAGACCGTACATTTCAAGAAGCGGAGCGGGTTTGCCGCTCTTGCCGAATTTGTCCATAATACCAACGCGTGTGAGCGGGGTGGGGGCTTCTTCGGAAAGAACTTCTGCAACAGCCGAGCCGAGGCCGCCGATGATGTTGTGTTCTTCTGCTGTTACAACTGCACCTGTCTTCTTTGCAGTTTTTACGATCAGCTCTCTGTCGATGGGCTTGATGGTGTGGATGTTGATGATTTCAGCGGAAATGCCTTTTTCTGCAAGGATTTTGCCGGCTTCAATTGCTTCCTGCACCATAAGACCGGTTGCGATGATGGAAACGTCGCTACCTTCCGAAAGCACGATGCCGCGGCCAAGCTCAAACTTGTAGGTAGCCGGGTCGAAAAGTGTGGGAACGGAAAGACGACCGAAGCGGAGGTAGAAAGGACCATCCGTTTCAATAGCGGCAAGTACCGCTGCGCGGGATTCCGTAGCATCAGCAGGGCTGATAACGGTCATACCCGGGAGTGCGCGCATGAGAGCGATGTCTTCAATAGCCTGATGTGTCGGACCATCTTCACCAACAGAAATGCCGGCGTGAGTGGCACCGATTTTTACGTTCAGGTGCGGATAGCAGATAGCGTTACGAATCTGCTCAAAAGATCTGCCGGAAGCGAAAACAGCAAAGGAGCTTGCAAAAACAGTTTTGCCTGCAGCAGCAAGACCGGCAGCTGTTGTCATCATATTGGCTTCCGCGATACCCATGTTAAAGAAACGTTCGGGATACTCTTTCTTGAAGGTATCCGTTTTGGTGGATTTGGAAAGGTCAGCATCCAAAACCACAAAGTTATATTTTGCGCCGAATTCTGCCAGCGCTTCACCGTATGCTTCTCTTGTAGCTTTCTTATCAGCCATTGCAATTTCCCTCCAACTCTTTCATAGCGATTGCATATTCTTCATCGTTCGGGGCCTTGCCATGCCAGCCGGCCTGGCCTTCCATGTAGGAAACGCCCTTGCCCTTAATGCTTTTTGCGATAACAACCGTGGGTTTGCCCTTCGTAGCCTTTGCTTCGTCAATGGCTTTTTCCAAAGAGGAAAAGTCGTGTGCATCAGCGTATACAACGTGCCAACCGAAAGCTTCGAACTTCTTGTCAATCGGTGTGGGGTTCATAACCTTTGTGATGTCGCCGTCAATCTGCAGACCGTTAAAGTCAACAAAAGCGGTGAGGTTGTCAAGTTCGTAATGGGCAGCAAACATAGCCGCTTCCCAAACCTGACCTTCTTCGATTTCGCCGTCACCGAGGATAGAATATACACGGTAATCCTTCTTGTCAATTTTAGCGGCAAGTGCCATGCCGTTTGCGGCACAGATGCCCTGACCGAGAGAACCGCTCGACATATCTACGCCCGGAACACCCTTCATATCCGGGTGACCTTCGAGGTAGCTGTCAATGCTTCTGAAACCCTTCAGATCCTCTACCGGGAAGTAGCCGCGTTCTGCGAGTGCGCCGTAAAGTGCAGGTGCACAGTGGCCTTTCGAGAGAACGAAACGGTCGCGGTCGGGGTTTTTCGGGTCCTTCGGGTCAATATGCATAACGTCGAAGTACAGATAGGCCATAATGTCAGCAATGCCGAGAGAACCACCCGGATGTCCGGCGCCGGCACTATGTACCTCCGTTACGATGTGCTGACGAATGCGGTTCGCTTTTTCAGCCAGCATTTTTTCCTTAGATTTTTCCAAAGCTTCTCATCCTTTCAAATCTATATTTCACCGCCCGAAAAGGCGGGAATAAACTTACGGTTTTAAGGGGGAAAATCCTTGCCCGTTTACTTCACGGGCATCGCTTATGACTACGAAAGCAGACGGGTCAATTTCGCGTATGATGTTTTTGATGTGCGCCATATCATGGCGGTACATCGTGCAAAGAAGAACGGTGCGGTCTTCGTTTGTGTACATACCAACGCCCGAAAGACGCGTGACACCTCGTCCTGTCTCGCACATGATGCGCTTGGAAATTTCGTCACCACTCTGGCTTATGATATAGGTGAATTTCGTGGCAGTGCCGCCTTCGTTTAAAATATCAATCATACGGCTGGAGATGACCATGGCAATGATAGCGTAAAGGCTGAGCTTGATATTTCCGTATACAGCGCTTTGAATGGCGATAATAATAAGGTCACAGCAAAGGATGGCGCGCCCGAGCTGCAGCGTGGGCTTTTTGGATTTAATGAGCCAACCTAAGATATCAGTGCCGCCCGAGGAGCCGCCTGCATAGAGAATGAGGCCGTAGCCGAGGCCGATAAAGAAACCACCGAAGATGGCAGAAATAATCAGATCATCACCAATGCCTAAAATGGCAGGGTCAATTTTTCCCACAAGGTCAATGAAAACAGCGTTTGCGGCCATACCGAGAAGACTTTTAACAAAGAAGTCCCGCCCGAGGACACGAAGCCCCATAATAAAGAGGGGAATGTTGATAATCGCGTACCATGTACCGACCGAGAGGGGAACCACGGAAGAAAGCATGTCCGCCACACTTGTAACGCCGCCCGGCGCAATATGATGCGGAAGGAGAAAGAAATTTAAGGCAAATGCCGCCGAAAGGGCGCCTAACAAGATAAGAAGTGTGCTTTTAACATATTTCGTCATAGAGAAAATCAAACACCTTTCCTAAAAGGAAGGAGAGCCTGTCTGTCTGCTCTTCCAAGTATAAATGCCCAACCAAAGCCTCAAGACCTGTGGCGTGGCGGTAATGAATCACATCTGCATTTTTGGGTACGGTGCCGGATTTTGCGTTGCGCCCGTGTTTGAATACCTGCATCTCTTCTTCCGTAAGAAGGGGAGATATGTGCTGCATAGCGCGAAACTGCGCCGCAGCGCAAACCATGCGCGAGGCCTTGTGATGAAGTGCATTCACCGTGGCCGCGCCGCACTCTGAAAGGCGCTTTCGTATGTATAACCCGTACACCGCATCGCCTACAAAGGCGAGAACGAGGGGCGCATTTATGCTCTGTGCCATTTTACGCCCTCACGTGTATCTTCTAAAATAATGCCCATTTCGAGAAGCTCGGCGCGAATCGCATCGGCTGCGGCAAAATCTTTCTGGCGGCGTGCGGCCTGGCGCTTTTCAATGAGGGCCTCTACTTCTGCATCCACTTCGCCCGTACGGTCACCCTGGAGTATTCCGAGAATGCCGGAAAGCTCGTCGAAAGCGGCAAGGCAGGCACCGGCAGCATTTTCGCCGCCTGCATCTAAAAGAACGTTGATGGCGCGTGCCATTTCAAAAAGGGCAGAGATGGCATCGGCCGTGTTCAGATCATCATCCATCGCCGCGAGGAACTTGGTACGCTTTTCTGCAATTTCCTCGGGGAGTGCGCCGTCACCCTTCGGGAGTGCCATAAGGCGCTCGCGCACGGTGTAGAGTCTTTCAAGACCGGTTTTTGCGGCGGCCATTAAAGAGTCGCTAAAGTTAATGGGGCTTCTGTAATGCGCAGAAAGCATAAAGAAGCGCACAACTTCGGGTGCGTATTTCGCAATAATATCGCGCACGGTGAAGAAGTTCCCCTTGGATTTCGACATCTTTACATTGTCAATATTAATATAGCCGTTATGGAGCCAGTAGCGTGCAAACGGTGCGCCGTTATGCGCGCATTCGCTCTGTGCAATTTCATTTTCGTGGTGGGGGAAGATAAGGTCCTTACCGCCGCTGTGGATATCGATGGTTTCGCCGAGGTAGCGGCACGCCATTGCGGAGCACTCAATATGCCAGCCGGGGCGACCCATACCCCAAGGGCTTTCCCAGGCGATTTCCGTATCGACCTTGCGCTTTTTCCAAAGTGCAAAATCGAGCGGATCCTCCTTGCGCTCATCTATACTGATGCGCGCGCCGGAAACAAGCTCTTCAAGCGGCTGATGGCTCAGCTTTCCATAGTCTTTAAATTTTTTGGTGGAGAAGTATACGTCACCGTCTACTTCGTATGCAAAACCCTTTTCGATAAGGTCGGAAACGAGGGTGATGATAGCGTCAATATTTTCCGTAGCACGGGGATGTACGCTTGCTTTTTCAATGCCGAGCGCCTCTGCATCTTCAAAGTATGCCTGTATGTATTTTTCGGCAAGAAGCGGCACGGTGGTACCTTCTTCCTCTGCACGGTTTATAAGCTTATCGTCTACATCCGTGAAGTTCTGCACAAAGGTTACCTTATAGCCGAGATAGCGAAGATAGCGGCGGAGCGTATCAAACACAATAAATGGACGTGCATTTCCGATATGGAAATAGTTATATACCGTAGGCCCGCAGGAGTACATTTTTACTTCGCCCGGCACAAGCGGCACAAACTCTTCTTTTTGTCTTGTCATTGTATTATAAAGCTGCATCCGAAAATCGTTCCTTTCCTTGCAATCAAACAAAAAAAATTCTCTTTATATTGTACCACGCCCCAAGGCGAAAAGTCAACCTTTTTTTGCCGTAAAAAAGGGAATTTTCCACAGAAAAAACTGTACCGAATAGAAAAAGATTTTTGCGGCATACTAAACGGGAAAAGGAGTGAAATGTATGAAAATCATTTTTGCACTTTTGGTAGTTTTAATGCTTGGCGGTTGCAGGATGGAAACGAAGGACATCCCGATGCCGAGCGAGATGCCGCAAATTATACCGACAGCTACCCCCGAGGCGACGGAAACTCCCGTCGCCCTCGGCGGTTTTGAAACAGAAATTCTGGATGCCGAGCCGAGCCGCGTGCGGAATTTAGAGCTTTGTGCCGCCGCGCTAAATGGCGTAAAAGTAGAGCCCGGTGCCGAATTTTCTTTTAATGGCACCGTGGGGGAACGCACGAGCGCAAAGGGGTATGAGAAAGCCAAAGTGCTGATAGAAGGAAAGCGCGAGTATGCCGTAGGCGGTGGCGTTTGCCAGATTTCAAGCACCCTTTTTAATGCCGCCGAGGCGGCAGGTATGGAAATCCTCGAACGGCATAATCACACAAATGATGTCCATTATATAGAAATCGGGCGCGATGCGGCCGTTGCCTTCGGCACGCAGGATTTTCGCTTTCGAAACCCTCTTCCGGATACTGTACAAATCACCGTTTCTATCGGCGAGGGCAAAGTGAAAACAGGAATTTATAAACTCGGGAAAGCATAGCGCGCAGTACTTATCGGAAAGAACAAAATCACCCTCTTTTCCATATTGTGCAAAGGGGGTGATTTTTTGCCAACGCGACCATTTAGACGCGACCTTGCCGTGCGCTACGCCGAAAAGTGGGCATACGGGAGAAACCCTGCCTATTACGATTTTTCGGAGCTAGGCGGCGATTGCACCAATTTCATTTCGCAGTGCCTCTATGCGGGAAGCGGCGTTATGAATTTCACACCCGAAACCGGCTGGTATTACCGAAATATAAACGACCGCGCACCTGCGTGGACGGGTGTGCGGTTTTTATACGATTTTCTCATTCGCAATCGCGAAAAGGGACCGTATGCTACGGAAACCGACGCGAGAGAAATGGAACTTGGTGACGTGATTCAGCTGGGGGCGGGCGACAGGTTTTATCATTCGCTTCTCGTAACCGGAATAGAAGGAGATGCGATTTTTGTGGCGGCGCATACGTTCAATGCTTACATGCGCCCGCTTTCGAGCTATAGGTATGATAAGGCAAGGTTTTTGCACATAGAAGGCGTTTATGTATAAGAAAGACCCGCCACGTGGCGGGTCTTTTCTATTCAATGGCAAACGCTTCTCGGATTTTGGTGCCGAGGTCCTCGGGCGTCAGATTATGCACACCTTGCAAAATGGCAATACCAAGTTCCTCTGCACGCTCGGTAAACGATTCGTCCGGCACAAAACTCGTGAGAACCAGAAGCTTTTTCGCGCAGCCGCGGCCAAAGCGGTCGGCCACAACAGCGATTTTATAAAGCTCGTCAGAATCGACAAAGCCGTTCTTGCAGGAGACGATGTGCGGACAAAGTCCCCGCATCAAAAATACGTCCACTTCGTTTAATACATCATCCCGCGGATAGGGGGAGGGGATGGCATCCCAGTCCATCACAACGCCCGTGGCCGCATCGGTAAAGGGCGTATTTCCTGCGATAAATGCCGCGTGGTATACATAAAGCTCGAGCACGGAGCCTTCCTTCACAAGTGCAGTTTGCACGGCTTCGCTCTTGTAGCGGAAGGACATAAAGTCCCCTTTTTCGCGGAAGTCGACAAGGGCACCGACTGCGGCGAGCGCGCGCACCGTTTTGCGGAGATTTTCGGCTTTGTGCGGTGCAAATTTCTTGAAGACCGCATTCATATGGAGTTCGCCAAACATTTCCTCGGGACGGCAGAATGCATGCAGTGCGCTTATGGCACTGTTCCAGGTGGCAGGGTCGCGATGTGCCACAGACCACACGAGAAGCACATCCTCCCAGAAGTCAACAGACTGCGGAATCGGGAGTGCCTCCGTCACATTTCCGCCGTGGAGATACACATTCTCGGCAATCGAAAGTGCCGCTTTTCGGGGCTTCGGGTACGCGGCCTTAAAGGAAACCGGAGAAATCGAACCGGTGCACGGATCGACCGTATGCATCGGCAGCGCGTATCTTTCCGAAAGCGCCCCCATCGAAACGAGGATTTCCGTCCGTCCGCCCGTAAGGTCAAACACACAACTTTTGTGGGAAAGAAGAATTTCCTCCAGTTTTTTTGTGATGGCGGCAAAATCCGTAGGATCCACCTGCACAACCTCTACCGAAAGCATACGTCCGCGGCTTAGGGAGAGCTTTTCCAGCTTTGTGCGAAACGAGAGCATCGGGATCATTTGTGCACCTACCAAAACCACCAAATCCGGGGCAAGGAGCAGGGTGCTTGCGGCATTATGTATAGGTGTGGAATCAAAAAATTCGATAATGGTCACGGGTATGTCTCCTTATGCGTTCTTCGGAATATCGGAAATCTGCATCGAAAGTAGCTTCGAAACACCTTTTTCCTGCATCGTCACACCATAGAGAACATCTGCCGCTTCCATCGTGCCGCGGCGGTGTGTAACGATGATAAACTGTGTATCGGCGTAGTTACGGAGATACGCGGCAAAGCGGTCGATGTTATGGTCATCGAGGGCGGACTCGATTTCGTCCAGTATACAAAACGGCGCGGGTCTGACGCGAAGGACAGAGAAGAGGATGGCAATGGCACAAAGCGCCTTTTCGCCGCCCGATAAAAGCGAAAGATTCTGGAGTTTCTTTCCGGGAGGCTGCACATCAATCTCAATGCCGCTTTCGAGTACATTTTCGGGGTCAGAAAGCGTGAGTTTTCCCGTGCCGCCGCCAAAGAGGGCGCGGAATGTATCTTTGAAATGCTCGGCGATTTCCGAAAACCTTTTTCCGAAGGTTTCGGTCATCACGCGCGTCATATCCGTAATAATCTTCTGAAGCTCGGCCATAGCCTTTTCAAGGTCGGCAATCTGGGAGGAGAGGAAGGCGTGGCGCGTCTTTACCTCTTCATATTCGGAAACGGCATCCACATTCACACTGCCGAGCGCACGGATGGCGCGGCGAAGCTGTGCCGCTTCTTCCTTGGCAGGCCCGATGGGGCCGATATCCTTCTGGAACTCTGCGGCCGCGGAATAGGTAAGCTCATAGGCGTCCCAGAGATGTGTAATCGTCGTATCCAGAGAATCCTGCATTTTTTCGAGCTTTGCCTCAAGGCGGGTACGCTCTCCCTGCAGAGAATAGAGCGTTTCGTTCTGTGCTTTCATATCTTCGCGCATCTTTGCCGTACGGGCATCGGAGCCTTCCTTGTCCGTATGCATACGTGCGAGAGACTCTGTAAGTTCCTCCGCACGCTTTTTCGATTCTTCCACATCGAGAAGACGGTCGCGATGGCGGAGACGAAGTGTCTCGACATTTTGCATAGCGAGGCGTTTCTGGTATTCTTTTTCCGCAATTTCGCCTTCTGTTTTTTGTATGGAGACGAGGAGCTGGTCGCGGTGCATAACCGCCGCCGTCATATCTCTTTCGGCAGAGTTTACCGAAACCTGCAAATCAGCAAGCGCATCGCGCCGCCTGCCTTGCGCCTCCATATATTCGCGTAAAAGCGCGCGGGCAGCTTCTGCTTTTTCGAGTGCCGCCGCGTGACGTGCGCGAAGGTCTGCCTCTGCTTTTTCAAGGCGCATGCGTTCTTTATCGGCGTTTTCCATCTGGAGAAAAGCGCTTTCAAGGTCGGCAGAAAGGCGGGCAAGAAGCTTTTCTTCATTCTCTTTTGCATCGGCGCAAAGCGAAATTTTGCCCTCGCAAGAGAGGAGAGACGCCTTTTTCTCGCCATGGGATTGCCGCACCGATTCCATATCGCGCGCGATATCGGAAAGACGATCGGAAAGCTCGTCGATTGTATCTTCTGCCTTCTCCATTTTGGCGGAAAGCGTCTTACATTCTTTTTCGAGCGCCGCAATTTCTTCGCCGCGCCCAAGGAGATTCCCCTGATTACCGCGGCTTCCGCCCGACATAGAGCCGCCGCGCTGGAGTACTTCGCCGTCCGTCGTTACAATTCTAAACTGATGCTTAAACTTTCTGGCGGCCGCGATGGCATTATCCATATTGTCGATAATCACCGTGGTGCCGAGAAGCTGGGTAATAATTTCGCGGTAAGCGGCATCGGTTTCTACGAGATCGCATCCAAGACCGATAAAACCGGGGCAGGAGGCGATATTTCTCTCATTTTCAAGGCGTCTTCCGCGCATAGCGGTAATCGGCAGGAATGTGGCGCGCCCAGCGCCGGTGCGCTTTAAGTACGAAATGGCGGCCTTGGCATCCTCTTCGCTGCCGACTACAATGTTCTGAAGCGACCCACCAAGTGCCGTTTCAATGGCTACAAGATAGCGGGGTTCTACGGAAATCAGTTTCGACAAAACACCGCGGATATCTACCGTAAGATTTGCACCGAGGACTGCGCGAACGCCCTTCCCGTAGCCTTCCATATTCTGCTCCATATCCGAAAGCACATTTTTTCTCGAAAGGCGCTGGTTATAGGTGCGCATCAGTTCGTTGTATGCATTTTTCTGTGCGGAAAGTGTATTTTCTGCCTTCGGCCGTTCCTCTTTCAGTTTCTCGAAAGCGGCAACTAAATCGGCGATAGCTTTTTTGAGTGTTTCTTTTTCCGTAAGGAGCGCGGCACTAGTCTTTTCATTTTCTGCAAGGCGGCGTTGCACTGCTTCCATTTCACCTTCCAGTTCCTCTTTCCGTGCTTCTAAATTATAGCCCGAAAGGGAGGATATGCGCCCTGTTATCTCTTCTGCCTGTGCCATAAGCTCGGCAGCGCCGGCAGATAAATCTTCTGCCACTTTCGATTGGGAAGTGATGGCATCGCCACTTTCCGAAAGGCGGGCACGCCCGCTTTCTACAGCCGCTTCCGCTTCCGAAAGTGCATTCTTTGCCGCTGCAATCTGTGCCTCGGCATTCCCTGCTTCTGCCCGAAGGACTTCGAGTGCCTTTTCGAGTGCCGCTTTCTCGGCTTCGTATTTTTCGGCCGTTCCCGTTTCCGTTTCCATACGCTGCAGAAGAAGGGCATTATCGCCCTCAAGGCCTTTTATGGAAAGGTCGGTCGAGTGGAGAAGGGCGCGCACGGCTTCCATTTCCGCATCGCGCGTCTTCATTTCGCTGTATAAAGCCTCTTCCTCCGCCTGCATGGCGGTAAGGCGGGCCGTTTCCGCTTCAAGCTGCGTGGAAACGGTCTCAAACAAAGCGGCAATTTCTGCCTTTTCTTTTTGCAATTTGTCAATATCTAAAATCGAAAGATTGATTTCGAGTGTTTTCAGTTTTTCGTATAAATCAAGGTATTCGCGCGCGCGGCGTGCCTGCGTCTCGAGGGGGCCGAGACGAGCAGAAAGCTCCCCGTGAATATCCCGCACGCGGTTTAGGTTATCTTCAGTAGTTACAAGCTTTCTCGTTGCTTCATTCTTTTTGTATTTGTATTTCGAAATGCCGGCGGCTTCTTCGAAAATCTGGCGTCTGTCCTCCGATTTTTGCGAGAGAATAGAATCAATCTGTCCCTGGCTTATAATGGAATACCCGTCACGCCCAAGACCTGTGTCCATAAAAAGCTCATGAATGTCGCGAAGGCGGCAGGGGGCTTTGTTGATAAGGTATTCACTTTCGCCGCTACGGTACACTCTTCTCGTTACCGTAATTTCCGTATACGGACTTGAAAAAAGCCCGGAAGAATTGTCAAGCGTCAAAGACACTTCGGCAAAGCTTACGGGTTTATGTTTGGCGGTGCCGGCGAAGATAACATCTTCCATACGGCTGCCGCGGAGAGATTTTACGCTTTGTTCCCCAAGGACCCAGCGAATGGCGTCGGTAATATTACTCTTACCGCTGCCGTTAGGGCCGACAATGGCGGTGATTGCATAGTCAAAAGAAACTGTAAGCTTATCCATAAACGATTTAAAGCCGTACATATCGAGTTTCTTTAAATACAATGCATTCACCGCCTTTCTTTTGTTCTTTTTGAGAGTACTACTTTACATAAATGATACCGATCGTGCCGGGGCCGCAATGGCTTGAAATTACACAGCCGGCATCGGTTTCGTAAATCGTTTCAAAAAGGTTTGCATTTTGCAGTGCTTCTCGCGCCGCGTCTAGAATTTCTGCATCGACACCGGAGTTGGCTAAAATAACATAGGAAGAAGCCGGCGGAATTTCCGAAAGCCGCTCTTCAATGTATTTCGAAACAATCATCTTAAATTTACCGCGGTATTTTTTCTCCATACCGAGCATACCGTCTGTAATGGCAATGCAAGGCTTTATGCCGAGGAGGTTGGCGCCGAGCGCCGTCACGCCGCTGCATCTGCCGCCTTTGTGCATGTAGTCGAGCCTGTCGAGTACAAAGCTTACATCACAGCGGGCGGAGAAGGCCGCGCATTCTTCTTGGATGGCCGCCGCCTCCATGCCACTTTCGCGAAGCGAGATGGCGTGGAGAAGTACAAGCGCCTCACCCGAGGAGAGGGAATTTGTATCTACAACGAATACATTTTCAAATTCTGCCGCCGCAATGCACGCGTTTTGGCAAGCGGAGGAGAAGCGGGAGCCGATCGAGAAATAGACAACAGCATCGCCTTTTTCCAAAAGTTCGCGGAAGAAATCTTCAAATACCGCGGGTGCGATGGCGGCCGTTTTCGGCATCATACCGGTCTCTTTTTCTTTTTGGTACAGTACATCGCGCGTGATGGTTACGCCGTCGATAAAATCTTCATCGCCAAAGCTGATGTGATAAGGAAGCACAGAAACAGCATTGTCTGTGAGAAAATGCTTCGGGATATCACAGGAACTGTCTGTGGCAAATACTATTTTCTGCATAGGTAACATCCTTTCCGGAATTAGTCCTCCAGTTTACGGAGTTCTTCATTTTCCTTTTCGTTTACAACTTCTTTGTTTTGACGGTTGCCGCGGCGTAAAAATTTCACTTCCTCGCGTGAAAAGTCGGCAATTACGCCTTCGTCCGAGCCTTCAAGCCGCACGCGAAGTCTTCCCGATAAAAGTGCCACGGAAACGACTGTGCCGTTGCCGCGCGGCGTTTTTACGAGTGCGCCGACGGGCGGGGTAATCTTATGGAGTGCCTCGTAGGAATCCTGCTCGTATTTAAGGCAGCACATAAGTCTGCCGCATGTGCCGGAAATTTTGGCAGGGTTTAAGGAAAGACCCTGTTCTTTAGCCATTTTAATCGAAACAGGCTGAAAGTCGTTTAAAAATGTGGAACAGCAAAGAGGTCTTCCGCAAACACAAAGGCCGCCCATCATTTTCGCTTCGTCGCGAACGCCTACCTGGCGAAGCTCGATACGGGTGCGGAAAACGCTTGCAAGATCCTTTACGAGCTCGCGGAAGTCCACGCGGCCGTTTGCGGTGAAATAAAAGAGAATCTTGTTGGCATCGAAAGAGTATTCAACATGAATCAGCTTCATATCGAGCCCGTGCTTTTCGATTTTCTTAAGACAAATATCAAAGGCTTCCTTTTCCTTGCGACGGTTCGTTTCTACCTGCCGCGTATCCTGTGCGGTGGCAATACGAACCACTTTTTTAAGCGGGGAAACCAGTTCTTCGTCAGGTACATCGGAAATCGGAACCGAAACCTCGCCGTATTCAAGCCCGCGTGCCGTTTCCACGACCACGTGCATACCTTGCTCGATGGGCAGATCCGTCGGGTCAAAGTAATATACTTTTCCGTTTTCCTTAAATCTGACGCCTACTATCCGTGTCATGACAATACCTCCAACATTCTGATAGAAAATCCGTAATCCATACGGAGAAATTAGAGCCTTTTCCGATAGAAGAGGCAAGTGAAAGTGCTTTTTCATAGCACCGGAGTGCCGCATAGGGCGATACGGAAAAAGCAAATTCCGCAATTTCGCTTTGATAATCCCCGTTTAAGGGAACAAAGGTGTCTGCTAGCTGCAAATACATACAGTCCCGCATCCAGGAAGAAAAGAAGGCGAGCATATCTGAAAGCGCACTTTCATATTCCTCAAAACAGCGCACAAGCGAATATATGCCGGCGCGGGAGGAGGCGAGGCGGGGGATAAGCGAAAAAAGTGCCGCGCGCATAGAAAGATACGCTTCGTTTTCTGCAAGGCTCTTCGCCGTACCGATACTGCCGCCGGCACTTCTGGCAAGAAAAGGTGCATCTTCCTGCCGTGAAGGGTAATTTTCACATAAAAACATACAAAGCTCCGCTGCGGTACATCCGGCAAGCGGAAGCACAATCGCGCGGGACACAACGGTATTTAAAAGTGCTTCCCGCGAGGTGGCGGTCATCAAAATCGTCACATATGGGGGCGGCTCTTCAAATGCCTTGAGTAGCGTATTTTGCACAGCAGGGCTCAGCTTTTCCCCGTCCGGAAAAATGTAAATTTTCCGTTCCGCCAAAAAAGGCTTCACATACATTTCTGCCACGATGGTGCGGGCGCGCTCCACCGAGAGAGAGGCTTTTTCCGTATTCTCTACATAAATGATATCCGGATGATTGCCGCTCTTTGTTTTTATGCAGGTACTGCATGTGCCGCAAGGCTTATTTTCTCCTTCACAAAGGAGCATTTCGGCCACATGGCGGCACAACGTTTTTTTGCCCATACCAACAGCACCCTCGAAAATATACAGATGTCCGACGGTATTTTTTCGGAGTGCTGCCTTAAAATATGCAATTTGTGCGTCTTTACCGTAGAGCTTCAAACCTTTTCAAACCTGTCAACATCCACAACGAAAATGGTAGCACCGCCCACTTCCACTTCAATCGGCTGGGGCGTGTACATGCCTGCCATGCCGGCGGAGACGGGGGTGGTCATAATATGCTTTCGTGTGTGGCACCTTTCCTTGAAAATGGAGATTGCTTCTTCCACACGTTCTTCTTCCGTACCTACCAGCAGTGTTATGTTGCCTGCACGGAGAAAGCCGCCCGTGGTGGCAAGCTTCGTTACGCTGAAGCCGGCATCGTTGAGGGCACCGAGCGTTTTGTTTCCATCCTCGCTGTGTAAGATTGCTAAAATGAGCTTCATAAAGAAATCTCCTTTCAAAATAAATTCGGAAGTATAGATATTTCTACTATACCCAATATATAGTATAACATAAAGGAAATAAAAAAGCAAAGATTTTTTGTAAAAAAGAAACAGCGCACCGCATAGGGTGCGCTGAAAAGCTTCTTATATGAACAGATTGCCCTTGAGAAAAGGCGAGTTCACGATATGGTGCGGCACTTCTCTGTGCAAAACGCGGATAGCGTTTTCCGTGCACGCGACATGAAGCTCCGCTACTGCCTCGCGCGTGGCATGCGCGCAGTGCGGCGTGATGAGCACATTGTCCATTTCGAAAAGGCGGCTGTTTCGGGGGAGAGGCTCTGTCTCAAATGCATCGAGCGCCGCGCCCGCAATTTCGCCCGAGAAGAGGGCGTAGGTAAGCTCGCTTTCGTCAATAACACCGCCGGGGCTTACCGAAAGAAGCACAGCTTCCTTTTTCATCCGCTGAAACTGTGGCATCCCCATCATATGGCGGGTATCCTCTGTGTACGGCGTGCAAAGGCCAACAAAGTCCGAATTTTCCAAAAGAGACAGGAAGTGCACACTGCCGGCATCCGGTGCGGCAAAGGGGTCAAAGAAAAGCGTGTCCATTCCCAAACCGCGCGCCATCGCCGAAAGCGTCGCGGCTATATCTGCACTGCCGATAATGCCGAGTGTTTTACCGCGCAGACGGGCGAGAGAGCCAATATATTCCGCACCCCATTTTCCGGCCTTTGCAAAGAGACTGCCGAGGGGAATACGCTTGGCATAGGCAAGAAGAAGTGCAAAGAGGTATTCTGCCGCATCCTCGTCGCCGTAGCCGGGCGTGTTGCATACATAAATGCCGCGTGCCCCTGCGGCCGCAAGATTGATGTTTTCATACGTTTTGCCCATAGTGATGATGGCTTTGCATTTTTCCAGGGCACCGATCACATTTTCCCCGATAGGGGCATCGTTTACCAGAAGGATATCGGCATCGCGCACAATAGGGCGAAGTTCATCCGCCGCCTGAAAGTATGTAACCAAAAAGGTGGCACCCTCGGCGCGAAAGGCCTTTTTCTCATAGGAAAAATCAGCGCCGGAGCGGTCAAGCATTACGATTTTCATAGAAAGACATCCTTTCGAATGGGATTATGCAAGTGTTCGTATTTCTGTGGAAATTACGCCACCGGAAATTTCAATAATGCCAAAGGAAGGCGCACCGCTTGCAGGCAGTGCGATGCTGCCGGGATTAAAAAGGCGCACATCCGAAACCACGCCGTCAAACACCTCGTGCGTGTGCCCGAAAAGCACAATATCGGCGCCTTTTGCGGCCGCGGCAAGCTCGGAAAGTCCGCTTTTTACGCTGCGCGTGTGTCCGTGACAAAGAAAGAAGCGTTTGCCGCCGATCTCCGTCACTTTTTCATACGCGCCGCCGGCACAAAAATCACAGTTGCCGCATACATAGGAAATAGGGGTGTTCGGGTACACTATACCGAGATCCTCCGCATCGCGCGCGGTATCTCCGAGATGTATAATGTGGTCTATGGGTCCCGCGGCATCCATCGCCCGAAGGCAATTATGCATACGGCCGTGGCTGTCACTGAAAACGGCAATTCTCATACATATCCCGTCCTTTCCTTACCAATACTATATCGCAAAATTGAGGCGGTGTCAAGCCTTCTGCGGTGAGGTGGCAGTTTTTTGCGAAAATCTCTTGCTTTTCGGGCAGAAAGCGTGTATAATAAATGACGGTGATTGAAATTGCGTATAATAGGTCTTGATTATGGTGACAGCCGCATCGGCGTTGCGGTCAGCGATCTTCTGGGGCTCACGGCGCAGCCGGTGGGGGCGCTTATGGAGAAAACCTGGTCGCAACAAATTGAAAAGCTTGCAGGCATCGTGGATGAATACGGCGCAGAAGCCTTTGTGATCGGTATGCCAAAAAATATGAACGGCTCCATCGGTCCCCGCGGCGAGATTACGAGAAAGTTTATCGAGCTTCTCCGTACGCGCTTTTCGCTGCCGGTGTATGAATGGGATGAAAGGCTTACGTCCGTGGCGGCGCACCGAGCGCTTATGGACGGCAATGTACGTGGCACCAAGAAAAAAGGCAAGGTGGATATGCTGGCAGCCGTGTTTATTCTCCAGGGATATCTCGACAGCCTTCAGAATTGAAAGGAGCATGTAAAAATGCAGGAAGAAAGAGAAAATGTAATCATACTCATCGACGATGAGGGCAAGGAAATGCCTTTCGAGGTGCTGGATATCATCGAAGAGGATGAAAAACGCTATGCAGTCGGCATCCCGGCAGAGGAAGCGGAGGACGAAGCGGAAGAAGGCACCGTTCTTATTATGCGCATTGTGCCGGCAAATGACGAAGAGGATATCCTCGAGCCGATTGAAGATGAAGCAGAACTCCAGAAAATCTTTGAGATTTTCAAAGAACGGATGGAAGAAGAATTTGAATTTGAGGACGAAGAGGAATAAGCCTTTTGCATCCTTCCCTGCGTTGTGCGCCGGCGGTATCTATTTTAGCCAACACTAAAATGTAAGGGAGGCAAATCGTTTCTGCGGTGTGTTAGGCCCCCCGCCCGAAAGGCCGGTCTGAGGGTAACCCGTAAACAGAAAATATGCCACCCACCTGCATAACAGGTTAAAATTCTCCTGTAAGACGGCAATCGCGGGGCTATTTGAAAGCCGAGCGGGACTTCTTTTTGGAAGTCCCGCTTTTATTATAGGTAATAAAAAATAAAAAAATTGCAAAAAGCATAAAAAATCGTCAAAAAGTAGTTGTCAAACAGAAGAATCTGTGCTATAATATACGAAATATGGAGTTTGTCTTTTGATTGACAGAAATACAAGGAGGATACCACTATGTTCAGAAGAATTGTAACGCTTGCGCTCACAGCATTGCTTTTCGTTTCCGTGCCGGTTATGGCCGCACCGAGCGAATGGGCAGCAGTTGAGGTAAATGCGGCGATTTCTGCCGAAATTGTGCCGGAGCGCATCCAGAGCGAATATCAGGCAGCGGTAACCCGTGAGGAATTTTGCGAAATGGCAATGCTCCTCTGGTGCAAGCTGACCTCTCTTCCCATGCCGGAGGCAGAAGCAGGCTTTGAAGATACTGTAAACGCTTCTGTTGCCGCGGCAAAGAGCCTCGGCATCGTCAAGGGCGTTTCCGACACGGCGTTTCTGCCGAATAATCCCGTAACCCGCCAGGAAATGTGTGTAATGCTGAAAAATGCACTCGTTTCGGCACGGCCGGAGATTGTGTTCCCGGCAGAGTTTGCAAACACATTCCCGGACAGCGCAGCCATTGCTGACTGGGCGCTCGATTCGGTACAGGCTATGAATCTTCTCGCCGTTATGCTCGGCGATGAAAAAGGCAACATTAACCCGCTCGGGAACACTACAAGAGAACAGTCCATTCTGCTCGCATACCGCCTTCTCAGCACGGAGAGTATGACGATGCAGGAATATGTTGAAAAATTCCTGATTCCCGTAAGCGGCAACACACATGAAAATATGCTTTCCGGCGCATTTGCCATCGGCACGGCCGGCGGCCCCGTTTATTATTCGGATGCCACGGGCATCTATAAGATGGGCAGTGAAGAGGCCGTTGTGAACAAGCCGGCAAAAAATATTGTGGTATTCAGCGAAACTATTTATTATATCGGTGCAGATGACTGCATATATATGGTAAAGCCGGCGGACGGCACGGAAACAAAGCTCATCGAAACAAAGAGCGATGCCTTTGCCGCAGTAAGCGATGCTCTCTATTACAGAAGCCTTGGAGACGGCAAGATCTACAAGATGCCTTTGGAGACGAAGACGGCAGAACTCTTTATCGATAAGAAGGCAGAGCTTCCCGTGTTTTCCGGAAGCACCGTATTCTATTCCGATGGTGAAAAGATTTACGAAATCAGCAAAAGCGGCAAGCACCTTCCTGTCTACACGGGCAAGAACAGCCATTTCACCATTAAGAACAGCAAGATGTACTTCTTGAATGCTGACAGTATGCTTGCCAAGGCAGACTTAAACGGCGCAAACTACGAAGTGATTTCTACGCTTCCGCTCCGTTCCTTTGCCTTTACGTATGACTGCTTTGCGGCCCTCGGTCGTGACGATAATGCCCTTTACAAAGTCGATTTCGGTGGCCGCTATGCCATCCGGATGGATGTGGGCACATATGAAGCCGTGAACACATACGGCGATTATATCTTTATGAGAACCGCAGACGGCAGTATTTATGGCGTCACAAGCCTTGGCACCGGCAAGACAAAGATAAAGTAGGAGGACAGAAAATGAAACAGTATAAAATTGCGGTTGTTGGCGCAACCGGTATGGTAGGCAGAACCTTCCTGAAAGTTCTGGAAGAATATAAGTTACCGGCAGAAAGCTACACGCTTTTCTCTTCGGCAAGATCTGCAGGCAACAAAATCAGCTTTATGGGAGAGGAATACACCGTGCGCGAGCTTACGGAAACTTCCTTCGATGAAGGCTTTGATATTGCCCTCTTTTCCGCAGGCGGCAGCACAAGCGAAAAATTTGCTCCGATTGCCGCAGCAAAGGGTTGCCTCGTAATCGATAACTCCAGCGCATGGCGTATGGATCCGAATGTGCCGCTCGTAGTGCCGGAAGTAAACCCCGAAGATATTCTGAAGCATAAGGGCATCATTGCAAACCCGAACTGCTCCACCATTCAGGCAATGGTAGCTTTAAAGCCGCTTTATGATGCATACGGCATCGAGCGTGTTGTCTACTCGACATATCAGGCAGTATCCGGCGCAGGCCGCGGCGGTTGGGATGACCTTGAGAACGGTATGAAGGGCGAAGCACCGAAGAAGTTCCCGTATCCCATCGTCGGCAACTGCATTCCGCATATTGATGTATTTCTTGAAAATGGGTATACTAAGGAAGAAATGAAGATGGTGAACGAAACCCGCAAGATTCTGGGTGACGATTCCCTCCGCATCACGGCTACCACCGTGCGCGTTCCCGTATTCAACGGCCATAGCGAATCCATTAACGTAGAACTCAAAAAGCCGTTTGTCCTTGAAGAACTCGTAGAAGTTCTCCGTAAGGCACCGGGCATCGTGATTGAAGACGATACTAAAAACAACGTATATCCGATGGCCATTCACGCTACGGGACGCGACGAAACATTTGTCGGCCGTATCCGTCGCGATGAAAGCGTGGAAAACGGCGTAAACCTCTGGGTTGTTGCAGATAATATCCGCAAGGGTGCAGCATCCAATGCAGTTCAGATTGCGAAGAAGTATATCGAACTTATTGGCGAATAAAAGAAAGCGAGGCGTATGTGCGCATGAAGAAGTTACCTTTTACCGGAAGCGGCGTTGCACTGATAACCCCGTTCAAAAACGGAAAAATCGATTTTGACAAGATGGGTGAACTCATTGAATTACATATCGAAAAACAGACGGACTCCATCATTATCTGCGGCACCACGGGCGAATCGGCCGCTATGCCGGATGCGGAACATATTTCGGCTATCGAATATGCAGTAAACAAAGCTGCAGGCCGTATTCCGATTATTGCGGGTGCAGGCTCGAATGATACGGCACACGGCGTAGCCCTCTCCGCGAAAGCGGCCAAGGTAGGCGCGGATGCACTTTTGTCTGTAACGCCTTACTATAACAAGGCTACACAGAAGGGCCTTGTCCGTCACTATACCGAAATTGCAAAGGTTGTGGATATTCCGATTATCCTTTATAATGTGCCCTCGAGAACGGGTGTGAACATTCAGCCGGAAACTCTTTTGGAGCTTTCCAAAATTGAGCATATTGTCGGTGTAAAAGAAGCAGGCGGTAACATTTCGCAGGTTGCCAAAATTGCCTCTCTCTGCGGCGATGAAGTTGCCATCTATTCGGGCGATGACGATATGATTGTGCCTGTTATGTCCCTCGGTGGCGTAGGCGTTATTTCCGTTCTGGCTAACATTCTTCCGAAGGAAACGCACGATATCACCGCTATGTGCTTTGCGGGCGACTATAAGGGTGCAAGAGAGCTGCAGCTTAAGTATTATGATCTTATCAAGGCGCTCTTTATCGAAGTAAATCCCATCCCCGTGAAAACGGCGATGAACCTTCTCGGCTATGACGTAGGCGAGCTCCGGTTGCCGCTTTGCGAAATGGAAGAAAAGAATGTGGCTGTTCTGAAACGAGAACTCGAAAAGATAGGCCTTACAATCCAAGCGTAAAGGAAAGAGCTGCCAATGACAAATGTAATTTTAAGCGGTGCAAACGGAAAAATGGGGAAGACGGTTGCGGGCATCATCGCCGATATGCCGTCGGTGTCTGTTTGTGCCGGTATCGATGTGTACACGAAGGAGTATGGTGACTTCCCGATTGTGGAAAAACCGCGGCTGTTAGAGACGGAAGGCGATGTGATTATCGACTTTTCCAATCCCGCCGCCCTTCTGGACCTTTTGCCCTATGCGATGGAGAAGAAAATTCCTGTGGTGGTTGCCACAACAGGACTCGGCGCGGAGCATAAGAGCTTGCTTGAGGCCGCTGCGAGAGAAATCCCCGTGTTCTTCTCAGCCAATATGTCCCTTGGCGTAAGCCTCCTTACGGAGCTTGTGAAAAAAGCGGTAGCGGTACTTGGCGATGGGTTCAATATTGAAATTATCGAAAAGCATCATAACCGTAAGCTCGATGCGCCGAGCGGCACGGCAATGGCGATTGCCGATGCCATTTCGGAAGCGGCAGCGGATGCAAAGGAATATGTGTATGACCGCCATAGCGTGCGTCGTGCCCGCGGGAAAGAGGAGATTGGTATTCACGCCGTCCGCGGCGGTACAATCGTCGGTGAACACACGGTGCTCTTTGCAGGCCAGGATGAAGTAATTGAAATCAAGCACAGCGCAGGCAGTCGCGATATTTTCGCGGTAGGTGCCGTTCGTGCGGCTTTGTTTTTGCTGGACAAGCCCGCTGGTCTCTACAATATGCGCGATCTCGTTTCGGCATCCGAATGAAATAATCGAAAAAGTTCTTGCAATCTTTGAGAAGATAGGATAAAATAAAAGTATAAACATTGGAAAGGAATGGAAACATAAGATGATTAGCGCAGGAGATTTCAGAAACGGTATTACCTTTGAAATGGAGGGCAACGTCTTCCAGATCGTAGAATTTCAGCATGTAAAACCCGGTAAGGGCGCAGCCTTCGTAAGAACGAAGCTGAAGAATGTTATCAACGGCGGCGTTGTGGAAAAGACCTTCCGCCCCACCGATAAGATGCCCAAGGCTCACATCGAACGTAAGGATATGGAATACCTCTACAATGACGGCGAGCTTTTCTACTTCATGGATCAGGAAAGCTACGAACAGATGCCGCTCAATGCCGACCAGCTCGGCGATGCGCTCCGCTTTGTAAAGGAAAATATGCTCGTTAAGATTCTGTCTTACAAGGGCAACGTATTCGGTGTAGAACCGCCGAACTTTGTAGAACTCCAGGTTGCAGAAACCGAACCGGGCGTCAAGGGCGATACAGCCACGGGCGCACAGAAGCCTGCAATTTTGGAAACAGGCGCACAGATAAATGTTCCGCTCTTTATCGACCAGGGCGATATGATCCGTGTAGATACTCGTACCGGCGAATATATGGAGCGTGCATAATATTTAACTCTGAAGGAGGAACGAAAATGGCAGCACTTGAAGAAAAGGTAGCATACCTGAAGGGCCTTTGTGAAGGCATGGAGATCGACACCGAGAAGGGCGAAGGCAAGCTCCTCGCCAAGATTATTGAGGTTCTCGGCGATATTACGGAAGAATTTGCCTGCTTTGCAGAAGATTATGAAGAACTGCAGGCACAGGTAGATGAAATCGACGAAGATCTGGGCTATGTAGAAGAAGATCTGTATGGCGATGACGAGGACGAGGAATGTGATTGCGGTTGCTGCGATTTTGACTGTGAAGATATAAAGTGCCCGAACTGCGGCGAAGAAATCTTCCTCGATGCGGATGTACTCGATCTTGAGGATGATGTTCTCATTTGTCCCGCTTGCGGCCACGAAATCGAACTGGAATGCGATTGCTTCTCGGACGATTTTGACGAAGAAGAATAAAAACGACAAAAAAACGGCGTGGAACGAAAAGTTTCGCGCCGTTTTTTGTTTTTTGTTACTTTTTACCAAAAGGAAAAATTCCAAAACCACGAAACCGCAAAAAAAGCGGCCCGGGGACCTTTTTGTTCGCCAATTTATTCTAAAAATTTAGAAAAAAATCAAAAAACCTATTGCATTATATAGATACTTGTGCTATAATTAACATATCATTTATGGTGATTGTGCATAAGCTTTTGCAAAATATGCAATATTGAGGGCTTAAGAGTGCAGAAAAACTGTACAAACCGCACAAGACTGAAAGGTGCTGGCCGGGTCCGGGGCCTGCTTACTTTATGAAAAACAGCGGACAGAAAGGTTTGGATACGCTATGACCAGGAAACATCAGCGCTGGGGATGGCTGTTCGTATCACCGTACATAGTTAGCTTGCTCTTCTTTACGTTGGTACCGCTCGTTATTTCCATCTTTTTATCCTTTACGCGCTACGACATGCTGAACCCTCCGAAGTGGGTAGGCCTTCAGAACTATATTAAGGCGACCATAGCAAGTGAGGCTGTATGGAAGTCTTTTAGAAACGTCTGGGTATTCGGCATCGTTTATGAGACATTCAACATTTCGCTGGGCTGCGTATTGGCAGCACTTCTGAATCAGAAGATCTGGGGTCTTTCGGCTTTCCGTCTTATCTATTATGTACCGGGCCTTACCCCGACTGCTGCTTCCGCCCTTGTTTTCAACCGTCTGTATAACCCGAAAAAGGGTACTTTGAATATGATTCTGGGCTACATCGGCCTCGGCCCCTTCAAATGGAACTACAGTATGAACTGGTTTGAAGTTGTTGTTTCCATCATCATCATGCAGCTCTGGCGTGGCATTGGCGGTAGCGCTATCTTCCTCATCGCAGGTATGCAGAACATCAGTAACGACGTAATCGAAGCTGCGGATATTGACGGCGCAGGCCCGATCCGTAAGTTCTTCAAGATTACCATTCCGCTTCTTACACCGACCATCTTCTTCCTGGTCATCACCGGTATCGCCGGCGCACTCCAGGTATTCGAGCCGTTCTTTCTTCTTGCGAAAGAAACCGGTGCTGACGTAGGCGTTATCAACACACAGATTTACGGCCTTATGTGGATGGGTACCTCGCAGGTTGGTCGTGCAGCTGCCCTTGGTTGGTTCAGCTTCATCTTCGTTGCTCTGGTAACATATCTCCAGAAGAAATATGAGAAAAAGTGGGTGCACTATGATGCCTAATACAGCTACATTAAACACAAACGTAAAACGCCCCGGCTTCTTTAAGCGTCGCAGAGAATTCAACATATTCGGTGTTCTGGTACTTTTCCTTGGTTGCTTCATCGTTTTGTACCCGTTCATATATGCTCTTTCTGCATCCCTTGCAGAAAATGAAGCCGGTGTATATTCCACCAAGTTATTCCAGGCTTTCAGGTTTGACAACTACGCCCGTGTATTTAGGGAAGCGGACTTCTTTACATACATCGGCAACACAATATTCCTCGTTGTTGTAAACAGTATTGGTACGGTTTTATCGAACAGCTTTATCGGCTTCGGTTTTGCACGGTACAATTTCAAAGGTTCGAATGCGCTCTTCTTCTTCTGCCTTTGCACGATGTTCCTTCCCGGTACCGTTATGAGCATCCCGATGTTCGTTATCTGGAGTGAGCTCCACTGCGTGGATACATACATTCCGCTTACCATCGGTGCATTCTTCGGTGGCGCTATGAACATTTTCCTTATGCGTCAGTGTTTCATGGGTCTGCCGGCAGGTCTGTATGAAGCGGCGATGATCGACGGTGCACAACCGCTTTACATCTGGGCTCGCATTTATATGCCACTTGCCCGTCCGATGATTGCAACTATGGTACTGCGCGTATTCACCGGTACATGGAACGACCTTTTCGGTCCCTTGATTTACCTCACAACCAACGAAAAGCGTACCATCTCCCTTGCACTTGCAAACTTCAACTCGAAGTACGGCGAAGGTGGCGGTGGCGCACAGCTCGTTATGGCCGCGGCCATTATCGCAATGGCACCCTCCATCGTAATCTACGGTTTCGTACAGAAGCAGTTCATTGCAGGTCTTGCATCTGCAGCCATTAAGGGTTAATCAGAAAAAAGCTATAAATAAGCCGTTACAGTCCGTAACGGCTTATTTTGTGAATCGGGGTAAGAATCCCCGAAATGGGGAATACTAGAATTCGGCAGTTTTTTTGGAAAGGAAACAGGCAAAATGATGATGTGTTCACGCTGCAACAAGAATGTGGCAGTGATGTTTGTAACAAAAATTGAAAACGGCGAAAAGAAAACAGAAGGGCTGTGTCTTTCCTGCGCAAAGCAGTTAGGCCTTGATATGGGGCAGCTTGCGGGGAATATGGGGATCGATCCCGAAAACTTTGAAAACATCAGCGAACAGGTAATGGAAATGATGGAGGAAGGGGATGGCGAAGGCGGTAGCCTTTTCCGTGACCTTTTCGGCTTTTTGGAGGGCGATGAAGGCGAAGCCAAGGAAGAAGAGCCGTACGAAAAAGAAGAGAAAAAAGCCGATAAGAGAAAGAAGAAGGATAAGAAGCGGATGCTCGATTCCTTCGGCACAAATCTTTCTGCGCGTGCAAGATGCGGCGAAGTAGACAGAGTCATCGGCCGCGAGGCGGAGATTACGCGATGTATGGAAATCTTAAATCGCCGCACGAAGAATAACCCCTGCCTTATCGGGGAGCCGGGTGTTGGCAAAACGGCCATTGCAGAAGGGCTTGCTATGCGCATTGCGGAAGGCCGCGTGCCCGAAAAGCTTCTCGATAAAGAAATCTTTCTCCTTGACTTTACGGCCATCGTCGCGGGTACACAGTTTCGCGGTCAGTTTGAAGCCCGCCTTAAGAGTATCATTGAAGAAACCAAAAAGCTCGGCAATATTATTCTGGTGATTGATGAGCTGCATAATATTGTAGGTGCAGGCGATGCTGAGGGCGCGATGAGCGCGGCCAATATCTTAAAGCCGGCGCTTGCACGCGGTGAAATTCAGGTTATCGGTGCCACCACCACGGCCGAATACAGAAAGCATATTGAAAAGGATGCGGCACTCGAGAGAAGATTCCAGCCGATTTTGGTGGAAGAGCCGAGCGTGGAGGAAACGATTACCATTATCGAAGGCATCAAGGAATATTATGAGGATTACCATAAGGTAAAAATCCCGTACGAGGTCATCCGTGCGGCGGCCGTGATGAGTGAAAGATATATCACGGATAGATTCCTTCCCGATAAAGCAATTGACGTAATTGATGAAGCAGCTTCACGTGCAAATCTCAAAAATATACTTCTTGCGCGCCTTGCAAAGCTTCGGAAAGAGCTTTCCGCCGTGCAGGCCGAGAAAGAAACGGCCGGTGGGGAGGATTCTGTTGAAAGCTATGAAAAGGCCGCAGACCTGAAAACCAGAGAATGTCGTCTCGAGGAGAAAATCCGCGAAGCAGAAGCGGAGATGGGCGAGGTCACGCTCACGGAGGAGGATGTGGCACGTGTTATTTCCGGCTGGACGAAAATCCCCGTCGGGCAAATTACAAAGGCAGAAACGTTGCGCCTTTTGGAGTTGGAGGAAACGCTTCGCAAACGCGTACGCGGGCAGGAAAAGGCAATTGCCGCCGTTGCGGGCGCTATGCGCCGCGGGCGTGCGGGGCTCTCGAAAGTGAGAAGACCGGTGTCCTTTATTTTCACGGGGAGTACGGGCGTTGGCAAAACGGAGCTTGCCCGCGCACTTTCCGAGGCAATGTTTGATACCGAAGAGGCGCTTATCCGCGTGGATATGTCGGAATATATGGAAAAGCACGCCGTTTCGAAGCTTATCGGCTCGCCTCCCGGCTATGTGGGATATGACGATGCCGGCCAGCTTACCGAAAAAATCCGCCGCCGTCCCTACAGTGTTATTCTGCTGGACGAAATCGAAAAGGCACACGCTGATGTGATGAACGTCTTTTTGCAGATTTTAGATGACGGGCGCATCACGGATAGCCACGGCAAGCTCGTAAGCTTTGAAAACACGGTGATTATTATGACCTCCAACGCCGGCTCTGATTATAAGGGCACGGCGCCGGGGTATACCGCATCCCCTTCGCGCGCGGCAGAGGAAAAAGCAGAAAAGGCACTTCGCAGCTTTTTCCGGCCGGAGTTTCTCAATCGCATCGATGAAATTGTAGTGTTCGAGAGCCTCGAAAAACCGGTGCTGATGGAAATTCTCGAGAAGATGCTTTCGGAATTTTCCGAAATGCTTTCCGAACGCGGCATTTCGTTTGCAATTACCGATGCGGCGAAGGAAGTGCTTCTTGAAAAAGGGCTTGATGTGAAGAATGGCGCAAGGCCACTTCGCCGCGCCATTCAGAAGCATATTGAGGACCGTGCGGCCACCCGGATTATCGAAGGTACGCTTCGCGCAGGCGACACGCTTTCGGTACGAAGTGAGGGTGATTCGCTTGTTGTTGAGAAAAAAAGCGAATGATTTTGAATAAATATGTAAAAATACTTGCCAAAATACAGAAAATATGATACAGTATACAGAGAATAAAGGAGGTGTACATAGATGGCATATATTATTTCCGAAGATTGCATTAGCTGTGGTGCATGCGAAGCAGAATGTCCCGTTTCCTGCATTTCCGCAGGCGATAACACTTTCGTTATTGATGAGGATGCTTGCATCGAATGCGGCAACTGCGCAAACGTATGTCCGGTTTCCGCTCCCCAGCAGCAGTAAAAAAGGGTAAGAATGTCGGGGTCGCCCTTGGGCGGCCCCGTACACATACCGGGGGATTTTACAAATGGAAGAATTTGAAAGAAAAGATGACCTTGGCATTTCCGGTCTCCATATCTGGCAGGACAGGCGCGAATTCTGCTTCGGTGTAGATGCCGTGCTTCTTTCTGCCTTTGCCGAAGTGAAGAAGGGCGAAGCCGTTCTCGATTTGTGTTCGGGAAACGGCATTGTTCCGATTCTTCTCGCGGGCAAAACAGAGGCCGGAGAAATCGTAGGTATTGAAATAAACCCCGCATCCGTTCGGCTTGCCGGGCGAAGCGTACGGGAAAATAACCTTTCCTATGTGCGCATTGTAGAAGGGGACATAAAAGATATTCGCGCCCATATCGGGCAGAAGCGGTTTGATGTGGTCACGGTAAACCCGCCGTACATAAAGGATGGCGGCATACAGAATCCGAATCCCGCAAAGGCCGCCGCGCGGCACGAGATTTTGTGCACGCTTTCGGATGTACTTTCGGCGGCCGCAAAAAGCCTTCGCTTTGGCGGGCGGTTTTATATGGTGCACCGGCCCGACAGGCTTACGGATATTTTGAAAGAAATGCGAAGCGCAGGGATTGAGCCCAAACGCCTTCGCACAGTACATACAAGAGCGGATAGTGCCGCAAGTCTTGTGCTTTTGGAAGGCACTTTGGGCGGCGGTACTTTTTTGCGTGTGATGCCGCCGCTTGTTTTATACAGGGCGGACGGGCAGTACACCGAAGAAGCGCTCGCATGTTACGGAAGGAGCACCCAATGAGCGGAACCTTGTACGTTTGCGCAACGCCCATCGGAAATTTATCGGATATTTCAGAAAGGCTCCGGCAGACGCTGGAGTCGGTAGACCTTGTGGCGGCAGAGGATACGCGCCATACGGGGAATCTCTTAAAGCATCTCGGCATTTCCAAACCGTGCATCAGCTATTTTGCACATAACAGACGTGGACACGGTGAAGTCATTATCCGCGAGCTTCTGGATGGAAAGAACGTGGCCCTCGTCAGCGATGCGGGCACGCCCGCGATCAGCGATCCCGGCGAAGAACTTGTGGCGATGTGCGCGAAGGAGAATATTCCCACCGTGCCCGTACCGGGCGCCTGTGCGGCCATCAGCGCCCTTTCAGTTTCCGGCCTTCCCACAGGGCGGTTTGTGTTTGAAGGCTTTTTGCCGATGCAGAAAAAGGGCAGAATGGAGCGGCTGGAAGAGCTGAAGAATGAAACGCGAACCATCATATTTTACGAAGCACCGCATAAACTGGTACGGACGCTTGAGGATTTGGTAAAAGCCTTTGGCGGGGAGCGGCGCATCTCGCTTTGCCGCGAAATGACAAAGGTATTTGAGGAAATTTTCAGAACAACACTTTCGGAGGCGCTTCAGAAATATACAGAGGAGCCGCCGCGCGGCGAATTTGTGCTGGTAATGGAAGGTGCCACTGTTTGTGAGGAAGCGGCCTGGGAAACCCTTACAATTGAGGAACACGTGGCATTTTATGAAAAAGAAGGTATGAGCCGGATGGATGCGGTGAAAAAAGTGGCCGCAGACAGAGGCGTTGCAAAGCGCGAAATTTATGATACCGTTATGCGGTGAAAGGACCACAGTATGCAGATTGCAATTTTGTTTGGCGGAAAAAGCGGAGAGCACGCAGTTTCCTGTATGTCTGCGGCATCCGTACTGGAAAATATCGATACCGGGAAGTATTCCGTTTTGAAAATCGGCATCACGCGCGCGGGCGAATGGTATAAAACCGAGGCGGCGCCGGAAGAAATTCGAAGTGGGGCATGGGAGAATCTGCCGCGCACGAAGGCAATTCTTTCGCCTGATACCGGGGACCACGGCTTTCTTCTTTTCGAAGAGGACGGTGTGCGCACGGCGCGCATCGACGTGATTTTCCCCGTGATGCACGGTGACTTCTGTGAGGACGGCTGCCTGCAGGGCCTTTGTGAGCTTGCCGGCATCCGCTATGTAGGCTGCGGCGTTTTAGCTTCGGCCGTTGGTATGGATAAGGAACTTGCGAAAGAAAGATTTGCCGCTGCCGGCCTTCCGGTTGCAGGTGGCATTATCATAGACAAGAAGGAGGAAGCGAAGGCAAAGGAGAAAATTGCGCTCTCGCTTTCGTACCCCGTTTTTGTAAAACCAGCAAACGCCGGCTCTTCGCTTGGCGCTTTCAAGGTTTCGTCGGAGGCAGAACTCGCAGAAGCACTTCGCGGCGCTTTTTCGTATGATGAGAAGGTGCTCGTGGAAGAATTTATCGAGGCGAGAGAAATTGAGTGTGCCGTTTTGGGGAATGACGACCCGAAGGCATCCGTACTCGGCGAAATTGTGCCTTCGGCAGAGTTTTATGATTATGATGCGAAGTATGTGGACGGTACATCCCGTCTCATTATTCCCGCGCCGCTTCCGGAAGAAGAAAGCGCGCGCCTTCGTGAGTACGCCATCCGCGCCTTCAAAGCGGTCGGCGCCGAAGGCTTTTCGCGGGTTGACTTTTTTAAGGATAAAAAAACCGGCCGCATCGTTGTAAACGAAATCAATACGATTCCGGGCTTTACCCAGATCAGTATGTATCCCAAACTCTGGCAGGCTACGGGGCTTTCGTATAAAGAGCTTATCGACCGCCTTATCGAACTGGCATAGAAGGAGAAATTTACCTTTGCCTTGGGGGCGAAAATATGGTATACTATAGGTACCATACTGGCGCAAGAGGAGAAAACAGAATGAATAAGGAAGTAATCATTTCAATAGAGGGGCAGGAAATGGTGCCCGAGCTTGGTGAGGAAAATGTAACGGAGCTTGTAACGGAGGGCAAATACTATAAAAAAGGGGACAAGCATTACATTTCGTATAAGGAAACAGAAGTCACGGGCTTTGAAGAGACGACCACTATGCTCAAAATCGAAAAGGACCGCGTGGCACTTACAAGGTATGGACAGGTGAACACCCATATGGTGTTTGCACCCGGTGAAAAGCACGTGGGGTATTATGATACGCCCTTTGGAAGCTTTACGGTGGGCATCGTATCTGATGACGTGAAGGTCGAATTCCAAAAGCACAGCGGCAAAATTGATATTCATTATATGCTGGAAATTGATAACAGCACCAAGGCGGAGCATACGCTTTCGCTGAATGTGCGCGAGGCTTAAAAGTGGAGGAGTTTTAAAAATGTACACACAGGAAAGAGTTTTACATACGGTAGAGAATCTGGTGCGCGAGGCCATTTTGAAGGCATTCCCCGAAGCGGAGATGCCTGCCTTTTTGGTGGAAGCACCTAAAGCCGATGCCCATGGCGACTTTTCGACCAATGCGGCGATGCTTTTAACAAAGCCTTTGCGCCGTGCACCGCGTGATATCGCGGCGGTAATCCTTGAAAATATGCCGGAAAACGAGCTGGTACTTCGCACAGAAGTGGCAGGCCCCGGTTTTATCAATTTCTATCTAAATCCGAACTGGATTTACGGCACGCTTTCCGATATTGAAGAACGCGGTGAAAACTTCGGCCGTGTGACGGATGGAAGCGGCAAGAAGGTAATGGTCGAATTTGTAAGCGCCAACCCCACGGGTCCGATGCATATGGGCAACGCGCGCGGCGGTGCTATCGGCGACTCGCTCGCTGCACTTCTCGATATGGCAGGCTGGGACGTAAGCCGCGAATTCTATCTCAACGATGCCGGCGCACAGATTGAAAAGTTCGGTATGAGCCTTGAGGCGAGATATCTGCAGATTTTAACGGGCGTGGAAGATTTTCCCGAGGATGGGTATCAGGGCGCCGATATTATGGAACTTGCCCAGGCGTATATTGATAATGGCGGCAAGAATCTTCTTCAGGCAGAAAGCGCAGAGCGCCGCTGTGCACTCGTAGAATTTGCGCTTCCGAAGAACATTGCCAAAATGCAAGCCGATCTTGCCAAATACAGAATTTCGTATGATACCTGGTACAGAGAAAGCGAATTGTATAAGAGCGGCGAAGTAGAAGAGACGATAAAGCTCCTTACAGAGCGCGGCCTCACTTATGAAAAGGAAGACGCTGTCTGGTTTAAGAGCACGGAGTTCGGTGCCGAGAAGGATGACGTTTTAGTGCGCGCCAATGGCATCCCTACCTATTTTGCAGCCGACATTGCATACCATAGAAATAAGCTTGCCGGCAGAAACTTTGATCTTGCCATTAACATCTGGGGCGCCGACCATCACGGTCATATCGCCCGTATGAAGGGCGCAATGGAAGCGCTCGGCATTTCAGGCGACCGCCTTCACGTCATTACCATGCAGCTTGTACGCCTTGTGGAAAAGGGCGAGGTTGTCCGTATGAGCAAGCGCACGGGGCGTATGATTACGCTTTCTGACCTTCTGGACGAAATCGGCGTAGATGCCGCCCGCTTCTTCTTCAATCTCCGCCAGGCGGGCAGTCACTTTGAATTTGACCTCGGCCTTGCCGTCGAGCAGTCGAACGATAACCCTGTATTTTACGTGCAGTACGCCTACGCGCGTATCTGCAGTATTATCCGCCTTCTCGCGGAAGAAGGCACAAAGGTGCAGAGCGTAAAGGATATTGACTGCACGCTTCTGTCAGATGAGCACGAGCGTGCTCTCATCAAGAAGCTTGCAGAATTTCCGGAGGAAATCCGCGTAGCCGCGGCGGCGTTTGAGCCGTCCCGCATCACACGCTACGCTATGGATTCCGCCGCACTTTTCCATAGCTTCTATAACGCGTGCCACGTGCGCACGGAGGATGCTGCACTTTCTGCAGCACGCCTCGCACTTGTAGAAGCCACCCGCGTGGTGCTTGCCAATGCACTTCGTATGCTTTCTGTTTCCGCACCGAAAAAAATGTAACGAAAGAAGGAAAATTCCTTGAAAAAAACGTGCAGGCGCATTCTTTTGATTGCGCTTTCGCTTCTCCTTGTAACTTCCTCTGTATATGCGTGGGAGCCGACGGGGGAAGACGAGTATAATTATATACATGACCTTGTCGATTTTGTTTCCGAGAATGCGAAGTTCCCGAAGGAAAAAAGCGAACTTTTAGATATCGCTTTCAAAGAACGCCTCACAAATCCTGCCTCTGGTTTTGACGGCATGGTGGCGGCGGTGATGGGGTCTCTCGATGAGCATAGCAGCTATCTGGATGAAGATACATATGCAAAGTTTGTAGACAGCAGCGTGATCGGTGCCTTTACCGGCATCGGGGTTACCATCGTCGAAAGAGATGGCGGCGTTGTGGTCATCTCCATTTTCCCGGATTCTCCTGCAGAAAAGGCAGGTATGCGGGTGGGGGATATCCTCATCGGTGTAGACGGTGAGAATCTGGAAGGTCGCGGCATGGAGGCCATCCGCGAGAAAATCCTGGGCGAAGAAGGCACTTCTGTTTCGGTGATGCTTCGGCGCGACGGAAAAGAAATGGCACTTACAGCCGTCCGCGCATCGCTCGATACGGACCCCGTGGTGTACGAAAACAAAAACGGCATAGGCTACATTCAGTTTTTCTCCTTTAACCCGCGTGTGGCGGAAAAGGTACAGGCTGCCGTGGACTTTTTTGAAAAAGAAGGCGTAAAAAACCTTATTGTGGACATTCGCGACAATAGCGGCGGCGAGCTTGGCTCTGCCCTTGATATTTGCAGACTGTTTACGCCGAAGGGCGTCATTATGCGCGTGGAGTACGCCGATGCGCGCTATAATCAGCTCCATTATAACGAAGAAGATAATCGCGGGCGCTTCAATCTCGCAGTGCTTGTAAACGAGGAAAGCGCGTCCGCTTCCGAGCTTTTTGCAGGTGCCGTGCAGGATACGGCAAGCGGCACAATTATCGGCAAGAAAACCTTCGGGAAGGGCACCGTGCAAACGGTGCGCCGCCTCATAACGGGCGGCGGCATCCGTCTCACCGTTGCGGAATATAAAACGGCAGGCGGCAGAGCGTTGCACCACGAGGGTATCACGCCCGATATCGAGGTAGAAAACACCTTTGCGCCGGCCGATGTTTCGTATATGGCCGAAATGGAATATATGCCCGAGTGGAAGGTGGGGGACAGTGGAAAAGCCGTCCTCGCGATCGAACAGCGCCTTGCATTTTTGGGATTTATGGAAGAAGCTGACTCGGTTTACGATGCCGAAACGGAAAAAGCCATCCGCTTTTTCCAGGCACAAAGTGACCTTTCCATCACAGGCACCGCAGATATTTATACACAGATTCGCCTCGGTGGCATAGACTATACCGCGCCGGTAGAGAATGACGATCAGCTGGCGCGTGCATTGGAGTTTTTACATGAAGCAGCTTAATGTAGGAAATGTAAAGATTGGCGGCGGCGCACCCGTATCCGTGCAGACGATGACGACCACGGACACGCACGACGTTCGTAAAACCGTAGACCAGATTCGCCTTTTAGAAGAGGCGGGCGCAGATATTGTACGCCTTGCCGTGCCGGATCTTGCGGCGGCCGAAAGCTTTGCGGAAATTAAAAAGAAAACCACCGTACCGCTGGTGGCCGATATTCATTTCGATTACCGCATTGCCCTTCAGTGTATTGCGGGCGGCGCCGATAAAATCCGCATCAATCCCGGCAACATCGGTGCGCCGGAAAGGGTGCGCGCAGTGGCGGAAGCGGCGAAATTTGCCGGCATTCCCATCCGCATCGGTGTAAACGGCGGCTCGCTCGAAAAAGAAATGTATGAAAAGTATGGCCATACGGCGCTCGCAATGGTAGAAAGCGCAAAATACCATGCTTCTCTTTTGGAGGAGGCAGGCTTTTCTGATATCATCATAAGCCTCAAAGCCTCAAATGTACAGAAAACGGTGGAAGCGTACCGTCTGATGGCGAAAAGCGCTTCATACCCCTTACATATCGGTGTTACCGAGGCAGGCACAGCCTATGCAGGCCTTATAAAATCTTCGGCAGGCATCGGAAGCCTTCTTCTGGACGGTATAGGAGATACCATCCGCGTATCGCTTTCCGCACCGCCGGAGGAAGAGGTGCGCGCAGGCATTGCGCTTTTGAAGGCGCTGGACCTTCGGGCGGGTGCGGAGCTCATTTCCTGCCCCACCTGCGGCCGTTGTCGCATAGACCTTATGCCCGTTGCAAGGGAAATGGAAGCCTATCTTTCTAAAATTGACACGCCCATCCGCGTGGCCGTTATGGGCTGTGCTGTAAATGGCCCGGGCGAAGCGCGCGAAGCGCACGTGGGCGTTGCGGGCGGTGACGGAAAGGCGGTGCTGTTCCGGCACGGCGAAATCGTAAAAAGTATTTCCGAAGCAGAGATTCTGCCCGTCTTAAAGGGCGAAGTGGAAAGGATTATAAAAGAGTGGAAGTAAACGGCACAAAGGCAATTACAGAAGCTTTTGGCGGCGCTCCTATACCGAAGGACGCCGCTTGTTTTCGTGTGTCCAGATTACGGGTGGATGCCCCCACGCGCACAATGCGCGTGTCCTTTCTTCTGCCCGGGATTCCGCCGCATAGCGTAGTGCGCGCGCTTGAAAAAAGCCTTATGGAGCATTATGCACTCCATAAAATCGAAACAGAATTCACATTTGCCGCGCTTCCGCCTTTTGAGGAGCAGGCGGCGGCACTTGCGGGCTTTATTATCGGCCGCCTTTCGGAAGAAAAACCGGTTCTCGAATATGTGTTTAAGGATAGCGTATGGACAGAAACGGGGGAGGAACTTACCATCTGTCTCCATCACGGCGGTGCCGAGCTTCTGAAGGCAGAGTCCGCGCCTTCTGCAATCACCCGTTTGTATGCCGCCTATACGGGGCGAAATGTTAAAATCTCCTTCACAGAAGAACTCGAAGAGGTGGATTTATCGGCGCGTCCGCTTCCGGTTGCCCCGCGTCCTGCAGTAAAAGAAACCGAGACTGCATCGGTATCTTCTGACGGCGCTATTTTAGGGAAGCTTATTGACAGCGAGCCCGCACCCATCAAAGGTATTGACGAAGGCAGTGGGCGTGTAACCGTGTGCGGGGAAGCGTTCGCGGTTGAGGGGCGTGACATTAAAGAGAAAAAGCTTCTCACCTTCAATATTACAGATAAAACCGATTCCATCACCTGCAAAATCTTTTTAACACCGGATAAATATACTGCCGTTTCCGCTTCTGTGAAAAACGGCGCCTATCTTCTTGTGCGCGGCACGGCCGTTTTCGACTCGTTCGCGGGCGAGGTTGTCATTCGAGTGCAGGATATCTGTGCGGCGAAAAAACACGAGAAAGAGGATGTGGCACAGGAGAAGCGCGTAGAACTCCACGTGCACACACAGATGTCAAATATGGATGGCGTTTCAAGCGCCACCGCACTTGTGAAAAAAGCCATAAAATACGGGCATCCTGCCATTGCCATTACGGACCACGGCGTGGTGCAGTCCTTCCCGGAAGCTTATAAAGCGGCAAAGGGCTCTGATCTTAAGGTTATTTTTGGCGTAGAAGCCTACTTTGTGAATGACATAGGCGCTTCCCTCTACAAGGGCAAATCTTGGCCGGTAGACGGCGAAATGGTCGTTTTCGACATAGAAACTACGGGCCTTAGCCCGAAAACAGAGCGCATTACGGAAATCGGCGCCGTAAAAATCCGTGACGGGATTTTGTGCGAGACGTTTTCCACCTTCGTAAATCCTGACAAACCGATTCCGGCAAAGATTGTGGAGCTGACGGGCATTACCGATGCTATGGTGGCGAATGCTCCGGCGGAGAAGGAAGCGGTAGAGGCATTTCTCGAATTCTGCGGCGATGCACCGATTGTAGCGCATAACGCTTCGTTTGATACGAGCTTTATCCGCGCCGCGTGCGCCAGAATGGGCGTGCCCTATGCACCCTCCATTATCGATACGCTCGCGTTTTGCCGCGCGCTTGTTATCAGTAAGCGCCAGCATTCTCTCGATAAAATGGCAAAATATTTCGGCGTGGAAAATCCGGCACATCACCGTGCAGTAAACGATGCCGAGGTCTGTGCACAAATCTGGCTCGCCCTTTTGGAAAAGCTTCGCGCAATGGGCGTTTCCGACCTTGCCGATATCGACAAAAAAATGGCGGGAAATGTGGATATGAAGGCGCTTCCTTCGTACCATATGATTCTGCTTGCCAAAAACCGACAGGGGCTTTTTAACCTCTATACACTCATTACGAAATCGCATATGGAATATTTCCATAAAACGCCGCGTATTCCGAAAAGCGAACTTATTCGCTACCGCGAGGGGCTTTTAATTGGCTCCGCGTGCGAAGCGGGCGAGCTTTTCCGCGCGATGGTAGCGGAGGAGCCGGAGGCAAACCTTCTGAAAATAGCCGAGTTTTATGATTATCTTGAAATCCAGCCGATCGGCAATAACCGCTTTATGATTGAAAATGGCACCGCGGCCGACGAGGAACAGCTGCGCGACTATAACCGCCGCATCATTGCAATGGGCGAAAAACTTGATAAACCGGTTGTGGCCACGGGTGACGTACATTTTCTGAATAAAGAAGACGAGGTGTTCCGCCGCATCCTGATGGCGGGGAAGGGCTTTGACGATGCCGATAACCAGGCCCCCTTATATTTCCGCACAACCAATGAAATGCTCGAGGAATTCGGATATCTCGGGGATGAAATGGCGCGCAAGGTTGTTATTGAAAACACCAATCGGATTGCCGAAATGATTGAAGGCATCCCGCCTGTACCTAAAGAAAAATGCCCGCCGGAAATCGAAGGATCCGACAGGGATATTATGAATATGAGCCGCGAAAAAGCAGAGAGAATTTACGGTTCGCCACTTCCTGAAATCGTACAAAAGCGTATGGACAGGGAACTCGACAGTATTATAAATAACGGCTTTGCCGTTATGTATATTATCGCGCATAAGCTCGTGAAAAAGTCGAATGAGGATGGCTATCTTGTAGGCTCCCGTGGCTCGGTAGGTTCCTCTTTTGTCGCCTTTTTGTCGGATATTACCGAGGTGAACGCGCTGCCGCCGCATTATGTGTGCAAACAGTGTAAGTATAGTGAGTTCGTAGAAAATATCTCGGGTTCGGGCTGCGACCTTCCCGATAAAAACTGCCCGAAGTGCGGCACGCCGCTGTATAAGGACGGGCACGATATTCCGTTTGAAACATTCCTTGGGTTTGACGGCGATAAGGCTCCGGATATAGACCTTAATTTCTCCGGCGACTATCAGGCCACGGCACATAAGTATACAGAGGTTCTTTTCGGCGCGGAGAATGTTTTCAAGGCAGGCACCATTGGTACGCTTGCGGAAAAAACGGCGTACGGCTATGTGCGGAAGTATTTTGAAGAACGCGGCCAGATGCTCCGTAAAGCGGAGCTTGACCGGTTAACGCTTGGCTGCACCGGCGTAAAACGTACAACCGGCCAGCATCCCGGCGGCATTGTTGTTTTGCCGAAAGGGCGCGATATCAACGAATTCTGTCCCGTGCAGCATCCGGCAGATAAAAGCGAAAGCGATGTAAAAACCACACATTTTGATTACCATTCTATCGACGAAAACCTCTTAAAGCTCGATATTCTCGGGCACGACGATCCGACCGTAATCCGAATGCTCGAAGATCTTACGGGGCTCGATGCCAAGGAAATCCCGCTCGATGATAAAGAAACGATGAGCCTTTTCACGGGGAAGGAAGCTCTGCATCTTAAGTCGGATATAAAAAGTACCGTCGGCACACTCGCGATCCCCGAGTTCGGCACGGGCTTTGTACGGCAGATGCTTCTTGACACAAAACCGAAAACCTTCTCCGACCTTATCCGTATAAGCGGCCTTTCGCACGGTACGGATGTATGGCTCGGCAACGCGCAGGATATCGTGCGAAGCGGCACGGCGCCGCTGTCAGGCTGTATCTGCACGCGTGACGATATTATGCTCTATCTCATTGCGCAAGGCGTAGCACCAAAACTCTCCTTCACCATTATGGAAGCTGTACGAAAAGGGAAGGGCTTAAAACCGGAATGGGAAGAAGAAATGCGCGCGAATAATGTGCCGAACTGGTACATAGACTCCTGCAACAAGATTCAGTATATGTTCCCGAAGGCACACGCGGCGGCGTATGTTACGATGGCATTCCGCATTGCCTACTGCAAGGTGCATTATCCGCTTGCTTTCTATATGGCATATTACAGCGTCCGCGCCGATGATTTCGATGCGGCACTTATGGCAAACGGCCACAGCGTTGTAAAGGCGAAGATAGAGGAGCTTTCGGCACTCGAAACCAAAACGCAGAAGGATAAGAACGTGCTTTCGATTTTGGAAGTGTGTGACGAGATGTACGCCCGCGGCTATTCGTTCTGCCCGATTGATCTGTATACATCGGATGCTGAAAAATTCCAGGAGGTAGACGGCAAGATTCTCCCGCCGCTTACGAGTATGCAGGGGCTCGGCGCTTCCGCCGCGCACAGCATTGTGGAGGCTAGAAAAGAAGGACCGTTCCTCTCGATTGACGATCTGGTGCAGCGAAGCGGTGCCAATAAGTCGGTTATCGAGATTATGACGCGAAGCGGCGTTTTGGATGACCTTCCTGAAATCAGCCAGACAACATTATTCTGATATACCAAAAGGGTGTGACGAGAGTCACACCCTTTTAAGTTCATATTCTGCATCCAGCGTCAGCACATCGCTGTTTTGATTTGTGGTGTCTGCATTTTCCGCCACAAATACCTCGGCATCCGCAGAGAGCGCCAGATAGTGCCAGGTGCCGCGGCTCACATTGTAGGCAAAGCCCTCCGAAAGCGGCGTTTCTGTAAAATACCCGTCCTCCATCGTCAGCATCACGGCCTCGCCTTTCAAAAGCACAAAAATTTCATCCGTTTCGTTGTGCCTTTTCATTTCCGTCACGGGGCCAAACGAATATTGCGCGCTTTTGGTTATAAAGGCGCACTTGAACCTTTCGTTTGTAAACACCGCGTCAAAGCCGGGTTTTTCTGCTTTTTTAACTGTCAGCATAGCGTCCCCTTACTTTTCGTAGTCTAAAACTTCCCAGTCCTCCGGCGGGTTACCGAGGTCGACCACATCCATCGTCTTGCTGCCGGCCATTGCCGATTCGTGTGCCGTAAGGCCGGGGATGTTCCAGCGTGCAACTTCCCAGATGTTTGTGGGAGAGAGCTTGCCGGTTGCATATGCGCGGCAGAAATCGTCAATTAAGAAGTGATGCGTTCCGTTATGGCCGTTTTCGATGCCTTCGTACTCTTTCGGGAGTCTCGCCGTCGGCTGAATGGGAGAGGTTTCAAAGAAGCCTGCGGTATCTGCAATTTCCTGCACGGCTTTGTCATAGTCGGAAATGATGCTGTTGTAAACACTTTCCGGCTGCAGGTCCTTTGTTACGTCCTTCATAATAACTTTGCCGGGGCGGTTTTCATCCCAATGCGCCAGGTGGTGGCGGGCAACGGCAAATTCGTAGCCACCGTCGGTGCCGTAGTACTGGGTGACATAGGTTTCAGGCGACATCCAGCCCACACATCTGTTTTCGCTGATTCTGGCAATACCGCCGTTTGAAAGCTCTACCATCATCGCGGTATTGGAGAACGGATTGTTATAGATGTTCTGGCCGTCCATACCGTAAATGTCGGTTCGCGGGCTGCCGGCAAAGCCAAAGCCCACAACCTTTTTAACATATACGCCGGGCATTGTGGAAAGGATCATCGAGGTGGAGTGTGTGGGATAGAACATCGGCGGAATGCCCGCAAACTTCTTCCATTCCTCTCCGCCCGAGCTTTTGAAGCTGTTTTCCATATTGCGGATATCGTGGTTATACTGCGCTTCTGCATATGTGAATTTGCCGAAGGTTCCCTTCTTGAATTCTTTTCTCAAAAAGATAGCAGGCGCTCTGTAAAAACCGGTTTCGCCCATCGAATAGGTAAGGCGGGTCTTGCGGACGAGGCTTTCGATTTCGACGAGCTCTTCCACCTTGGCGGCACCCGGAACGGCACTGTATACGTGCTTGCCGGCTTTGAGTGCCTGAATGACAAGCGGCCCGTGCGAGGTTCGCGTTGTGAAAATAGCAACAGAGTTTACTTTATCGGAGGCAAGCGCCTCTTCAAAGCTGTCGATGATGTCCACATCAAATCTTTTCTGGAATTCTTCTGCACGCTCGCGGCGGGTGTCGCAAACATACACCTTTTCCACTTCGGGATGCGCCTTCCATAGCGGCACAAAGAACGGGCTGAATCTGCCACAGCCAATAATTGCAATTCTGATTTTTTCCTTTGCCATTTTTATCTCTCCTCTTTTTTAGGATCTGTGAAGTCCCACTCGTTTTCTCGCTTTAAGGTTTCGAACTGTTTTGTGCTCAGCTTCCAGTCCTCATCTTCACGGAATTTCCGTTTGAACTTTTTGGTGAGAAGCCCCTTCTCCTCGAGATGAATGTAGCACGCTCTGTCGCACGCTCTTGCACAGATGGAGGTGCGGTAATAGTGCTTCGCAGGGGGGTAGAAATAGATGCTGTCTAAAATCTCCTTTGCCCCTTCTGTGTCAAATTCCGCCGTTCCGTTTATTATATCCATTCTGTTTTCGAAATCCATAAAGGCATCGGGCGGCATAAACGGGTTTTTCGAGCCGTTCGCACCGTTATAGTAAACGGCGCAGCGCCAGGAGTCAAGCGTGCCGTCTTCCTTGATGGCTCTTCCCGGGCAAGCTTCGATGCATTTGCCGCATCTGTCGCAAAGACCTGCACCGCGCAGGGGAGAGGGCGCAATTTCCGCATCGGTTAAAATAAAGCAGTAGCGGATAAACGGGCCGTACTCCGGTGTCAGAAGAGAACCAATCATACTCCGCTCGCCAAGGCCGCACTGAACCGCGCAATTCAAAAAGTCAATCTGATGCTCGGCTACAACGCCGCGCACAACGTCCGTATAGTCCATTTCGGGATTTGTTGCATACGGGTCGTTTACAATCAGCTGGTTCTTTCTTTGCGGCACGGCCGTAAAGCCTTCTTCCTCGATGAGGTTACTTACATTGATGAGTGCAAGCGGCATCACGGTTTCTTCAAGGTTTTCCACGCCCATCGTGGTGTACTGGTAGTACGTTGTGCCCTCTTCTGCCGTTCTGTAAATGCCGCGTAAAACGCGAAAACCAAGGCCTACAACTGTTTTGGTTTCGGGGAAAATCTTAAAAATTTCGTCATCGGGCAAAAAACGACTTCTGTCCGCAAATCCGATAATATCCGCATCATATTTTTGCGCAAGCTCTATAATTTTGTTTTTCATATTCTGCCCGCCTCCTTCAAATGCTTGTAGCATACAATTTCACAGCTTTTGCCGCACAGACAGGGCACATAGCCGAAGTGCGTGTTGGGCAAAAACGAAAGAGAGGGATATATTTTTTCGGCTTCCTCTTTCGTAAATTTCTTTTCGCCGCTTATAATCGCTTCACGCTCGGGGTGGTCAGCCAGGAAATCCTCGCTCATAAACGGATTGGATTTGTGTGCCCCTCTGTAGTATACACTACATTGCCAGGTATCCACGCCGCCGCTTGCAATCGCTTTTCCGGGGCAGGCCGCCTGACACTTTCCGCACTTGTCGCAAAGGTCGCCTTCAAAAGGCGCATCAAAGTCGAGTGGCATATCGGTAATAATATAAACAAAGCGCATAAACGTTCCGTACTTCGGCACAATCACCTTGCCGTGCAGCCCTTCTTTTCCAAGGCCGCAAACATACGCCGCCTTGTTATAGTCGATAATAACATCAGGCACGGGCTTGTCGTCACTAACGGGGCTTGCAAACTGCAACTCATAAATCCGGCTGACTTCGGGGTTCGTGGTTTTGTCACCCTTTACCTTAAAGCCCGGCACATATCTCTGGAGACACGCGTCATAGCCTTCATTTTCAATCATAGCCCCCATCTTCAGAAGAAAGATTTCAGCAAAGCTTTCGTCTATGTACTTGACGCCGAGGTTTACGTAGTTATAATACTGCGTTTTGATATCCATCGTGCCGTAGAGCCCGCGGGGCACTTTGATGCCAAAACCGATAATGGCCTTTGCATTCGGCAGAATGGAAAACGGGTTGTGCTGCGGGTCATCACCGCGAAACATTTCAATATTCCCGATGCCGCAAAGGCTTGCACCAAGCGCGGCGGCTTTTTCCTTTATATCTTTGGCTGTAAGCATATTCATCCCCCTTATCTGTCCATTTTCCAGGCTTTTTTCGTTCGCAGGGGCTCGTGGAATCTGCCTTCCATACAGCCGCCCTTTTTCTCTAAAACGCTGACGCAGGCGCGGATACATCCGCCGCATTTTGCCATATTGTAGCCCACCCAGCTCGGGAAGTACTTTTCAAGCGTCGTATACACCTTCATAATTTCTTTCTCATTTGCAACGTCTGTCTTTCCTTCTAAAAGGTCAAGCATACCGCCTTCGTTTTTGTCGAAAACCTCTTTGGGAACAAAGGGGTTATAATACCGGCCGCCGTGGGTGTAGAAGGCGTAGCAGCGCCACATATCAATGTCACCCCATTCGAGCTTTTTACCGGCTAAGTCGACCGTGATGGTCTTGCCGGATTTAAGATCGGGGATACAGCCACCGGGACATTCTCTTACGCACGCGCCGCACTTTCTGCAAAGCGGCTCGCCCGAATACATTTCGTCATATTCGAGTTCCGCATCCGTGAAAATAAATGCGACTCTCTGGAGAGGCCCGAATTCGGGCGTAAGGAGCATTTTGCTCCAGCCGATTTCACCAAGGCCGCAGGCCACCGCTGCAATTCTGAACTGAAACTGCAAATCCGGCGGCACCTTACCTTTGGCCACCTCGCGTGTAAACTGCACGCTTCTGTGATGCGCCGTTTTGCCCTTGGCGTGTTTGGAAACCTCAATCTGTTCCTCAGGGGAAAGGGAGTTGCCGGGGCTGCCGTCCATATCGGAAACGATGCCTCTTGCCCCTGTGTTTCTGTATACAACCGCCTCATAGCCCTCGTCCTCAATCACTCTGCCGACGTGGTGCAAAACAGCGGGTGCGAAAATTTCGTTGATACCGCCGTATGCCATAGACGGATACTGATAAAACTGTGTACCCTCCTCAATTCCGCGCTGCACACCTCTCGGAATTCGGAAAACAAAGCCGATTACGCTTTTGGCATTCGGAAAAAGGTAACGGGGGTCCATTTCCTTCGGTGCACCCTCAAAGCGCGACATGGGTGCGATGCCGCACTTGTCTGCCCCTGCCTCCAGTGCCGCCTTTTTGATCATCTCACTCGTTAACATACACGTCCTCCTCCAGTTTTATAATTGCCGAATCTGCATTTGTATAGAGCAGTTTGTTATCTTTCGCTTCACTTCGGATTTTGCCATTGTCCACAATATACGGATAGAGACCCGAGGCGTGGTTCGGTTCCAGAAGGGAAAGGATATTCCCGACATATTTTTTATCTTCTATATAGGCTCGCATAACCGCAAACGGGTCTGCACTGACGCGCGTTGCCAGCTTGAGGGAAGGGAAAAGGCCTTCGTAAAGGTGCACATCCTCAGGCCGGATAAAGCTGGACACGTCAAAGAGCTTGTAGATATTTTCGTCTTTTTTGAGAAAATCGCGGCAAACGCCGGAGAAAGCGAAGCCATTATCCATTTCGGAAATTTCGCTCTCGTGCGAAACTAAATTATCGTGAAAAACGTGCGCCGAGCAGTTGTTTAGGCAGCCGCTGTTGGCAAGCGCGTAGAGCTTTTTGCCATTTTGGTCGCACCACTCCTTGATTTCGCGGATTTTCGTAAAGTCGCGGTTCAGCTCTCTTTTTAAGTAGAAGCTGTCAAAGTAATCCATTACATATTCCATTCCCTCACAGCTTCCGATGGACATATTTACGGAGGCGCGCACATCCACATCTTCAAAATTTTCTTTAATAAAGCGTGCGATGAGGGGAGAGGTTGTGGTGATACCGTTTAATATGTACTGCGTTTTCACATAGTCTGTGGTGTTACCTATTTTTTCGAAAAACGCGCGCGACTGGCTGTTTTTGCCATAGCAGGTTGCATTGAAAAGGAGGTTTACGGGGATGCCTGCTGCCGTAAGCTTTGCAAGATCTGCCCGTTGTTTTTCGCCTGCTTCAAAGGGGAGCATATCACTTCTTTTGAGCTGATTGTTCCGGCCGTTCGGAAAGTCGCCCCACGAGAAATATACTTCGGAGATAAAGTCTTTATATCTGCATATCGCATCCACCAAACTGTCGTCTCCAAAAAGTTGATAACCGACTGAAAATTTCATATTGCACCTCCTTATGCTTGACTATAGCACAAAGTGGTGCTATAATGTATTAAAAAATCAGCAAAAAATATAACAAAACAAAGAAGGATGCAAAATGAAAGTTTCAGATATCAACCCGCATATCCGCTACTGCAAGGCACACTTGGCACCCACAAATACAGTGCGAACCAGCGTTTGCTATGACTGCAGAATCTTCTATATGGAAACGGCTGCGGGCCATGTGCTCATCAATGGTGTGAAATATAACTTTTCAAACGGCGATATGGTGTATCTTCCTCCCCAAACCCACTACCGCTTCACCTTCAGCCCGTGCGAAAAATTCAAGATTGCGGTACTGGACTTTGACCTTGTGAATGATTTTTCAGACAGGAAAGAATCCCTCGGCACCGCAACGGAAGAAAGCTTTTGCCCCGATATGGTACCGGACTATGCGCTTTGTGCAGAACTTTCCGAGCCGATTATCCGAAATATGCCAAAGCTCGCCTCAGCCATTTCGGAGAGTGCGGACGGCTTTTTAAAAAAGCCTTTATTCTATCGGGAACGCGCTTCGGCGATGCTGAAGCTCTGCCTTCTGGAGCTGGTGCAGAAGAACACGATGAACAGCCCGTACTCCCAGCTTTGCGAAAGCGTGCTTTCTTATATTCACGAAAACTACGCCGATCCCACGCTAACAAACGAAATCATTGCAAAAAAGTTCAATTATCATCCGTATCACTTAAGCCGGATTATCAGACAGGAAACCGGCAGAACCCTGCATCAGTACCTTGCATATTACCGCGTGCACATCGCAAAAAATCTTCTGGTAACTACGGAATATGACATCGAGGAAATTGCCTGGAGAGCCGGCTTTTCCTCTGCCGCTTATTTCATTAAAACCTTCCGGACTGATACAACGATGACCCCGAAAAAATACAGAAACCTGCATTTTCATATTGAACTATGAAAAGCACCGACTTTTGAACAAGTCCAGTAAAAACGGACAATAGAAAAAAAGCACCTCCTATGGTAGAATAAAAATACCATAGGAGGTTTTGTTATGTCAGGAATTAAAGGAATGAAAAAGTATCCACAAGGAATTAGAGAAAAGATTGTAT
>JAZSIR010000001.1:0-145981 GCA_045533905.1 Clostridia bacterium
ACGGAGATATGTATTTGAATTCGGAGTGATACATCCGCAATCATAATCGCATAGATTGAGTTTGATTTTTGTGGTAAGGTAGTTACACCACCCTGAAAAGTTAATCTCTCGAACCGAAAAGATAAGCCCTATGTTAAGCCCTTAAAATCGATTTGAAAGAACAAACGAAGGTGCGAGAAATCACCTGACGGGGCGCCCCGAAACGGCGAGGTGTGGTGTTTTAAAAGAAGCAGGATAAAGCTTGGTGCGCTATTCGCCCCAAGCAGGCTCACATCGCCGTGCAAAGCCCGGCGGAGAGGTTCCGAAAGTGCATCTGCTGGTGATGGTTTGGTGCTGTAATGCGGATTTTCCGCACGGTTGAGCCTTGAAATTGGTGCATATACAGGTATTAATGGTATTTAACGAGATTTTGAGAAAGGTGAGTGTTATAATGAGTAAAGTTGTATTTAAATCGCCGTATGTTTCCAGCGGCAAAGCTGTCGGCGGTGGTTATATAAACTATATGGCACAGCGAGAGAGAGTTGACAAGAGCATCAACACGAAAAGAGTTGAAATTAATCTGAATTATATTGCGACCAGGCCTCGTGTTGAAAAGGTCGGAGAGCATGGTCTCTTCGGTAGTAAGGACGATGTTAATCTGAACAAAGCAAGGAGTGACATACTAAATCACAAAGGAAAAGTGTGGATGCCTATCGTATCTTTGAGACGTGAAGATGCAGACAGACTTGGATATAATAACGCAGATGCATGGAGAAATTTGATTCGGTCAAAGCAGTTTGAAATTGCAGAAGCGTATAATATTCCGGCAAAGGATTTGGTTTGGTACGGGGCATATCACGATGAAGGTCACCACCCTCATATACATATGATTGTCTATAACAAGAACACAGGCAGCGAATATCTTTCCAAAAAAAGTTGTAATGACCTGCGGGTAATGTTTACAAAAACTATTTTCATAGACGAAGTAAAAAAACTCTATGATGAAAAACAAACGCTCCGAGATAGAATTATTGATGAAGTCAAGGAGAAAGTCAGTGAGTTTAAAGTTGATATTGGCGGAGCAAATGATGAATTTGCCCACGCCTTCAATGAGTTAAAATTCTCTCTCGATGGGTACTCCGGCAAGAGAAATTATAAGTTCATTTCTCATGAGCAAAAGGAAAAGGTCGATGCGGTTGTAAAAGTTGTCTGCAAGGATGATAACCTGCAAGAGTTGTATCGTCAATGGTGTCAGCTGCAGCTTGCAAATCAAAGATACTATCGCAAGCATCCTGAAAAAAGTTTTGATGCCCTTGAGAAGAGCAAAAACTTCGAAAAGCGTCTGCAAAATGCTGTGCTTAAATCTGCATTAAAAGATAACAGGCAAGGAAATGTTTACACAAATAAAATTGATGCATCCCCTGTCTTCGGTGACATCATTTTCAGCCTCTGTAAAATGTTTGAGCAGTCAATACAGAAAGACATTGAGGAAGGCTTCACGAAATCAATTGTCGACTCCAAGGAAAGAACAAAAGAATATCGACGGGATCATGGCATGGGAATGCATATGTAAATCTATAAAAGGAAGGTGAAATTTACTATGAAAAGAGAAAAGATGACATTCAATGTGCCGCCTGCGGTACGAACTGAAATCAAAAATTATGTTAAGCTGCTCGGCTTTAAAAGCGAGAGTGAACTCTGCAATAAGGCTATCAATGAGTACCTTACCAAGCTGCATTATGAAGCAAACAGTGACAACATAAATAAGATTTTGGTTCAGGCGATGGACTGTACCATAGAGCATCATGTTGATAGAGTCTCGGACATGCTCTTCAAACTTGCTGTCAGCATCGAGAAACAAAATCTCATTGCCAGCGGTGAGTATGATGATTACTATGAGGAGTACATCGAACAGGTAGCAATCGAAAATGTTATGAAAAGACATGGAAGATTGTAAAAACCTTCGTGGACTTCTTCTCTCTTCTGTGGTATGCTTTGTCTCACTGGAGGTGAAATTATATGACAAAGCATACAAATGACTTAAGGCGATTGCATTTCGGTTAACGAATGTGCAGTCGCCTTTTGAAATTAATAAGCTGAAACATTGACAACAAATTTTCAAAACAGTATTCGAAAAAAATATTCGGTATATAATATTTGAAAAGGAGTTGTTGAATCATGAATGAAATTACTAAACGCACTATTGATGAGTACAAAAATTATTTAGTCGAGGAAGAAAAATGCTCTGTCACTATAGAAAAATATATCCGTGACATAAATACATTCGCAGAATGGTCACACGGCAGAGAAATTACAAAGACACTTGTGCTTGAATACAAAAGCATATTGATAAAGCAATATGCTCCTGCAAGTGTGAATTCGGTTCTCTCATCTCTCAATGGATACTTCAATTACATTGAAAGATATGACCTCAAGGTAAAGAACTTAAAAGTGCAAAGACAAATCTTCTGCCAGAGTGAAAAGGAACTGACCAAGGCTGAGTATGAAAGACTTCTCAAGGCTGCAAAGAGTAAAAAGAACGAGCGCCTCTATCTCATCATGCAGACGATATGTGCCACAGGGATTCGTGTAAGTGAATTAAAATATGTGGATGTGAATTCTGTGATGACAGGACAGGCTCAGGTTAGGTTGAAAGGTAAAATCAGAATGATAATCCTGCCGAAAGAGTTATGCCAACTGCTTAAGAAATATATAAAAGAAAAGCATATCACTTCGGGAAGTGTATTCGTAACAAGAAAAGGTCAGCCTGTGGATCGACACTCAATATGGAAATCAATGAAACAATTGTGCGAAAGCGCAGGGGTATCAAAAGAAAAAGTATTTCCACATAACCTCCGCCATCTGTTCGCAAGGACATACTATTCACTGCAAAAGGATATTGTTCGCCTGGCGGATATACTCGGCCACTCAAGCGTAAATACTACCAGAATCTATACCATCGAAAATGGTTCCACCCACCGCAGACAAATGCAGAGAATGGGACTCGTACGGATGCAAAATTAAAAAGACCACATAATCAGCATTATGTGGCAAAATCATTAAAATATTTGAATAAATTATACCACGAAAATACATAAAGGTCAATGTTTCAGAGATAAATACATAAAAATCATAAAATTTGCACATAGCAAATAGACCAATGAAAAAATTAAGACTCATTGGTCTGAGGCTCTTTTGAATTCGTGGTAACTGCAATCACCTTAGAGGGTGCTTTTTTTATTTCAGCTGTCTTAGTTACACACATAATGCTGATTATGTGAGAAAGGGGTTTTGAAACAGAATATGCCCGATATAGATAAAGAAAAAACTTGTTGTTTCTTCGGTCACAGAAAGATTGATGAAACAGAAGAATTAAAAAATAGGCTATATGAAATTATTGAGAATTTAATCGTAAATGAAAAAGTTGATACTTTCCTCTTCGGGGGCAAAAGTCAATTTGATGACTTATGTCATAAAGTAGTTACCGAGATGAAAGAAAAATATCCCCACATAAAGCGTGTATATGTGAGGTCAGCATTCCAACATATTCCCGATTGGTATGAAGACAGTCTGCTTCAGCATTATGAAGATACTTACTTCCCGGAGCATATGGAGAACGCAGGCAGAGCCTCCTATGTGGAACGCAATCAGGAAATGATTAACCACAGTAAGTACTGCGTGGTATATTACGATAAAAATTATCTTCCACCAAGGCGTAAAAACAGCAGACGTGATTTATTTGACTACCAACCAAAAAGCGGAACAGCAGTAGCCTATGATTACGCCGTAAAAAAGAAAAAGGAAATTATAAATGTACTGAATTAGGAGAAATTGCTGTGGCAAATGAAACATTATCAAAAGCAAAAAATGCAAAGAATGATGAGTTTTATATTCAATATGAAGGTATACAGAGAGAAATAAATGCTTATTTAGAATATAAGGGCGGAGCAACTGATATTAAAAACTGCCAGATGCTTTGTAAAACCCATAACAGAGCAAAGGGAAATAAATAACATATGCACAAACAGAGCCTTCGGGAATTTTCTCGGAGGCTCGTTCTTTTTTTACCTGAACTAAATCATAAATCGTCAAAATTGACGAGTTCATCTTGAAAACTGAACCAATATGTGTTATAATAGAAAGAAAATTTATATTTGGAGGCTTTATTATGCAGGTTAGCTATAAAGGATTATGGGTTAAATGTGCAGAAAATGAAATATCAAAACATAAGCTGATACAGTTAGCGGAGGTTTCACCTTCTACACTCACAAGACTTAACAAAAATCAAATTGTATCACTTTCAGTTTTGCTTAAATTCTGCAAAGTGCTTAAATGTGGTATTGGAGATGTAGTAGAAGCTATACCTGCCAGTGATAAACAAAGTAAATGAGTTTGAAAGAAGGTGGTATAATGTTCAGAATTGCCCTGTGCGATGACGAGCAAAAAATACTCGATGAAGTATTGCAATATATAAACAAGTATGCAGAAAGTAAAAATATCCAATCGCTTGAAGTATTCCCATTCGATTCAGCAAGTTCTCTCAAGAACGCATTGGATGACGAGAAATCCTTTGACATCTTTGTCCTCGATGTTTACATCGGCAAAGAAATGGGAACGGCACTTGCAAAGAATATCCGTGAAAGGGGAATTGAGAGTCCGATTATATTTTTAACAACCTCTGTCGAACATGCTCCGCAAGGATATGAAACAGGAACGCTCCGTTATCTTATAAAACCGCTTGAGCCTGAAAAGTTTTATGAAGCGATAGATGCAGCTTGCTTACAGGCAGAAAAATTACAGAGCAAACTTATCAGGTTCAAAACCGAAAATGGCATAGAGAGCATCAACGCAAACAATATTATGTATTCGGAAGCACACGACCATTACCAATACATAAAGCTTGATAACGGTCAGACAATTAAAGTCAGAACGACAGTTTCGGAGCTTTATGCTTTACTTGCAAAGAATGACGGCTTTTTCCGTTTGGGAAGTGCATACATTATCAATCTGCGTAACATAAAGAATCTGACATCATCTGCGATTTTGCTTTATGATAACACTACGATACCGATACCAAGAGGGAAACACGCTGAACTGAAAAAAGTCTTTTGGAACTTTCAATGTGAATGATAGGAGGATTAACTGAATATGACCGGAACAATTATTGAATTTATACTCTTATTGGTAGCCCACGCTGCTGCTGGTATCTTTTCCTCCACTCTCAAATACAGTAAAAAAACCACATATATCATTTGGGGCACCTGGGTTGTGCTTCAAACAGCACTTCTGTTCTATACGGAATTTGTGCTGACAAATTGGGCGCTGCAGTTTTTCGTTGGATTTGTACTTTCTCTTGTCGGTCAGTATGTGATATTCTTTGTAACGACAAAAGGAAAGCTTGCACAAAGAATTTTTACCATGTTGACCTATTCGATCTTCTTCTGTATTGTTATGTCCTTGGTTACGATGGTCAATGGCTCTTTTGGTGAGCTGCACTGGATACTTATCGCACTCATTCAAGCGGCTTTGCTTTTCGCTATTGTGTTCTATTTTCTTCGCTATGTATGCCCTTTGTGCCGTACTGCTGCAAGGAATATAACAACGGGTTGGGCACCGCTGATTTTTGTGAACATCGTCTTTTTGATTACCGTAATTTTGTCCTCGGTATTTCCGGTTAGACTGACAACCTTTAATGATCCTGCGGTTATCACATTTGTTTTTCTTAGCGTATCTATCTTGTCTGTGTATCCGGTTATTTTTTCAAACATCAACAGCCTGTCCGAAGCGGCAATGAAGAAAGCTGTAGAAACACAAAACAAGCTGCTTATGACACAGATTGAAGCGGAAAACACACAACTTGCGGCAGACAGCCATGCAAAGCATGACAGACGTCACCACAATCTCATTATGTTGGAATATGCCAACAACAATGATTTTGAAAGCGTAAAGGATTACTTAAAGACTCTTGTGGAAATTGATGATAAAGCAACAGGTGAAGTGCGGTACTGTGAGAACAGGACGATTAACACCATTATAACTGTTTATGAAAGACGTGCGAAAGAAAGCGGAATCTTAGTAAAAGTTGCTGCGGAGAGCAGCCGTGAACTTACCGTTCTTCCGCAGGACCTTGTGGTTGTCATTGCCAACCTTTTTGAAAATGCAATCAACGCCACTCTGAAGCTAAAGAGCAGAGATAAGTTTATAGATATTCGTATTAAAGAAAGCTCCAAACGCCTCGTAATAAAGGTTGAAAACCCTTGCAAAGCAAACCTTACCTTTGATGAGTCGTGCTTTGGTGTTGGTATTCGCTCGGTAATTGCCACCACAACCAAGTACGAAGGTATGTATGATTTCACCGCCGAGGATGGAATTTTCTCTGCAAAAATCATCTTGAATTTAAAATAAAACTGCGATCTACGACAAAAAACATACAATCTACGACAAACTCCCCATTTCGGGGAGTTTTTTTGTTACAATTTATATAAGTATTTTTATTCTGTTAAAAAAACTATGTGAGCATTTGTGCAAGGGAGGCATAATAGTGAACGATAAAAAATATGACGAAAACGGTTATCTTATCATATCCGAAATGGATACTTGTCCTTTATGGGAAAAAGATACTGTCCCGAGCATTTACCGTTGTACGCAAGATTGTTTTTATTGCCGTTTTGCAGACTTTCGCACGGAGGAAACTATAACGAGTGCGAAGGAAATACCGCGAGGCGAAAAACTGTATAGTATCTGCGGCAACGAGAAAAATCGAATAAAGAAATCCGGAAAGGAGCTTAAAAATGAAGATTAAAAAACTTTTATGTTTGCTGTTTGCACTTCTTATGGTAGTTGGCCTTTTCGCAGGGTGCAGCGGTAAGACAGAACAGAAAAAGGAATTTCAAACATTTGAAGAGTTTAAGGATGCAAAACTTGGTGTTCTTACTGGAAGTGAATATGACAGATTAACAAAAGAACTGTTTCCCGACAGTGAGAAATTCCAGTTTGCAGACGTCGCAAATCTTATTTTGAGTTTAGATGCTGATAAGATAGACGGCTTCCTTCTCGACAGTGCTTACTATTCAGCTGTCGGTTGGGAAAGAGAGGGATACAAGTCTATACAGAGTGACAACAACACTACCGTCAGCTATGCTTTTATGTTGTCTGAAAGTGGGATGGCAAAGAAAGTTAAGGGCGAGCTGGACGAATTCATTACAGATATGAAATCCAGCGGTGGCATAGAGACGCTTGCCGAAAAATGGTTATCCGGAAGAAAACCCACAGAGTTTGAGGATTACAGTACATTAAGCGGAGAAAACGGTATCTTAACGGTCGCTGTTTCCAATTCCGATATGCCTTTGAGCTTTGTTCCTGAAGATATTGCAATGGGTTTTGATGTGGAGATTATGATTGCTTTTGCTAAAGAGTACGGATACAAACTCAACTTTGCTCCTGTTGACTTTGAAGCAAAGCTCGGTGGTATTGCTTCAAACAAATATGACATTGCCATCGGTGGCATTACGGTTACTGACGAGCGTCGGGAAGAGATGAATTTCACTGTTTCCTATTACGAGAGTCCCGTTGTGATGGTAACAAAAGGACAGGATAATGCAGGGAGTACACTTTCTGACCTTGCGGGTAAAAAAGTAGGTGTTATGACAGCATCTATTCAGGCAGTTATGATGCCAAAGCTTGTTCCTGACGCAGAATATATGGAATTTAATTCGATATCAGATTTGATTGCAGCACTTAACAGTAACAAAATAGATGCTTTTGGCTGCGATGAATCCTTATATACATCAATGCTTTGGGAAGGTCAGGCAGTTGACCGCATTGATGAGCCTATTGATAAAAGTAATTATGGACTTATATTCCAAAAGGGCAAAAAACTTGAGCTTCAGAACGAGGTTAATGAGTTTATTGCCACGATAAGTGCAGACGGAACGCTTAAAGCGTTGGAAGAAAAATGGTTTGGTGCGAAAGAACCGACAGAGTTTGCATCATATGAAAACTTAAATGGAACAAAGGGCACAATTACAGTTGCCACCAATTCTGCTTCCATGCCGTTTGTATATCGCAAAAATAATAAATTTGTCGGCTTTGATATTGAATTTATTACCGCCTTTGCCAAAGAATACGGCTATAATATTAAGTTTGAAGATACAGAATTTGCAGCTATTCTCAGCGGTGTTGGGTCAGGAAGATATGACCTTGGTATATCGGGCATTACCATAACCGATGAAAGAAAAGAAAGTATGGACTTTTCTGATGTTTACCACGTAGAAGATCTTGCTGTAATTATAAGAAGAGAAGCAGGTGCAGATGAACTTTCGCAGTTTAACAGCGCAACACTCGGTGTTGTTACAGGCTCACTATACGGTGGATATTCTAAAGAGCAGTTCCCGGGCGCAAGCATCAAAGAGTTTAACAACTTCTCTGATGTTCTTGTTGCCTTAAAGCAAGGCAAAGTTGACGGGATTATGCTTGATAAACCAAACTTTAACTCCGTTGCACGAACAGACAAGAGCCTTAAATGTATCATAGTTCCCGCATATTCTGTGGAAATCGGTTTCGGATTCCAGAAAAATGACGGTGGCGATGCACTTCAGGCACAGATGAACGAGTTTTTGGCAAAGCTTGATAGCGATGGTACAACAGAGAAGCTCATAGATAAATGGTATGGCGAAACAGAGCCGGAAGAGACTATTGCATTAGAAGAACTTAAGGCAAACGAAAAGACACTTAATGTATCTATCGACACAACAAGAAAGCCTTTTGTATATATGTATAAAGGAAAACCTGTGGGATTTGAAATTGAAGTCCTTTATATGTTCTGTAAGGAATATGGCTACAATGTAAATATCTCGGATGTTTCCTTTGCATCAGGACTTGCAGGCTTGGCAAGTGAAAAATATGACCTTGTTTGTGGCGGACTTTATATGACGCCTGAAAGAAAAGAAAGTGTAAACTTCTCCAATCCTTATATGAACGCAGAAGTTGTTATGGCAAAATGCGAAAGGTCAGGATTTGATAACTTTATGTTATCCATTAAGGAGAGCTTTGAAAAAACCTTTGTAAGAGAGCAAAGATGGAAGCTGATTGTAGAGGGTATTTGCACCACAATGATTATAAGCTTGTTCTCCGCTTTGGGCGGAACACTACTTGGCTTTGCGCTTTATATGGCGGCACGCAGCAAGAAGAAGTGGCTCTCTAAACTTGCTAAAGGAATAGCAAAAGTGTATTCCACAATTATTGCAGGCACACCTACGCTCGTTGTACTTATGCTTTTGTTCTATGTGGTATTCACTTCTCCCGATATGAGTGGAATTGTAGTTGCAATCGTCGGCTTTATACTGACCTTCGGCTCATTTGTTTACGATAATCTTGCATTAACCGTGTCAGGCGTTGACAACGGACAACTTGAAGCTGCATATGCTCTCGGCTATTCAAGAAACAGAACATTTTTCAGAATCATTCTGCCGCAGGCAATGAAGATGTTTGTGCCAAGTTATTCGGGCGAAATTGTAAACCTCATAAAAGCAACATCCGTTGTTGGTTATATAGCAGTAAACGACTTAACCAAAATGGGAGATATTATCAGAGGTAATACATACGAAGCTTTCTTCCCGCTTATTGCAGTTGCAGTAATTTACTTTGCAATCACATGGGTTATAGCAGGACTTCTCGGAATTTTAAGAAAGAAAACCGAACCAAAAAGAAGAAAGAATAAAAACATATTAAAGGGGGTTGTAAGATGATTAAGATAAATCACTTAAAGAAAGAATATGCAAATGTTACTCCCTTAAAGGATGTAAATGTTCATATTCATAAGGGCGATGTCATTTCTATTATTGGTCCTTCAGGCACCGGTAAATCAACCCTTATCAGATGTATCAATATGCTTGAAACTCCCACTTCCGGCGATATTTTCGTTAACGGTGAACGAATTACCGACAAAAAATGTAACATAAACAAAATCCGTCAGAAGATGGGTATGGTGTTCCAATCCTTCAATTTGTTTAACCACATGAACATTATTGAAAACATTATGGCAGCACCTATGGACTTACTTAAAAAATCAAAGCAGGATGCTTATGACGACGGTATGGAGCTTCTTCGCACAGTTGGTCTTGCAGATAAAGCCTTTAACTATCCCGATGAGCTTTCAGGCGGTCAGAAACAGCGTGTTGCCATAGCAAGAGCACTCGCAATGGAACCCGAAATAATACTCCTTGATGAGCCGACATCGGCGCTCGATCCCACAATGGTCGGTGAAGTTCAGGCGGTAATTAAAGACCTTGCAAAAAAAGGCTTAACTTTAATGATAGTAACTCACGAAATGCGATTTGCAAGAGAAATTGCAAACAGAGTTTTCTATATGGATGAAGGCGGTGTTTATGAAGACGGAACACCTGAAGAAATCTTCGATAATCCAAAGCGAGAAAAGACAATCAGATTTATTAAGCACCTTAAAGTATTTGAAAATCTTATCACCTCAAAGGATTTCGACTTTATAGGCTTTAATACATCTTTAGAAGAATTCGGCAGACGAAATCAGGTTCCGCAGGAAACCATTTACCGCGCACAGTCGGTATTTGAAGAACTTGTTGTGCAATGTCTTCTTCCAAAGCTTGAGGAAGAGTTTACTCTAAGTATTGCCTTTGAATATTCTCAAGATGAAGAAACACTTTCGATGATTATGAAATATGACGGAGAACATTTCGATGTACGAAATACACCTAATGTTATTTCGTTTGCTATTGCTGAAAATGCATCAGAAAGCATTGATTATACTGAGTGTAACGACGGTAATTTTACAAACCTCGTGACGGTGAAAATCAAATAACGAGGTGATAAATTGGAACAGTATAATTTTTCAAACAGCAATATTGACCTTGCCTGTGAGGATGTTGGCGTTTTTCTGACATCGGTCGGAGTGGAAAAACGCGAAGTTTTGCGAAACAAACTCACCCTTGAGGAAATACTCCTTGAATACCAAGCAAAGTTTGGTGAAGAAGCGAACTTTAAGGTAAGATGCGTAAACCGCTTTATGACCATCAAGGTTGAGTTAATTGTTTCGGGACGGGTTTACAATCCGCTTGAAAAGAACGAGGAAGAAAACATCATACATGGAATTTTGGCAGGTATCGGTCTTGCCCCCTCATACGGATACAGAAACGGAAAGAATTATATCATTTTCACTCCCAAGAAAAAACCGTTGTCAAGCACGGTTAAAATGGGTGTGGCGATTGGACTTTCGCTCATTTGCGGTTTTTTCCTTAATCTTCTGCCCGATTCAGTTAGAGCAGGTGCAAGCAAATATGTACTTTCGCCTGTGACCGATGCGTTTATGGGATTGATTTCGGCTGTATCGATTCCGCTGATTTTCTTGTCTGTCCTTGGTAGCATCTGCTCTATGGGCAACATGGAAACTCTCGGCAAAATTGGAAAAAAGACCATTAAAACTATTCTCCTGTATTTGACGGCGTTCAGTATACTTATGACAGCACTTGGAAGCTTGTTCTTTCACGTACAGTGGGGTGGCGGAGGAGCATCAGGTTTCTCACAGGTTTTCGATTTGATTTATAACATCATTCCATCGAATATGTTTGAACCTTTTATAACGGGAAATACTCTGCAGCTTATCTTCATTTCCATTATAGTTGGACTTGCAATGCTTGTCCTTTCGACAAGAGTGAACGGTGTTTTCAAACTTGTCGAACAGTTGGGCGCGATTGTGCAAACAATTATGTCAGGACTTTCATCTATGCTGCCGATTTTGATTTTTGTACTCTTTACGGGAATGATATCCGGCGGAGAGTTCGGAACTCTGCTTGATTCTTGGAAGATTATTGCAGTTTTCCTGTTGCTCGTTATGGTTTACTATGCAACAACTGTTTTGTACATTGCATTTAATAAAAAAATTTCGCCGGCTTTGCTATTAAAAAAGACATGGAAGACGCTTATTATTGCTCTTACAACTGCATCTTCTGCTGCGGCATTCCAAAAAAATATTCGCGATTCAAACAAAAAGTTTGGTATTGACAAACGTCTCGCGGAATTTGGGGCATCCTTGGGACAAGTGTTGTTCAGCCCTGCTGATGTTGCTATTCTCATTGCAATGGAGGTTGGGTTTGCGGAAATGTATGGCATTGCGATCACTCCGCAGTTTTTAATCATTGCGTTGATCACGAACCTACTTTTGTCATTTTCCATTCCTCCCGTACCCGGAGGCTCTGTGATGGGATACACTATTGCATTCACACAGCTTGGTATTCCTTTGGAGGTTATGGGTGTTGTTCTTGCCTTGGATGCGATCATTGATTTTCCGGCAACAGCGTGCAACATTTCGGGATGGCAGCTTACAATGATTGAGGTTGCTGACTCGCTCGATATGCTCGATAAAGAAACACTTTGCAAAAAGAGATGAGGTGGTTAATTGGAACAGTATAATTTTTCAAACAGCAATATTGACCTTGCCTGTGAAGAAGTCGGTGAGTTTCTTTCCAAAGTCGGTGTAGAACGACGCGAGGCTCTCCGAACAAAGCTCACATTTGAGGAAGTATTGCTTGAATACCAATCCAAGTTCGGAGAGGAAGCCACCTTCAAGGTGAGACTTCTGAAACGCTTGTCCTCTATAAAGGTCGAGATCATCGTAGAAGGAGAATCCTACAACGCTCTTGTCAAAAACAGCGACGAGGGTGACGTGATACAAGGTCTGCTTGCAGGTATCGGTCTTGCTCCTACTTGGAATTACAAGAACGGTAAAAATTACATCGTATTTATACCAAAGAAAAAACCGCTGTCCGGCACGGCCAAAATGGTCGGTGCAATCGGACTTGCGGTGATTTGCGGAATTATCTTAAATCTCTTGCCAGACGGAATCAGAGCAGGCGCAAACGATTATGTGCTAACACCCGTAACGAATGCGTTTGTGGGACTTATCTCAGCAGTATCAGGGCCGCTGATCTTCCTATCGGTTCTCGGCAGTATCTGCTCCATGGGCAATATGGAAACCCTCGGCAAGATCGGAAGTAAGACGATTAAGGTTATCCTTCTTTATATGACGGTAATCGCAGTATTGATGACCGCATTCGGCTGCCTGTTTTATCACATTGAAATGGGTGGCGGAGGGACATCGAGCTTCTCGCAGATTCTCGATTTGATCTATGACATCATTCCGTCAAATCTGTTTGAACCCTTTGTAACCGGAAATGCTTTGCAGCTGATCTTCATTTCCATCATGGTCGGACTTGCAATGCTTGTCCTATCGTCGAGAGTCAGTGGCGTGTTCAAGCTCGTGGAACAGCTCAGCTCCATCGTGCAAACGATTATGTCGGGGCTGTCCTCAATGCTTCCGATTCTGATATTTGTTCTCTTTACGGGAATGATTTCAAGCGGTAACCTTGGTGCAATTCTCGATTCTTGGAAGATGATATTAGTCATCGTGCTAATGATTGTAGTTTACTACGTACTGAATCTTCTGCGAATCTCCCTTATGAAAAAGATACCGCCGGCTTTGCTGATGAAGAAAGCGTGGCAGACACTTCTCATTGCACTTACCACCGCATCCTCGGCTGCCGCGTTCGGTACGAACACCCGTGATGCAAACAAAAAGCTTGGTATTGACAAAAAGCTTGTTGAGTTCGCAACTCCCATCGGTCAGGTATTGTTTATGCCCGGATATGTCGCCATGCTTTTTTGTATGGAAATGGGCTTTGCGGAATCCTACGGTCTTCCGATTACTCTACCGTGGATATTTATCGCTCTTATCACAAATCTTTTGTTATCATTTGCAGTCCCGCCCGTGCCCGGTGGTGCAATGATGGGATTTACGATTGCTTTTACACAACTCGGCATTCCTATGGAGGTTATGGGTATTGCGTTGGCGGTGAACGCTATCATTGATTTCCCCTGTACAGCCTGCAATGTTTCAGGATGGCAGCTTACTCTTATTGATGTTGCTGACTCACTTAATATGTTGGATAAAGAATCATTACATAAAAATAATTAAAAGAAAGAGGTAGATTACTATGACTATCGAAAAAAACTTAAACGGAACCGAACTGACAGTTGCCATTGTTGGCAGACTTGACACAACAACCGCACCTGAACTTGAAGCATCTTTAAAAGAAAGCTTTACTGGTGTAGAAAAACTTGTGCTTGATTTTGCTTCACTTGAGTATCTTTCTTCTGCAGGACTTCGTGTTCTTCTGGCGGCTCAGAAGGCAATGAACAAGCAGGGCGAAATGATTATTAAGAATGTAAACGAAACCATCAATGAAATCTTTGAAGTAACGGGATTTATTGATATTTTGACAATCGAATAATTGCTTAGGGAGGGCTTTGTATGCCGAATTACGATTTTTTGCTTGAGCATAAGCTGAAGGAACTGAATAGTGAGTTTGCATATCGGCATACCTGCTGTATGTCACTTTTTGAGCAAATGCTGAAAAGGTTTCTCGCCGTATTCCCAACATTTACCGATCATACACTCCTACATACTTTGAGTGTGACAAACATATCAAACCAACTGCTTCGTGAAAATGTTATGAAATTAAATGCAAGCGAGATATACATATATCTTATGGCGTGTGCTTTGCATGATATTGGAATGGGTGTTTCGGACAAGGACATTGGCTCATTTATTGATGCATCCGGTCTCAGAGGATATGTAAACGAACATCCTGAAATATCTAAGCCTAATTTGATACGCAAATTTCACAACGATTTTTCAGCACAGTTTGTAAAAAAGTATTGGGAGATACTTGAGATACCAAATAAGCGGTATGCTGATGCGATTGCTGAGGTCGGACGAGGGCACAGAAAGACGGATTTGATGGATGAAGCACTTTATCCTACAGATTACGAACTTGGTGACGGAAGCAAAGCGAATCTTGCCTTGCTTGCGGCACTTATACGACTTTGCGATGAGCTTGATATAGCATCGGACAGAAACCCTGATTTGCTGTATGATACCGAAACTATGGAGGGTATGAGCGAGAAGGATGTATTTGAGTTTTCCAAGCACGAGGCTATCCATACGCTAAAGTTTAGTGAGGATAATATTGTGGTTATTGCTGACACAGATAAACCGGATATTGCCGATGGAGTTATAGAGGCGATCCGTACTGTTAAAGAAACTCTTGAATATTGTCTTTCTGTAATCAGCAAACGTAGTGATTTTCAAATTGATTGCGAAACAATAAAACTGATATTAAATGATAAAGAAGTAGAGGTGTAAAAATATGGCAACTGCACATATAAATGCAAAACCGGAGGATTTCGCAAAAACGGTGCTTATGCCCGGCGATCCTCTCCGCGCAAAGCTGATCGCGGAAAAATATCTTGAAAACGCTGTACTTGTAAATAATGTCAGAGGCGTTCAGGGCTATACGGGTACATATAAGGGCAAACGAGTGTCCGTTATGGCGAGTGGTATGGGAATGCCGTCAATGGGTATTTATTCTTATGAGCTTTACAAGTTTTTCGGAGTAGAAAACATTATTCGTATTGGTTCAGCAGGTGCTCTTAATACCGATATTTATGTTCGTGATGTTGTAATCGGTATGGGTTGTTCTACTGATTCCAATTTTGCGGCAAATTACAAGCTTCCCGGAACTTTTGCTCCACTTTGCAGCTACAAACTGATGGACGCTTGTGTTGAAAGTGCAAAAGAAATGGGTGTAACATATCACGTGGGCAACCTTCTTTCGTCAGATATTTTCTATGGTGATGACGAAACGGCAAACGACGCCTGGGCAAAGATGGGTGTTATGGCAATAGAGATGGAGGGTGCGGCACTTTATATGAATGCTGCGCGTCTTGGCAAAAACGCCCTTGTTATTTGTACCGTATCCAATCACATAATCACGGGCGAGGAAACTACTGCTGAGGAAAGACAGAATTCCTTTGGTGAAATGATTACATTGGCACTTGAAACCGCCTTGAAGTTAGACTGACGGAGGGGGTACTGATGGTAGAAATATTGAAGGGACTTGGCATCACCGTTTTTCTGACTGTTGCATGCTTTATAACAGCATCCTTGATTGGAGCATTAACTTGTGCCGGCTTTTGCTCTAAAAACAAAATAGTCAGAACGGTATGCAAGATTTATAATGGCTTGGTGATTAAGATTCCTCCGCTCGTTATGTTAATGCTTTTCGCATTAGTCGTTATGGGCGACCGTAATAAAGGAACTATATTTATTGCTTTTGTAGGACTGTCTCTTTTTGTTGCAGCAAATCTTACCGGTGTTTTCTGTGGCGGTGTTTTTTCCGTTGCAAATGGAGAAATTGAAGCGGCTCGCACGTTGGGAATGAACAAGATTCAAACATTTTTTCATGTTATGTTACCTCAGATAATTGAAAACATTGTTCCGGTATATATGTCAATGTTTGTGATGTGTATGCAGATTACAAGTGTGGCATCCGTTATTGGAGTAGGTGAATTTCTTAGCGTAACCGATGGTATTTCCGATGCTGTAATTGGAATTGTGATTTCGATTTCAGGTTATTTTGTTATTGGAACACTCGGTGATTTCGTTATCACCCGTATAGGAAAGATAAAACATATTAAAGCAAAGGATTATCCTGGAAAGGCGGAGGTGAGATAAGATGAGTCTTGTAGAAATAAAAAATCTTACCAAGCGTTTCGGAGATAATCTTATTTGGGAGAATGTCAACGAATCTATCGAAAAAGGCGATGTGATAGTTATTGTCGGTAACTCGGGTTGCGGAAAGACAACTTTCCTTCGGTGTATCAATATGCTTGAAACACCTTCATCCGGTCAGATTTTCATTGATGGTGATGAAATAACTGCAGTCGGTGCTGATATTGATAAAATTCGCAGTAAAATGGGTATGGTGTATCAGAATTTCAATTTGTTCTCACATCTTACTGTACTTGAAAACATTATTAAGGCACCAATGGTGGTTAATAAGATTCCCAAGGAGCAGGCAATCAAGGAAGGTATGGAATATCTTCGTATGGTAGGTATGCAAGAGAAAGCAGATTTTATGCCCGATCAGCTTTCGGGCGGACAGAAACAGCGTGTGGCAATTGCCCGTTGTCTTGCTATGAAGCCTGAAATCATTCTGTTTGACGAACCGACAAGCGCACTTGATCCTACAATGGTGGATGAGGTTCTTGCGGTTATTAGAAATCTTGCTAAGAGTGGGTTCACTTGTGTAATTGTAACCCACGAAATGGCATTTGCTAAAAGTGTGGCAAGTAAAATCATCTTCTTTGCTGACAGAGGAATTTATGAGGAGGCACCGCCTGTTGAGTTTTTTGAGCATCCCAAAAGAGAAAAAACAGTTGCCTTTGTTCGCAAACTCAAGACCTATACCTACGAGTCTGAGGTTTGCAATATCGATCTTTATACACTTTTAGTTCAGGTCAACAATTATTGTAGTAAATATGCATTTCCGCTTAAATCTGCAAACCGTTTTCAATTAGTAGTGGAAGAACTTTTAACCTGTTTGCAAAGTATTGGCGGAGATGGCGAGATGAACTTGACTGTGGCGTATGAAGATACCACAGGCAAAAAAGAAATTATTTTGCGCGAAAAAGTGTGTAAGGGAAATATACTTGATGCGGAGCAGATGGACGAACTGAGTCTGATGCTTATTAAGAACTGTGCATCCGATATTAAGCACTGCGTTGAAAACGGATATAATGTATTAACAATTGAAATAAAAGAATAGAATTTTCGGCAAGTGAGGTTTTTATGAAACGATTGTTGTATGGCGGTACGGTTGTTAATGTGTTCACAGGCGAGCTTGAGCAAACGAACGTGCTGATAGAAAAAGATAAAATTGTAGGTGTTGGTGCATATTCTCCCGATGATGCGGATATGACCGAGGATATTACAGGAAAGTACATATGCCCCGGATTTATTGACGGTCATATTCACATTGAAAGCACGATGTTGACACCCTCAGAGCTTGCAAGACTGTGTATGCCTCACGGAACTACCGCAATCGTTGCCGATCCTCACGAGATTGCCAATGTATGCGGTATGGATGGCATCAAATATATGATGGAAGCAAGTAGCGGTATCCCTCTCTCGGTTTATTTTACATTGCCTTCCTGCGTTCCCGCAACACCGTTTGATGAATCGGGTGCGGTGCTTGAGGCGGACGATATCAGACCACTGTACGAAAACAAGCGAGTTGTAGGACTTGCCGAAATGATGAACTATCCCGGAGTTCTCCTTGGAACGAGCGATGTGTATAACAAAATCGGTGATGCAATAGAACACGGAAAAGTCATTGATGGCCACGCCCCCTTCTTGTCAGGAAAAGAACTTGATAAATACATTTGTGCAGGTATTACGAGTGACCACGAGTGCTCGGATGTGGGTGAAGCGATAGAAAAAATCAGAAAAGGTCAATGGGTGATGATTCGCCAAGGAACGGCTGCTCGTAACCTTGCAGAGCTATTGCCATTGTTTGATGATGCTTATAGCCATAGATGCGTTCTTGTCACCGATGACCGTCATCCCGCAGACCTTATAAGAGACGGACATATTGATAATATCATCCGTCTTGCCGCCCGAGGCGGGAAATCAGTTATTACGGCAATTAAAATGGCTACGATACAGGCAGCTCAGTGCTTCGGTTTGCGATTCGTTGGGGCTGTTGCTCCCGGTTACCGTGCAGATCTTCTTGTACTAAACGACCTTAATGCAGTTGATATTGAAGACGTTTATTCAAAGGGAGAAAAGGTTGTAGAGCGAGGGCAAATGAAAGCGTTTGACCGTCCCAAAATTGACGGGGGGTTGTGCGAAACAGTACATAACTCGTTCCATACAAAAGAATTGACGATTGCTGATTTTCACATTGAAGAAAATAGCAACAAATGTCGAGTGATAGAGATTATTCCCGGTCAGCTTCTCACGGGGGAACAAGTGTGTGAGATTGATTGGAGCAAGAGGAACGGCATTGACACCACGAGAGACATTCTTAAACTCGCGGTTATTGAAAGACACAAAAACACAGGTCATATTGGACTTGGCTTTATTAAGGGTATTGGAATAAAAAATGGTGCTATTGCATCCTCCGTATCTCACGATTCACACAATATTATTGTGATTGGCTCAAATGACGAGAATATGGTGATTGCCGCAAATAACATCCGTAAGAATGGTGGTAATGTAGTTGTTTCTGCCGGAAAGATTATTGCCGACATGGCATTGCCGATAGCAGGTCTTATGACCAATCTTTCAGGCGAGGAAATTGCCCTTGCCAATGAAAATGTACGCAAAGCCGTGTATGAGCTTGGCGTGTCGAGGAATATCGAACCTTTTATGAATATGGCGTTTGTGAGTCTGCCTGTAATTCCGTCACTCAAAATGACGACGCAGGGGCTTGTGAACGTAGATAAACAAGAAAGAATATCGCTTTACTGCGATTAAAAATAATAATAATTTAGAAAGAGGTAATTTATAATGACTATCGAAAAGAACTTAAGCGGTACAGAACTTAATGTAAAGGTGTCAGGCAGACTTGACACAACAACCGCACCGGAACTTGAAGCAGAAGTTATGGGCGCAATCTCAGGTGTAACAAAACTTGTACTTAACTTTGAAGCACTTGAGTACCTTTCATCTGCAGGACTCAGAGTACTGCTTCAGGTACAAAAGATAATGAACAAGCAGGGTGAGATGATTATTAAGAACGTAAACGAAACAATCAATGAGATTTTTGAAGTAACAGGATTCATTGATATTCTGACGATTGAATAAGGTGAACTCCAATGAACCAAACAAGTATTGGAGGGATATACCTATGAAACCAAAAAAGCAAACAAGCATTTCCTACAACTTCCTAAAATGGCTCTTATTCTTGATGCTCGTCGCCTTTATTGCCACAACCGTGTTCCTGTGGGTATTCCAAACACGACTCGCAAACAACAATGCCGACAATCTCTTGCGGTTGAACATCACTGATGTCAAGGCAGACATAAAAGACGCCACCAACGACCATATGCTTGAGATCGTTCGCAACATATCGGCAGAGCTTGACGATATAGATGCAGATACCGCATCAGAAGAAGAAATGAGTGCACGAATTGCGGAAATGCTCACACGGTACGATGTAACGGAGATTGATATTATCAACAGTAAAGGTATCATCGTGGCGTGTAATATCGAATCTTTCGTCGGCTTCGATATGGCATCGGGCGAGCAATCCAAAGAGTTCTTGGTGTTGCTCGAAGGCGAAAAGGAAATGGTGCAGGAATTTCAAGCTCAGTCCTATGACAGCTCCATTGAGCGTAAGTATGCAGGCGCATCGCTTACAAACGGCGGTCTTGTGCAGATTGGTTATGACTACGCGCATTTGCAGGCGAGCGTTGACCACGAGGTTGTTTCGCTCACCCGTAACCGTCACGTGGGCAACAACGGACGAGTTCTGATTGTTGACCAAGATAAAAACATTGTCAGCAATGTCAAAGGAATTGACCGTAAAAAACTTGATTTAGAAGCGTTCGGAATAAAACCCGGCTCTGTTCAATCAGGACAACGTGTTACCGCAAACGTAGAGGGTGTTGATTTCTACTGTATGGCAGAAATGGCCGAAGGCTACTACATTATATCCGCAATACCGGTTAAAGAAGTAACCATCACACGAAATATGGTTGTCATTATGGCAGTTGCGGTTGAAATGCTGATATTTATTGCCCTGACGCTTCTTGTCTATCTTTTGATAAAGAAACAGATCGTCGTCAGCGTGAACCGTATCAACCATTCGCTATCGGAGATCACAAACGGAAACCTTGATGTTACGATGGACGTGCGTAACAATTTGGAATTTGACTCACTTTCCAACGACATCAACGCAACGGTAGATACTTTGAAGCGGTACATCAAGGATGCAGAAGAACGCATCGACGCAGAGCTTGCCTTTGCAAAAGCCATTCAGCACTCGGCGTTGCCGTCTGTATTCCCGCCTTATCCGAATAGAAAAGAGTTCGAGATCTTCGCCACGATGCACACGGCAAAAGAGGTTGGCGGTGATTTCTACGATTTCTATTTTGTAGACGAAGATAACCTTGCGTTCTTGATAGCAGACGTATCCGGCAAGGGTGTCCCTGCGGCAATGTTTATGATGCAATCCAAGACCATCATCAAGAGCTGTGCCGAGTCGGGCATGAGCGTTGAGCAGGTATTCACCGTTGCCAACGAAAAGCTCTGCGAGGGCAATGATGCAGGTATGTTCGTTACCGCCTGGATGGGTATTCTGAATACCAAAACCGGCAAGGTACTCTTTGCCAATGCCGGACATAACCCGCCTCTTGTCAAACACGCAGACGGTACATACGAATATCTCAAATCCCGTGCAGGTTTTGTGCTTGCAGGTATGGAGGGTGTTCGCTACCGCAAGAATGAAGTTGAGCTTGCACCCGGTGATGCGATTTATCTCTACACCGACGGTGTTACCGAAGCAACCGATCTGAACACCGAGCTTTACGGAGAAGATCGTCTGCATATCGTTCTTGAAAAATACAAAGATGCAGCACCGCAAGTGATCTGTGATGAAGTCAAAAAGGATGTAGACGCCTTCGTCGGGGAAGCTCCGCAGTTTGATGACATTACAATGCTTGCGCTGAAATACTACGGGAAGGAGGATGCACAATGAAAGAACTAACCATTGCCGCAACAGTAGAAAACATTGAAACTGTAACGGACTTCGTAAACGAACAGCTTGAAGCGTTTGATTGCCCTATGAAAGCACAGATGCAGATCGACATTGCCATCGACGAGCTTTTCGGCAACATTGCGCACTATGCGTACAATCCCGATGTAGGAGAAGCGACCGTTCGCGTGGAGGTTACCGAAGATCCTCTTGCCGTGGTAATCACCTTTATTGATAACGGCGTACCTTACGATCCTCTTGCAAAAGCCGAGCCCGACACAACGCTTTCCGCAGAGGAAAGAGACATCGGTGGTCTTGGCATCTATATGGTGAAGAAGTCTATGGACGACATTGCCTATGAATACAAAGACGGACACAACATTTTGAAAATCAAGAAGAATTTGAATTAAAGGATTATTGCAAATGAAGAACTTAAACAAAAAACTTTTGACCTTCGGTATAGTTTTGTGTATGCTTCTCTCGTGTTTTTCGGGAGTGGTATTTGCAAAGGATATCGAAACAATCGTTATTCTTTATGAAAACGATGTTCATTGTGCAGTAGAGGGTTATTCTAAACTTGCAGCAATGAAAAATGAATTATCAGAAGATTATGAATATGTAGGCGTTGTATCCTCCGGCGACTTTGTTCAGGGCGGAACTCTTGGTGCAGTTTCTCGTGGTGAATACATAGTAAGCCTTATGAACCTTGTGGGATATGATGCCGTAACACTTGGTAATCACGAATTTGATTATAAGCTCCCACGCCTTGATGAACTTGCAGAATTGATGAACACCGAACCTATCTCTTGTAACTTTCAAAAGATAGGTGAAACTGAATCATATTTTGAGCCGTATTCCATCGTAACCTACGGTGATGTGGATATAGCATATATCGGTATCACAACACCATCTACATTGTCCTCATCGTCACCTGCACAGTTTAAGGGTGAAAATGGTGAGTATATTTACACATTCAATGTAGATACCCTTTACGATGTGGTACAGGCAAGTATTGATTCTGCAAAGGAAGATGGTGCTGATTACATAATCGCCCTTTCTCATATTGGATATGAAGAAGATGAGCAGTATGAGGATGTTGTTGACTTAATTGAAAACACATACGGATTTGATGTTGTTCTTGATGCTCATTCTCACTCTGTTATTGAAAATATGAAGCTGACCGATGAGGGCGGAAATGAGGTTGTTCTTACCTCAACAGGCACAAAGTTTGAAAATATCGGCAAGCTTACAATTTCAGGCGGTGAGATAACAACAGAGCTTATAGAAACTGAGAACTACACAAACACAGATACAACCGTTGATGCAAAACTTGCGGAAATAAACGAAGCATATTCTGCTCTCGGTAATCGCAAGATTGGTGAAAGCGAAATAGAGCTTATCACGAACGATGCGGACGGAAACCGCCTTGTTAGGACAACAGAAACCAATCTCGGCAATTTGTGTGCAGATGCAATTAAAACAGTAACGAAAGCTGATATTGCCTATGTAAACGGCGGCGGAATCCGTGCACCGATTGAAATTGGCGAAGTATCGTTCAATGACATTTTTAGTGTTTTTCCATTTAACAATCAGATTGTTGTAGCAGAAATGACAGGTCAGAAAATACGCGATATGCTTGAAATGTCACTTATGAATTATCCGGCAGAAGATGGCTCTTTCCCTCATGTTGCAGGACTAACATTTTCGGTTAATAAATCCATTCCAACATCTGTTAAAACAGACGAAAACACAGTTTTTACAGGCGTTGACGGTGAGTATAGAGTTTATGATATTAAAGTATTAAATGAAGACACAGGCGAATACGAGCCTATTAAACTCGACGGAACATACTCCTTTGCAAGCTTCAACTACTTTGTTTTAGACCAAGGCGGCGGTATGAGTATGTTTGACGGTGTAAAAATATTAAAGAATGACGGAATGCTTGATGTTGAAGCGTTAGAAACATACATCACAGAAAACCTTGGCGGTGTTATCGGCGAAGAATATGCAGAGGTAGATAACAGAATCAACTTTACAGACGGTGAAGATGCACTTAATAAGTTCACCGATTTGTCCGATGATGCTTGGTATAGTGATTCTGCAAAGTATGTTTTGGAAAACGGTCTTATGAAAGGCGTAACAGATACCACCTTTGCACCAAACGAAAACTTAACAAGAGCAATGCTTGTTACAGTTCTTTACCGTGCAGAAAATGAACCTGCCACAAACCGCAGCATTCCTTTCTCTGATGTTGATACGGGTGCTTACTATGCAAGTGCAGTTTCTTGGGCAAAGCAGAACGGTATTGTAAACGGTGTAACAGAAACAGAATTTGCACCGAATGACAATATCACCCGTGAACAGATTGCGGCAATTATGCACAGATACGCACAGTACAAGGGTTATGATGTCAGCGTAGGAGAAAACACAAATATTCTTTCCTATGACGATTTTGACAGCATTTCCGAGTATGCAATAGCTTCTATGCAGTACGCTTGCGGCAGCGGCTTGATTAAGGGTAAATCAGAAAGCACCCCCAATCCGCTTGATAATGCTACAAGAGCAGAAATAGCAGCAATACTTCACAGATTTATTGAAGTGAATAAGTAAATAGCAAAATGGCACTAAGGAGTGAGTCGAAAGGCTCACTCCTTTTACATACCCTCATATTAAAATATGGTCCACATTAATCAAAGAAAAGGACTTTGAAAAAACTTCGTAGACTTATGTCATCTTCTGTGGTATGTTTGTGTTGCCGAAAAGGTAAATACAAATTTAGGAGATGAAATTTTATGAAGAAAAAAGTATTATGTACGGCATTGGCAGTGACTATGTTGCTAACAACAACTGCATCGGCAACTGCAAAACCTTGGTGGCTCAGTAAATACCGAGTAACTTTCGACAATGAACTTGGAATCGTAGGAAATGTAACCTTAACCTTCGCCTCAGACGGCGGTAGCTTTATCAGGCCAATAACCAAAAGATATGGCGAGAGCATCAGTCTTGAAAGTTATGTACCAACAAAATACGGTTACACATTCAAAGGATGGTTCACAGATCCAAGAACAAAGCAAAATCAGGTAACAACATTCAAATTCACAAAGCCTGATGTGCTTTACGCTAAGTGGCAGCCTAACCCACAGGAGCCTATAAATCCGAATGACGAAATCATAGCAAAAGATACCTGCTACCTCACGGACGAAGAAACAAAAATACGAAATGAAATTATAGAAGAAAAGAATAAGACATACATCGAAGGCTTCGGTTATGTAGCTCCAAGTAAAACAAAAACAATCATCGTAGACTCAGGCGGTGATATAAATAAAATGGTCGGCACAATGGAATAAAAAGAATAACTTAAATGGCGGTATGCTCGAGATTACCTCGAACATACCGCCGTTTTGTATCTTATATTTCTTTCAGTAGCCTGATGGCTTCATCAAGTGAAATTTCTCCGGACTCGCCACGATCTTTAATATCCATAGCCAATGTACTCTGTTCAAGCCACTTGGAATAATCCAATCCGCTTGATTTTCGCTTAGCCAATCGATCGTAAGTTCTGTCATATTCTTTTTTTATTGGAGACCTGAATTCATCTGAGTTTTCTTTTTTGTGAGCACCTACCTTGCTGCATGTCCTGCCTTTCGGATCGTTAGGAGCCACTCTGTTGCAATAGTGGGTATCATGACCTGTTGGCAAAAGAAAAAAACGTTTGCAATTATGACATCTTTTCGGTGAGTGTTTAACATTTAATCCTCTGAACAGGTCTGAATTTAAAAAGCCGCCAATAGACCTGAAAATGACTCTTTCTGCCAATATATAATTTTCTTTGCAATCAGGATCAGGACAAGTGACATATTCAATATTTGCCGGCATTTCTGCTTTAAATGTAATTGCAGGATATTTCGGGATAAGAGATTCAAGATTTTGCTGTAATTCGCTATTATTCAGAAACTGATATATTGCGTGTGCAAAATGTGCAGGGGTTCTTGCAGTAACATTTTCTATATATAAATCAACAAATGCAGATGCATATATTTTAAAAATCAGTATTTCATCATTGATTGATAACAAGCCTACTAAAATTCTGTTTAATATGCTTCTGCTCTCGCTTTTGGGATGGGTTTCATATATTTCCCTGAACTCCGATATATATCTTCTTTTATCAAATTCAAAGCGGTCATATAAAGGCAGGCTAAGGATAACATCTAATGCCTTGCTTAGATATGGAGCAAAGCCATCAAAACTGCATGATGATATAATCATTAAATTTGATTCGTATTCCCCATATAGTTTTTCTAGAAACGCTTTCCTTAAATTTGATAATACTGTTTTCAAATTATCAAGCTGTTCGTCAGATAGCTCCAGAATTTCAGTTGAAATCTGACCAAGCGAGACCTTTTCTTTTCCGATAATGACATAATCTTTATAAAATTGTGCCGTTATATATCCAAAATCAAATGGTTTTTCATCTAAACTTTTTATACTTGCCATATACTCACTTCCACGATACATATTTTATAATTCCACTACTTTTGAAAATGGCGGCAAAATCGATTGACGCACATCTTGCGATATGTTAGAATAGCCACACAACAAATTATACACGATACAAATAAAAATGTCAATCGTGGAAATTGAACCTTGAAAACTTAATAGCCGAACCGCAAGGGATACATTCTCGGGGAAGTGTCGCCACGATATGAGCGCACCAAGAGATGAAAATACGATGTCGGTGTCAAACAAGGCAGGAGGTCAGGAACTGTAGCGGAAGTCGGTGCTAAAATAATTATATGAAGGGAATGATGTTTATGAAATCTATGAATATAGAGATAGAAAAGGCTGTTGCCAAGGCTATGATTTTAAACCTGTTAAAAGCAAACCTTATAAGCGATGAGGAAGCAAACAAGCTGATAGATAAAGCCTTTGATGCATTAAGCGAGCCTTTAATAGAAAACTCAGCATAATCTTTTAGTTTTTGTTTAATATTTGTCTGGATATATTAAGTTATTTGTGGTATTGTTGTCTTGAAAAAAATATGGAAAGGAGTGTGAGGCTGATGTCAGAAGTAATTGTTATCCAAGGAAATCATACAAAAAACGAACCTGTGTTAAAGCGAGTATCCGCTTATGCCAGAGTAAGCTCTGCTTCAGACGAACAGCAATACTCCTTCCATAATCAGGTTCAGCACTTTACAAGCTTGATACAGGGAAATCCCGATTGGAAATATGTAGACATATATGCCGATGAAGGTGTAACCGGCACAAGAGAGGACAAACGCAGTGAATTCAACCGAATGATAAGAGATGCCGAGGATGGACTGATGGACATTATCATTACAAAATCAGTCTCACGCTTCGGCAGAAATGTTTCAGAGTGCCTAAGAACAGTAAAACATCTCAAGGATATTGGAGTTACCGTGATATTCGAAGAGGAAGGTCTTGATTCGGGAAAGCCTGCTGACTTTACAATGATATCTGTAAAAGCAGCAATGGCAGAACAGGAATCAATCTCTACTGCTGAGAACGGCAGAATGGCAAACCGCCAGAGAATGAAGATGGGTACATTTGTTCAAAGCAATCCTCCAATCGGTTATACATTAAACGGCACGGAATTCGAGGTTAACGAGGAACAAGCCGATGTTATCAAACGAATATTTGCCGAATACCTGTCAGGAAGTGGTACAAGCAAAATTGCCGATGGGCTTATGAAAGATAAAATTCCCAATAAGTATGGCAAGGTGCATTGGACACCGCAAAGTGTCAGCTATATCATAAATAACCCAAGATACAAAGGCGGTGCCCTGTTCCAGAAATCCTTTAAGACAGGATTTCCGTATAAGAAAAAGAAGAACACAGGCGAACTGCCGATGTATTATGCAGAGGATGCCAATATCCCCATAGTAAGTGCAGAAGACTTTGACAAAGCAGCCGAGCTTATGCAGACAAGGCGTGAAAAGCATGCCCAGGAAAACAACGAGAATGCAAGTATCTTTGCAAAGAAGATATATTGCAGGCACTGCGGTTCCACTTATCGATATAAAAATGGTACAGATACATGGGTATGCAGAACACACGATAAAGGCACAGACAAATGTCAGGCAATGCCTGTAAGCGAAGAAATGCTTAAAAAGGCATTTGTTCAAATGTATAATAAGCTGAAAGCAAATTATGAGCATATCCTTCTCCCGTTCTTAACACAGGTAGAGGCTATGAAGATAAACAAGGCAGAGCAAGATAGAATTGCTGATATCAACATGCAAATAGCACAGAATACAGAGCAGGTTTTATCGCTCCGAAGACTAAAGAGTCAGGAGCTGATAGAGCCTGCTTTCTATATTCAGGAGCTTAACCGCTTTGATAAGCAAACAATGGAACTTCGGAAAAAGAAAAATGCCATACTGCACAACAACCGATATGATGACATTATCTCAAAGACCAGAAAAATCATAAGAGAAATGGAATCGGCTTGTGCAATAGGCAAATTCGATGCTGATAGCTTCAAAAATCTTGTAAGCAGAATTGAAGCAGATAATGAAATAATAACCTTTATCCTCATAAACGGAATGGGGCTTGAGGTTAGCAAAAAGGAGGTGTTATAAATGGCAAACCGTTACCTTGCATTCGGCTACAAAATAGCTGACGGCAAACTTTGTGTTGAAGAAACTGAGGCAGAACTTGTAAAGGCGACCTTTACACTGTATGCGGCAGGAAAATCCTACAGCCAAATTGCTGAAAGATTTACCTTAAGCGGAATCAGATACAACATTGATTTTGACAAATGGAATAAAAATATGGTAAAGCGGATAATTGAAAACGATAAATATATCGGCAGGAACGGTTATCCGCAAATCATAGAAGAAAAGCTCTATAACAAGGCGAACAAGACAAGAATTTCAAAAGTCATAAATAAACCGCCTGAAAAAGCAGAGCTTGACAACTTCCTTCGGTCTCATTCGGAATGCCCGGTTTGCAGCTCCCCGATAAAAAGGCAGAATCAATGCTACGGCGAGAATAGGTCTGTGGCATATAAATGTACCAATTCTGTATGCCCGGCGAAATCTGTTAAAGAGAATCGACTTGTAAATCTCATAACGGAATTGCTTAACGAAATTGCAAATGATTTAAGTCTTGCAGATGAACCTGTTATAACCGCAATTCCCGATGATGAACTGACAGACGATATGGCAAACGATATCTACATAAAAATGCTGACGGAATACGATAAGGATGAAGTGCTTGCAGACATATATGAGCTTGCAAAATTCAAATTCCGAAACAGTATCAAAACAGATATGAGTGCAGTTACAGAAAGAATAAAAAAAGAGCTTTGCAAGTATGGGATACTTACAGAGCCTCATCTTCCGCTTATGCAGAAAATTATATCAAAATTCTATGTAGGCGGTCAGGAAGAGCTTTCTATACTGCTTACCAATGGAAAATTAATAACAAGGAGTGTGAATTAAAGATGGCAAATGTAATCGAAATACCTGCAACAAAATCATATTTCGGGCATAGTGCAAAGCGAGTCCTGAATGTGGGTGCTTATGCGAGAGTCAGCACCGAGGCGGAGCAACAAGCAAAAAGCTTTGAAACTCAGGTTGAACACTATACCAAACTGATCAAAGAAACTACCGGTTGGAAATTTGTAGATGTATATGGCGATGAAGGTATCAGCGGAACCTCTATATACAACCGACCAGAGTTTCAGAGAATGATGAATGATTGCAGAAAAGGCAGGCTGGACTTAATAATAATTAAATCAGTATCAAGATTCGGCAGAAATTCCGCCGAGAGCTTACAATGTATCAGAGAACTTAAGGATTTAGGTGTCGGAGTAATATTTGAAAAGGAAGGTATCAATACCCTCAACTATACGACCGAGATGTTCATTGCACTGCATACCATATTCGCTCAATCCGAAAGTGAGTCGATGAGTGAAAATATAAAAATGGGCAGAAGTTACAGATACCGTGAGGGTAAGTGCTGCTATAACTTTAACGGAGTATACGGCTTCAGTCAGGACGATGAAAAAAACATATCAGTGGAAATCGGCAAAGCAATCAATGTCAGGTTCATCTTCGACTGCTTCATAAAAGGTATGAGCATAGAACAAATTGTCAATGCACTTGCCGAAAGAGAAATCCCCTCTCCGAGAGGTAAAGAAAGATGGTCGCCCGGCTCAGTGGAAAGAATACTTAAGAATGAAAAATATGCAGGTGATGTTCTGACCTCAAAGACATTAACTCTTGATCCAATCTCAAAGAAAAAGGTAAAGAACACAGGTCAGGCTCCGCAGTATTATATCAGAGACCATCATCCGCCAATCGTAGAACGAGAACTGTTCGACAGTGTACAAGAGGAAATTAGCCGACGTGGATGTATCAAAAAGTTTGATAAAAAACAAAGCTATGGAAAATACAGCGGGAAATTTCCTTACAATGACTTAATATTCTGTGGTGAGTGCGGTGCCAAATACAGACGAACAGAATGGAAAACCCGTAGCGGTGATAAGAAATATGTGTGGCGATGCCTGAACAGAATTCAGAACGGACAAGATTGCTGTAAGAATTCTCCTTCCATCAACAATAACTTTATGAATGAGGTTACGCTCGAAGCTATCAATGCGATATACACAAGTAGAAAAAGAGTAAAGGACATATTAAAAAGCTCAATCGCCTCTCTACTCGGGGATACCGAACAGCCAAAGATAAGTGCAAATATGGAAAAGCTTAATCTAATGAGCGACAGAATGCGTGAGGCTATATACCAAAATGCTAACGGTGAAATATCAACGGACGAGCTTGACAGAATATGTCTGGAAGTAAAGATGGAATCGCAAAGACTGCGTCAAGAGAATAAGGAATATGAGATGGAGAGAAAGATGAAATCAACCGAGTCATCTAAGCTGAAGCTTATCTTCAAAGCCATTGATGGTATGGAAGATAAGGTGAGCGAGATTGATACACCTCTCATTCGAAGCATCATCGAAAGATACGAGGTTGTGTCAAAGAAAAAGATGATCATATGGTTCATCGGCGACATACCTTATGAGGTTGACCTACCGAAATAACGGCAGGTCCTTTTTACAAGAAATTTTCAAAAAGGCCTTGTAAAAAATATAGTTTTATGGTAGAATAAATCTTGTAAAAGAGATTTATTCTGCCTTTGGAATTGATAAGGGTAAAACCTTGAAACCCGCTTGAAATCAAGCAAAAATTAATGTGGCAGTAAAATCATATCGTTCTTACACGTCGGAGCAAAGTACGCTTTGCTCCGTTTTTCTTTTATAAGAAAAACATTCGCCTACTTCCTCTCCCCTCCTTTTCGCAAAAGGTCACGTTCAAGTCGGCTATTCGCTTGTAAACGCGCTCATAACGCCTTTTTTCACTACCAACCTTTTGCGAGTGTGCCTTCGGCACGATCTGTATTGTTATGTATAAAAAGGGCAGATTTTATAGAAATCTGCCCTTTTTCTTATTTTTCTATTTGCTTTTTCACAAGGCTTTCGTCCCATCCATATTCTTTAATATATGTATCTGCCTCTTTTAGGGCCTTTTTGTCTGTGTAGGCATCATACGAGAAGATACCGTCCTCGACCATTTTCTCAATCGTCGGTAGCGCTTCGTCAGGGGTTGCCTTGGCTTCAAGGATTGTGCGAACGGTCTGCGATACTTTCTTGTTTTTTCCTGTTTTCTGAGGCACTTGTATGTCTCTGTGCGGTTTTTCTCCGCTTGGGATTGCGCCGTACCTTTCTATAAGCTCGTTGTAAAGTTCAGTACTTACGTGCCCTTTCTCTACATACTTTGCCAACTTGCGTTTGGCGGCCTCGTCCCCTTTTTGCAAGCCTTGAATGGTGGCAACATATTCCCTCTCCGAGAGCATGCCTTTGAGAGAAAAATCACTCTTGACTTTTTGTTCGGGATGTGCTACACTCTTGTTAAGGTCAGCACTTGTGTGCCCTGCCTCAGCATCTGTATTGATGCTTGCAGGGAAAGTGTTGGCCGTTTCTTTTTCCCAAACCCTGTGCACCCAGAATTTGTTTTTCTGCGGTGATTTTTTAATATCTAGGCGGATGGTAACGTCTTTTCCGTCGACCTCCAGCGTATGCTCGATGTACGCAAATTTTTTATTATCGCTGTTTCCGTATTGGTTTTGAACATTATCAGCAACAAGACGTCCTTTCTCGATGATTTCTGGTAATCTCCTTATCGTAGCAAGCTTTGTAATTTTCTTATTCTTACCGAGACGTGCATAATTTTTCAAATTAAATGTCTCGTCGATTCCGCTTTTATTTGTTTCAATAATCATACCGGAATCTTCGTTGACGTCTACTCTTTTTCGCTTCTCGGTATCTGTAAAAAAGTTTTCCCCGAGAAGAGTTTTTAGCACTTGTCTTTGCACGTGAATGTAATCCCCAGGCGCGTCAATCCCAAAACTTTCAAAGGTGCTTTTAACAAACTCGTCCGAATAGTTGCTCTCACGCCTCGCGGGGACGCTTTCAACCGCTTTTATATAGTCGGAGTCTTTGAGAGAAAAATCACTCTTGACAATTTTTTGGGGGTGTGATATATTATCCCTAGAGTAGTTCTCTTTAACGTCTTGGACGTACGCCTTGCGGATTTCATGCAAATCAGCGAGATATTGAGAACTACTCTGTTTTTTATGTATAGCATCAATCAAGCCATACAGGTTTGGAATACTATCTATCCCCGTTTTTACCATTTGCTTGTTAATAAGAAGTTTTTCTCTGTTATATTCCGTTGTTATTGCTTCGACATAATAAATCACATCACCCGGCATTACTTTTACATAAATCAAACCCGGATCACCATTTGCGTTTGTTTTGTAAAATACTTTATCGTAATTTTCAACAATATACGGAATTAGCTCAACATCTGCTTCGGTAACAGGGTATTTTTCATTTGTTTTTTTGCCGTGGGAGTTCTTGATATGCCGAATATCATTATCGCGCAACGCATGAGAATAACCCGATATATCCACATCAGAAGATACTTCATTTATCAAATCCCTTCCAACCTTTAGGAATTTAATGTAAGATTTTTCATTATCGTTTAGATAGGCTTTTTCTATGTACCGGTTGATGTCAGATTGCGTAACCTCAAAATCAAACACTTTATCCGCATATCCTAATGTCTTCAAGGAAAAGTCCACACCGCCCTCTGGAGCGGTGTTCTTTTGTCCGTCTATTCTCTTGAGTGAATAGCTCTTTTCTTCCGATTCTCTGAAGAGATTTTCGAGGACATTTCTAAAAGCTCGGCTTCCGTTGCGTTGGGATTGTCTCGGCAAAACTCCAACATTTTGATTGTGTCTTCCGCCTCCCAGGTTTCGAAGATTATTTTGACTACTGTTGACATTTTGCAACCAACTTCCTTGAGATACCCTTTGAGCAAAACTTGGTTTTCCGTTAATACCCTTGCCATCTTCTTCGTCCTCCAATAAATCAATTAAAATATCTAATTCAAAGCTTCCGTCATCGCCTTTTCTTTCGTAGAGGATTGTAGGATGTTCTGGGGTTTCCGTGCTGTATATGGCAAACAAAGCTTCTCCGTCAATTCTGCCTTTATACCAACATCCAACCGTATCTGCGATTCTTTTAGGTTCGTGATTCTCAACCTGCCGAATCCAGTCTTCCAGCATTTTGAACTGCGTTGCGTTCAAATCTGTGCGCCATTTTAACGAATAGCTTGTATTTCCATTATACTCCGCTCCCATGTTTTTTTCAAGAGTATCGGAGGAATTCTCTTTTTTGAGAGAAATTTCATTCTTGACAGAATTTGAATTTTGTGGTATATTGTCATTAGAAACACTATCCCGTGTAGCCTGTCTTTCGGCAGGCAATCTGGTCATTCTTTCGAGAAGACCAATCTCGGCGGTAGTGTTTTCTTCAATCCCAACAATATCGTATAGGTATTTGTTGCCATCAGAAGCATTCCTAATCAACAGCTCGACATCAAAAGCTCGTACCTTTGTTATCTTTCCTCGATTATCTTTTATCGGGAAAGCAAAGGAATTAGCATAACGATACATACCATACTTCGCATCCTTATTATGTGTGTGCTGCGTCTTTTCCCACCTGCGATTCGTAGCTGTTTCTATCAATTCTCCAAAGCCGTCAACAGCTTTATTTTTACCTCTTGCGGCGGTGCGATTAACCCTACGGAGAAAAGTGGTGTACTTCGAATGCGTGTACTCTTGCGGCAAATCCTCGCCAATGTAGACCTTCTGCCCACTTTCTATAATCGTATAAACTTCGCCTATATGTTGTGCAATGTAGCCTGCAACAGCTTGATGGCTGTTTAATTGCTTGTTGGTCAGTCCACTTTCTTCAATCCATACAAAGCTCTTGCCATCAACATTTTTCAAGCTAAAGTCTACGCCGTCCTCTGTGTCGGTGTTTTTTTGTGCCTCTGCGGTCTGTTTAGTATGAGCCTTTGCTTCCACCGCCTTTTTGTTTTCCACAGCCTTTGCGACAGCAGTCTCAAACATATCGCGAAGACTTGTGATTTCGTCAAGCTTTGGCTGAATCTTTGCTTTTTCTTTGGCGCTCTTGCCTGCAAGAAAATCACGAATTTTCCTAATCATCTCGGCAAGATACTCAATGTACTTCCGCAAGCCTTGCTTTGCCTTTTCGTCCGTGCCGTTGATGATGCTGTCAATAGCCTTATGGAATCGCGCCTCATCGTTGCCGTAAAGGTAGAGAATGTTGTTTGCAGAAACTTCTTCCATTGCCTTTGCAAGAGATATTTCCTCGCCCTGTGCGGCGTATGCACTTCGTTTTTGGTCTGCAACGGTAAATATAGACGGCTCATTGCCGGCAATGTGATTATACATCGCATACACAAACGCGCTGCCTTCTTCAGGGGCAAGGTCGACAACTCTATGCAGCGCTATTTCGTGCGCCGCATGGAAGACAATAGATACCTTCTGCCCGCCCACTTCTCTTTCAAAATCGAAGTCAATAGGCACTTCCCCCGTTTGCCTGTTGTACTCGGCGTTGCCTTTTAGGCCCTTTGCCATATACGCCTTTACGCCAAGTCCTTCTGCTAAAAGATTGAGCGTTGCAACCTCGCTTTGTTTAACATCGCTCGGCAGGTTTTCCGCAAGAACGCCGCTTTCCATATTTACAACTGCATTTCTAAACCTTTCTTTGGCGGCGAGGTCTTCCATTTTTCTGTCCATCTGCCCTGCCGTGAACGCATCTTCTTGTGCTTTGGATATAAATACGTCCTTGCCTTTTTTAACATTCAAGTCCGGTTGCTTAAAGCCTGTCATGTACGATGCCTTGACCTCTTCCAGCACTTTGTTAAAGGTTGCCCCGTCTGCATTCGAATAATTGGCCACAAGTTTCGCCCCTTCCTCGCCAAACCCCGTGACCTTTCTTACCTCGTCGGCGGTTATCTCCACGCCGTTCTCGGTGAGGACATCTAGTGTTTCGCTGCTTACGATTCCTCTTCTGCGGTTTTCAAGAAGGGTGTAACCGTCTACTCGATTTTTTCTACCGCGCCCATTGCCTTCCTTATACGCAAAAAGGCTGTGAAACCTAGGTTTCACATCCTTTTCTTATTTCTCGATTTGCTTTTTTACGAGGCTTTCGCCGCAGTATTTTTCGCGGAGTTTCGGTTTTTCGATTTTGCCGGTGGGGTTGCGCGGTACATCGGCGAAGATGATGCGGCGCGGTCTTTTATATCGTGGAAGTGCCTGACAAAACGCTTCGATATCTGCTTCCGTGCAGGTGCTGCCGGGCTGCAGTTCGATAATGGCCGCGGCAATCTCGCCGAGTCTGTCATCCGGAAGGCCGATAACGCCCACGTCCTTAATCTCGCGGTTTGTGCGGAGAAAATCTTCAATCTGCACAGGGTAGAGGTTTTCGCCGCCTGTGATGATAACGTCTTTTTTGCGGTCTACGAGGAAAATGAAGCCATCCGCATCTTCCATGGCCATATCGCCTGTGTAGAGCCAGCCGTCGTGCAGTACCGCATTTGTGGCCACCTCATCGCGATAATAGCATTTCATAACGCCGGGGCCTTTTACTGCAAGTTCCCCCACTTCGCCACGAGAAACGGTGCTTCCGTTTTCGTCAATAATCTTCGTTTCCCAAAGATGACCGGCAATACCGATGGCGCCCACCTTATGTATATTCTCTACGCCAAGATGTACACAGCCGGGGCCGATAGATTCGGAAAGCCCGTAATTGGTATCATATGCGTGATTCGGGAAACGCTCACGCCAGCGCTTTATAAGGCTCGGCGGTACCGGCTGTGCGCCGATATGCATGAGCCGCCAAGAAGCAAGGTCATATTCTTCTATATTGACATCGCCGCGGTCAATCGCATCGAGAATATCCTGCGCCCACGGCACGAGAAGCCATACGATAGATGCCTTTTCCTCGGAAGCGGCTTTTAAAATCCACTCCGGCTTTACGCCGCGAAGAAGCACTGCTTTGCCGCCGACCAGAAAGCTTCCGAACCAATGCATCTTCGCGCCGGTATGATACAGCGGCGGAATGCAGAGGAACACATCGTCCTTCGTTTGCCCGTGGTGTTTATTTTCCGTAATGCACGAGGATATGAGGCTTCTGTGTGCATGCAAAATAGCCTTGGGGAAGCCTGTGGTGCCGGAAGAAAAGTAGATGGCCGCATCGTCCTCTTCCGAAAGCGGTGCATCCGTAAAGTCTGCACACATTTCGGGGAGGCGCCCGTTATAATCTACGGCAAAATCGGGTGTATCCTCACCCACAAAGATATATTGTTTCACGCCGGGCATATCGCCCTTGGCCGCGGTTACGCGTTCTGTAAACTCAGGGCCAAAGATCAAAACATCCACCTCAGCAAGACCCGAGCAATAGGAAATTTCATCTGCTGCATAGCGGAAATTCATAGGCACGGCCAGTGCGCCCGTTTTGAGAATACCAAAATAGATGGGAAGCCACTCGAGGCAGTTCATAAGAAGGATTGCAACCTTATCCCCCTTCTTGATGCCAAGCGCTGTGAGCATATTGGCAAAGCGGCAGGCGCTTTCGTCAAACTCGCGCCATGTGATTTCGCGGCGCCCTGCATTTTTTGCGGCCGCTTCCACTAGCTCAAAATCGCGCCAAGCCTGCTTTTCACGCACCTCGGGGCTGATTTCTACAAGCGCCGCACAGCTACCGTACTTCCTTGCATTTTCTCTTAAAACCTCAGTAATAACCATGTATACCGTCCTTCCGTACTGCATAATGTACTATTTATACAGTATACCGCAAAAAAAGGAGTTTGTAAATACCCAAAATTTCTTTTCGCATACTTTTTCTGTTTGTGCACAAGATAAGAAAAGTATATAAAAAGGAGAACCCCAATGTCTCTCATCCGCATCCGTCCCACGGGGCCGCTTTCGGGCACTGTGCGCATTGCCGGTGCCAAAAATGCGGCGCTCCCTATCCTTGCCGCAACGCTTTTAGCCTCTTCCCCCTGCACGCTCTATGAAATCCCGCCGCTCTCCGATGTGTACAATATGCTGGAAATTATCAAAAAACTCGGCGCGGTATGTTTGCCTTCTTCAAAAGGGCTTCACATTGACACGCGCGGCGTGCAAAACCTCGAAGCCGCCTACACGGATACAAGCCGCCTTCGTGCCTCTTTTCTCATTGCGGGGCCGCTTCTTGCCAAGTACGGCCGCTTCAAAATTGCGCTTCCCGGCGGCTGTAAAATCGGCACGCGCCCTATCGACCTCCATCTGAAAGGCTTTGCCGCGATGGGCGCGCAGCTTACACATACACACGGCTATATAGAAGCAGAAGCTGCCCGGCTTCGGGGCGCAAATATATATCTGGACTTCCCGAGTGTTGGGGCAACGGAAAACATCATGCTGGCCGCGTGCCTCGCTGACGGGCAGACCGTAATTGAAAACGCGGCAGTGGAGCCGGAAATCACCGACCTTGCAACCTTTCTGTCCCGTATGGGTGCAGAGGTGCGCGGTGCCGGCACGGATACTGTCAAGATATGGGGAAAGCCTTCTCTGCACGCCGCCGAGCACACCATCATTCCCGACAGGATTGAGGCCGGCACCTTTATGGTGGCCGCGGCCATTACGGGAGGGCGGGTGGAACTTCGAAACATTGTGCCCGAGCATATAAAGCCGCTTTCGGCAAAGCTTCGTGAAATGGGCGTGCGGATTACGGAAAGTGAGACCTCCGCCCTTATAGAGGCCGGTGCGGAGCTTATACCCACCGATATCAAAACGCTTCCCTTCCCCGGTTTCCCCACGGACATGCAGTCCCAGCTTTGTGCGCTTATGAGTGTGGCGCAGGGCACGGGCATTATCACGGAAACGGTTTTTGAAAATCGTTTCATGCACGTAAACGAGCTTCGGCGTATGGGCGCCGACATTACTATTGAAGGGCGCGCCGCCATCGTGAAAGGAAGGGCGCATCTTATGGGTACGCGCGTGGCCGCCCCAGACCTTCGTGCCGGTGCGGCGCTTGTGCTTGCGGGCCTTGTGGCCGACGGCGAAACAGAAATCGAAGGTGCAGAATATATTGCGCGGGGGTACGCGCATTTCCCTGAGAAGCTCCGTGCGCTTGGAGCAGATATGCAGGCAAGATAAAAGAGACATACCAAACGGTATGTCTCTTTTTTACGCGGTTTTATGAAAGTGCTTACAAATTTTTCTTCCAAGCGTTACAAGTGTAATGCTGAAAAGCGCGCCTGCCGTATCGATGCAGACATCAAAAAATTCACAGCTTCGGCCTTTGACAAAGTTCTGGTGTACCTCATCACTCACCGCATACAAAACACAGATGAGAAGTGCCCAAAGCCACACGCCTTTTTTGTTCCGGAAGGAAATGGCGGTGCAGAGGGCAAAAATACCCAGTACAAAATAAAGACAGAAGTGCGCCGTTTTTCGCACGATGCGCGTCATAAGTGACTGCGTTTTCGGCTTGTTTGTGTCGAGCTTCGGGAATACCTTTTTCACCACCGCTTCCACCTTCTTTTGTACGGCGCCGCTTACGGCAGATGACTTTTTCGCCGGCTGTGCGGAAAAGAAAAAAATCACGCCCATCCAGAGGCACAAAAGCACGAGGCTCAGTATTCTTTTAAACACCAGAAGTTCTCCTTTCCACAAATGACATTGGCGGGGCGTTTTTGCCCCGCCAAGCCTTTCCTAGTAACGGAAAATGATAATTGCCTTTACATTGTAGGAACCTGTGTAGTAGACCAGAATCTGCGATGCAGAATCTGCATTGTTTGTAATTGAATACGGCTGAATGTTGCCCTCAAGGCTTACATCCATCTGTACCTTCATATCGTCCTTCACGGCCGTATAGTCATACAGGAACACTTTGGCATTCTTGACATTATCAAAGAGGAACTCGTCTACTCTCTGGATACCGCCTTCGTCCTCTTTGATGGTCGGAACCAGCGACAGGGACATCTGCCCGTTTTCTTCCTTTTCGAAGCCCATCGCCGTGCCGAACAAGAAGCCGCCTGCTGTCGCAGAATCTAACACTGTATCTACTTTGAAGATTCGTGCCTCTTTTGCGGCTTTTGCCACCTCTTCAAGTTCGCCACGAAGCGGCGTGGAAACCTCAACGCCATCGCAGTTGAACACGGTTGCTTTCGTTGTGCCAAAATCTATGAGCTGCTGCGTATCGCTGACTTCGCCATCTGCGACTGCATACCGGAACATATCGCCTTGCTGATACTTACCGCGGAGCATTTCCTCTTTGGTGCTGCGGACATCCACTGCCGAACCGCCGGGGAATGTAAGACCTGAAACCCTATCCATAATTTCTGCAGTTTCATCGTCACGCACGCTGGAAACCTCTGTTGCAATCATAATGGGCGATTTCGTGTTAATAGCTGCGCTACCCGCAAAAATACCGCCCGAGTAGGAAATGGCATACTTTGCGATTTTCGTACTGCCGACATTAAACGCTTCCATCTGATATTTCGTATTGCTCGTAAAGGAATTCCGGATGAAATATTTGGAGGTGTCTGTAACATCCATCGGGATTTCCAGAACCTTGGTGGAAGAGTTTGCAATAAAGGCTACCTTCCCCTGCCCGTTTTCAAAACGGCCACTCGTGGTGTGCTTCAGTACATTTTCTCCATCCTGCTCTACCGTGTTATCCTGCGGATAGGAAACATCCAGAGAAAGGTCGGAGGAATTCTTCTTATTGAGAATCGTATCAATCGTGTCAATCTTTCCTGCAGAAGTTTTACTGTAACGAATCATCTGCGAATACGGCGTGACCATAATGCCGGCTTCCGCTTTTCCCTCGTTGTAAATGGTGGCCGCATCTTCCAGAGCCTTTAAGGCATCTGCAGGTTCGCGATACAGCTCGCCGTCAATCGTTACAGGGTCAGCAAGTACCATCGTCTGGCGCTTGGTTGTGCCCGTGATACCGTAGAAGGTAGCATATACGCTTCCGCTTTTGCCGGCTTCCTTATCCGCATCAATGAGAAATGCAAGATACGTTGTACTTTGCGCTGTGGACACGGTTGCCGCAGCGATTTTGCCTTCCATATCAAGGTATACGGAAACCTGTTCGCCAAGCTTCATTTCCGGCTTTGTGCCCGTATAGCGGGCATAGTTATCAGCAATAGCATAATAGGCATTTCCGATTTTTCTTCTGCCGTCTCCGTCGACTTCCGTGATTTTGCCGGTGACTTTTTTCGTGGAAACAACGCCATTCCAAATGCCCTTGCCTTCTGCCGTGGGCTTGGAGCGCATAACGCTAATAACATTCCACTGAGAGAGCGAATTAATGATAGCTTCGGGCGTATCGGTGTTTCCCTGCTTTGTCAGCGAAAAATGTACGCCGGAATTTTTATAAGGGATCTCGAGTGTGCCCGCGTTGTACTTTCCGTACACCTTCGGCGGGTTCATATTCTTATCCGCGCTGTTCACTACGAAGTTTTCGTACTCGGTTACGAAGGCTACTTCGGCATCGCCGTCACCATCGTTACAAATAAGTTCCACGATTGCGGAGCCAAGGTCACCGAAGTCATCCGTATCATACGTAGCATCGTGCTTGCCGTTATAAATAACCTCTACATCTTCAATCCCCATTTTCTGGGCTCGTCCGCCTTTTTCGGCATAGTAGGTGACGATTCCGTCAGAAACGGTCTCGATCATATCCGATGTGAGCCTTACCTCTTCCGTTTTGGTTATGGTAATCTGGGATATTTCAAGGGTATCATCCATGCCCGGTTCTACATAAGCACTGATTTTTCTGCCGAGGATGGACATTGTATCATACCCTTCGGGTACATTATAAAGTTTTTCTTCGCCTTTGACTTCTACCAGAATGCGATCTTTGGCAAGGCTTGTATCCCCGCCGTAAATACCGGTCTGCGGTACGCCCGTAACAATACCGGTGATCTGTTCTTTGCCTTGGAACTTATCGAGGGCTGTCTGCGAGTCCGAAATAATATTGCCATCGGCATCTGTTTCTATAATTTCAACGCGCAGGCAGTTGTTTGTGAGAATCGCAACTGTGCCACGGGAGGCATAGTCCTCCACATTATTGACGGAAGCGTTCTTCAGAATGCCCTGTTCAGCCGCCACGGCCATATAGCCCGAATACCACGGGGCGCCCGGTGCCGTGCGGCGTTGTGCCATATCTCCATAACCCAGGGAGCAGACAAGCATCTTTACGATTTCCGTATATCTGACGGGTGCATCCGGTTGGAATGTGCCGTCGGTATAGCCGTTTACAATCTTCTGGTCTGCCGCAAGCTTAATGTACTTTTTGGCCCAGTGCGCTGCATCGTCCACATCCGGGAATCCGGAGGGAACTGTATCGAATGCAATGCTCTCCTGCCCGAGGAAAGAAATGATGATTTTGGAAACCTCGCCGCGCGTAATGGTGTTATCCGCGCGGAAGGTACCATCCTCGTACCCGTTGATAATGCCGAGCTTGACAAGCTCTGTAACAGCCTTTCCCACCGTGCTGCCGGCATCAATGTCTGTAAGATTTACCGCGCCCGTCGCCGTTTCTTCCGCAAAAACACCGAGAGGCACAAGCGAAAACAGCATCAAAACGCTCATAAGTGCCGCTAAAATTCTTTTTCGAATCTGCATAGGAAGTTCCTCCTTTTCCTGCTTTAAGCGTATTTCTATTGTACCATTTTATCCCCCGAAAAGTCAACAACTATTTCGAAGTATTATTCTTCCACGTTTGCCTTTTTCCGTGCGCGATAGAGGAATATGCCGCCTATCACAAGGACGAGTGAAAAAACCTGCGAAATGCGGAGATTTCCGAGCCAGAGGCTGTCCGCCCGCAGTCCTTCAATGAAGAAGCGCCCAATCCCGTAGCCGACCATATAAAGACTTGCGGCGCGCCCTTCGAAGCCACGCTTTTTCCGCGTAAACCACAAAAAGAGGAAAAGAGCAAGATTCCAAAGGGATTCATACAAAAATGTAGGATGTACCGCTTTGCCGTCTACAAGCATACGCCACGGAAGATTCGTAATTTCGCCGTATGCTTCGGCGTTGACGAAATTCCCCCATCTGCCGATGCACTGCCCGATAAGGAATCCGTATGCACCGATATCGAGAAATTTCCAGACCGGCAGTTTATGTTTTTTCGTATAGCAAATGCCTGCAAGTAAGGCCCCGATGACACCGCCGTAAATGGCGATGCCGCCCTCCCATATGTAAAACACAGACAAAAGGTTGTCCTTATACTCCGAAAAAGAAAAGAGAACGTAATAAAGGCGGGCGCCCACAATGGCCGCAGGAAGCCCCCACAAAACCATATTATAAAGATGGTCGGGGTCCTCACCGAGACGCTTTGTTTCTCTTGTCCCGATCAAAAGTGCCGCAATAATGCCGAGCATAATAATAAGCGCATACCAGCGGATGCCCCCGCTTCCAAACGGAAGCGGTATGGCAATCTCATGTAGTGTGAAGGAAAGGCCGAGGCCCGGGAATGCTATCTTATTCATTTTCTTCCCCTCCCTTTTTCGGTTTTACAACGGAAAGGACGCATTTTGAAGCTGCAAGTCCGCCGCCGAGTGCCGCGGTTACATCTGAAAGCGTAAGCGCGCGCAAAACATCAGGGTAAGAGAGAAAATCGCCGCCGCGAAAGGCCATCGGCACAAAATTGTGCGCAATTTTCTCGGTGCTGTCCATCATACGGATCACGGTGCCCAAAGCGTTCTTTCTTGCTCTTTCAAATTCCGCCTCTCCGATGCCTTCTCTGCGCACCTTTTCCACGCGGTCTAAAATCCTGTCACGAACAACACGCGGGTTTTCGCTTTCCCCTTCTATTGCCAAAAATGCATACCCGCGCCCTGCGCTATAGCCGCAGGAAACATCTTCGCCGATGAGGCCTTCGCCGTAAAGCTCTTTGAAAAGAGAGGTGCTTTTGCCGAAAAGGATGGACCCGAGCACTTCATACACGGCATCTGCAAAAACGGGGTCTTCCATAGGTTTCTCCTTAAAGCATACGGAAAACATCGGGCGCGAAACCATAAATTCGGCTTCCACTTCCGCTTTTACAATTTCCTCGCCTTCTTCCGGAAGGCTCCACTCAAGAGCTGGCGAGCGTCTTTCTGCCGCCGTCTCCTCTACAACCTTCTGCACTTTTTCCGGTTCTACATCACCCGCAACGAATAAAATCATATTTTCGGGTGCATAGAACGCGTTATAGCACTGATACAAAAGTGTTTTATCGATTTTGGCGATGGATTCCTGATCGCCTGCAATATCAATCCGAATGGGATGGGTGCTGTACATTGCGCGAAGTGCCGAGAAAAAGCAGTTCCACGCCGGATCATCGCGGTACATATCAATTTCCTGCCCGATGATACCCTTTTCCTTTTCTACATTTTCTTCCGTAAAATACGGATTTTGCACAAACCGAATCAGAACCGAAAGTGCCTCGTACACATTCGAGGTGGCGGAGAAGAGATATCCCGTCATATCAAACGACGTGTATGCATTGGCAGAGGCGCCAAGTGCCGAGAATTTCTCAAATACATTCCCCTCTTCCTCTTCAAAGAGCTTATGCTCCAGAAAATGTGCTACACCGTCCGGCACGCGGATTTTTACGCTGTCCGCCGTAAAGGCAGTGTTGACAGAGCCGAAATCTGCCGCAAAAAGAGCAAAGCTCTTTCCAAATCCTTTTTTGGGAAGCACAAAGACGCGAAGACCGCTTTTATGCTTGAAATCATACAGTGTTTCACCGATGGAAGGATATGTTTTCATACTTCTTTCCCTCCTTTTCCGTTTAAGAAGTAAACCGTATCCATAAAAATGCGCCCGGCAACTGCCGCAACGTCTTCCTTTCTGACTGCCAGAATCTTATCAATGACGCGGTCAATTTCTATAATATCACCAAACGGGAGCTGACGGCGGTGGTATCCCATAAGCTGGGAGGGCGAATCCTTGCAGGCGCGAAGATCCGAGATGGCACCCTGCACCGCGCCCGAAAATTCCGCATCGGTAATATTTCCCTTTCGGATTTCCGCTTCTTCCGCGCGGATAGCTTCCAGCGCCACGGCGTACTTCGAAAAAGAAATGCCCGACTGCACAAACATAAGCCCCTTGGCGCGTTCAAGCCCCGAGGATGCATAATAGCAAAGGCTCATCTTCTCGCGCACGTTATTGAAAAGCTTTGAGGCGGTGCCGCCGCCGAACACGCGGTTATACAGCATCAGGGCATACATGTCGTCCGAAGAAGGGTCCACATCCACACGGTAGCCGATAACGAGTTTTCCCTGGAGAACCGCTTCCTTGTCCTCCACATAGCGGACTTCGTCTGCAGTCTTTCGCAGTGCTCCCGGGTATTCTGCGCTTCGCGCACCCAGCTTTTCGGCAAGGCGTTCTGCGCCACTGCGAGCCGCCGCTTCCTCAAAATTGCCGGACACAAAAATATCTACGCGAGCCGAAGAGAGCATCTCGCGGTATATCTGATAAGCGCTTTCAGGGGTGATGCGCGGCAGGTCCTCCTCCCGCCCGTCAGCACGGATAGCATACGGCTCCCCTTTACACATTTCCTCGGCGCAGCGAACGAGGGCATACCGTCTTTTATCGTTCACAATGCCACGAATATCTTCCAAAAGCGCCTCTTTTTCACGGGTTAACACTGCCGCATCAAACCCCTCGCCTTCGGTGCGGGGGGAAAGAATGATATCGGAAAGCAGGTTTTGCATCTTTTCAAAAAGCGGTTCGCCTGCATAGGCATCGGCGATGGAATCGGCTACAAAATACACCGTCTGCATTTCGCCCGATTTTTCTACGCCTGTATGCAGTTTCGTACCGTACAGCTCCTCGAGGTACAGATGAAGCGCCGACCGATCAGAAAATTTCGAGTTGCCCGCCGTCAGCATTTTCGGCAAAAGTGCAAGCGCGGTTGCCTTTTCTTCTGCGAGCGGCATATGAAAATAGATGCCGATAACACTGTTTTTGAACTTTTTGTCCGGCAGCATACAAAGCGTTATTCCGTTTTTAAGTGTTCGTTTTTGTATATCCACAGAGCTTCCTCCCATAAAATTTCTTTCTTAGTATTTGCAGGGTTCTTGATGGCATACATAAAAAGTTTTCCGAGTGCCTCGCCGATTTCCCTGCCGGAAAAACCGATTTCCGCAAGGTCCCTGCCTGAAATTGGAAGTTCCGCCATATGCATTAAAGTGCCGTTTTCCTTTGCGCATATCCATTCTTTCTCAGCCGCCGCGTCCTGCAAAAAATCAAAAAGCTCTTCCGCGGACGAATGTTTAAGAGACGCGACATCAAAAACTATGCTTTCGCCCCTTTTATAGGCAGAAAGCTCCTCTGCGGAAAGAACGAGTGCACGCGGGGCATGCAAAGACCGCAGTGTTTCCGCGGCATCCTCGTCCAGAAGGTGCGCCCATTTTGCCGAAAGCGTGCGACACGCCGCAACCTTCTGAAATGTCGATGCAGAAAGCGAGGCCTTTGGCACAGTGACGCGAAAGACGACCTCAGCCGCCGAAAGCGCCGAAAAATTGGCATACGTAAGGAGCTTTGTAAGTTCGGCAAAAATCCGCTCGCGGCTTATATCCTGCAGCGTAGCCGCCATTTCCCTGGCCGCTTTTTCCGTTTCTTCTTCCACAGAAAACGAAAGCTGCGCCGCAAAGCGAAAAAGGCGCAGGATGCGAAGGGCATCCTCTCCAAACCGCTGGCGCGGATCCCCCACCGTGCGAAGAAGCTTCTTTTCAAGGTCGGCTTCTCCTGAAAACGGGTCATACACCCCGCTTTCAGGGCTATACGCTATGGCGTTTACGGTGAAATCCCGCCTTTTTAGATCTTCGTCAATCTCCGAAAGAAAATCCACGCTGTCCGGCCTTCTTTTATCGGTGTATGCACCGTCTTTCCGAAAGGTGGTAACTTCTATCGCACCCTCATCGGTTACAACTGTTACTGTGCCGTGCAAAAGCCCGGTATCATAGGTGTGCGGAAAAAGGCGCTTTACTTCCTCCGGCCGTGCGGAGGTGGCCACATCATAGTCGTGCGGCGTGCGGGACAAAAGAAGGTCCCTTACACATCCGCCTACCGCATAGGCACGAAAACCCGCGTCCGTAAGTGTTTTACATATTGCTTCCACGTGCCGGGGCAGTGGCAAGTATCTCATCTTTTCTTTCATATTTTTCAAAAATAAAATCTCCCAGACGCTTCATAGGGTTTCGCTCGCTTATGGTGCGAATCCCCTCCCGAAGGTTTTCACGCCGCCAATCATTCTGCAAAAACTGGTATACTGCCTCCTCAATCGGGCAAGTACTCGAAACAGCCATCGCAAGGCCGTTATTGACAAGGAACTCGCGATTTCTGTCCTCATGCCCCGGAATCGGGTTCATCAGAATGGTCGGCACCCCTTTGACAAGGCTTTCCGAAAGCGTAATCCCGCCCGGCTTTGTAATCATAAGGTCAGCCGCATCCATCATCACATCCACATTGTCTACATACTCGTAAGCATACAAAGTATGCGCCGTTTTCAGCCGGTCGATATCGCGCTTCGCTTTCCTGTTTTTGCCGCAGACACAAAGAAGCTGAAAATCATCCTGTATCTTATCAATCTGGCGTATGCTCTTTGTCATATTGCCGTAGCCCATACTGCCCATCATCACCAAAATCGTGGTTTTATTCTCGATGCCGAGCGCCGCACGTGCCTCCGCTTTGGAAACGGACGTGGTGAATTTTTCCCGCACGGGAATCCCAAACGGCAAAATCTTATACTCCGAAATTCCCTTCCGGATGCACTGGTAATTCAGGAGGGATGATGCGGTCACATAATAGTCAAGCCTTGTATTCTCCCAGTACGGATGCATCGTGAAGTCTGTTACGATACCGAAGGTGGGGATTTCCCCGAGTTCTGCTTCCAGATATGTCAGATGGAGCGCCGCAAAAAGATGTGTGGTAATAATCACATCAGGCGAGAAGGATTCGATATGACGAAGAAGCTTCTGCCCCACAACACTGTTGGCAATGCGGCTTAAGGGAATACCGTGGTGCTCGCTCTTTTCTGCAAGGCGGTACGCTCTTCTGTACATACCGGTTGCATACTGCGTGCCCACAAGATATCCCTTTTCAAGAGAATCGCTGAGAAGCGGGTTTGTTGCCTTATAGGCATCCAGCACGCGGCACTCATGCCCGCGGGTTTCGAAATACTCGGAGATGGCCATTGCAGTCTGCGTATGACCCTGACCGGTTGAAATTGTTAAAACTAAAATTTTCAAAACACTTCCGCCTTTCCTGTGTCACCAAAAAAGTGGCGTTTACATACTATACTATTGAAACAGCGGTGTGCTGTTTTACAGTACTATCAATATTTAAGGAGGACTTACACATGGGTTTATTTGGTGGATGTGGCAACAACAACGGTAATTCCTGTCTCTGGATTATCATCATTCTGATCCTCATCTTCTGCTGCGGCTGCGGCTCGAACAATCTCGTAGGTGGCTGCCAGAGCAACTGCGGCAACGGTTGCTGCGACTAAGAGAATCTCTATCTAGCTTTCAGAAAGGAGTATACATGATGAACTGCGGTCTTTCTTGCGGAAACAACAGCAATAACTGCTGTGAATGGATTTGGTGGATTCTTATCATCTATGTTTTCTTGAACTGCTTCTGCGGCGGTTGTAACAACCAGAGCTGCTGCTAAATCCGAAAGGGCACTGCATCGGGCGAAGTTTCGCCCGATGTAGCCTTCCCGCTATTTTTCAAGATATGCGCGAAACTTTGCCAGCGCTCGCGAGCGGTGGCTGATTTCATTTTTTATTTCGGGCGAAAGTTCCCCGAAGGTTTTGCCGTATTCCGGAATGTAAAATACGGGGTCATACCCAAAGCCGTTCGTGCCGTGCGGTGAAAACGAGATTACACCGCGACATTCGCCGCGAAAGACCTTTTCCTCCCCTTCGGGCGTGACATAGGCGATAACAGATACGAATGCCGCCCCACGTGCTGCTTCGGGAATTTCCTGCATGGCGAGAAGAAGCTTCTCCACATTTTTTTCGTCTGTGGCGTCTTCCCCCGCATACCGTGCCGAATAAATGCCGGGCGCGCCGGAAAGGGCATCTACCGCAAGCCCCGAATCATCCGCAATCGCGGCTTTTCCCGTAGCGTGCATCACAGCGCGCGCCTTAATCAGCGCATTTTCCTCAAAGCTTGCACCATCTTCTATTATTTCTTCCGTAAATCCTGCTTCCCGCATAGTAATAAGTTCATAGGAAGGCAGAATTTTGCGGAATTCTTTCATTTTACCCATATTTCCTGTTGCAACCACCAGCATTTTCGTTTCTCCTTTTGGGGCTATCGGATAATCGGCAGAAATTTTCTTGCGATTTCCTCTACGCCGTAAGTATTCGGATGCACCTCGTCTGCAGAGATAAAGGACATATCCCCAAGAACAAAGCGCCCGTTTATGTAGGTCACATTTTATAGTGCATTCCTTTTCCCCAATTTATTTTTCTTCCGCCACAACAAACAAAGTCGAGTATTCTTCCACATCATAGTCGCCCGCGGCGCGAAAATCCATAAATTCTTTTTTGAGGCAGTATTCGCCGGGCGAAAGTTTGCCGTACAGATACTCCCAGTCTACCGAAAACTCGGTAGTTTCATTTTTCCGGATGATATAGGCCATTGCATTCCACGTGTAATTTTCGATAATTGTGCTGACCGGTTCCCAGTCTTCGCCCTTTTTTTCAAAAAGCACAAAGTCCGCCCCTGTCTGAAGCTGGCCCGTAGGTTTGCCGCCTTTCTGTGTCACACGGATTTTTATACCGCCGGCGGTTACATTTTCTGCCGAAAGCGTAAGACCCCAGTCATATGTCTTCGATTCTTCTACATATACGGAAGTGGGGCCCTCTGCCCCGCCGATAGGGCTCTCGCCCGCGCAGCCCGAAAGAAGGCAAAGCGCCGAAAGCAGTATGAGAGATATTCGTTTCATATTTTCTTCCTTTCCCCAAAGTGCTCCTACAGTAAGCCCAGAAAGCTTAAAAGGAACGTCCAGCCGAACAGGGTGATAAGGCACAGCGCTGAAGAAATAACTACCAGGTGCGCCGCCAGCTGCTCGTCCCCACCCGTTTGCTGCGCCATCGTAAAGGACGACACGGCAACAGGTGCACCAAAGGTAATGAGCACACAAACGAGTGCTTCACCACGGATGCCGAGGCAGGCGGCCGCGGAAAGTGCCAGAAGCGGAATCCATATGAGCTTTGCACTGACGGTAACCGTGATTTCTTTTATACATTTCCGTATCGACTGATATTCAAACTCCGCGCCGAGCGCGATGAGTGCAAGCGGCGTTGCCACCGCGGCAACATCCTTTACTGAACTTTCGAGTAGCGAAGGCAATCGAAGATCCAAAAGCAAAAAGCCAACACCGAAAAGGCATGCTATAATTAAGGGGTTTTTGAAAATTTCCTTGACCATATGCATAGTGGAAGGGCGACCCTCGCCGTTTCCGAACCAGGTGAGCGCAAAGATGGCCAGAATATTAAAAATCGGCACGACCACGCTTACCATGAGAGATGCCACGCCGCCCGCCCCGCTTCCATAGAGGTATCCCACGAAAGGAAGCCCCAAAAGTGCGAAGTTCGAGCGAAAGGTTCCCTGCAGTATTACGCCCCTTTTTGCATTTTCCTTTGCGGTGCACATTGCCACCGCATACCCGAGGGCGAAATTTATAAGAATTGCGATAATGGTGAAGAGAACGAGCTTTCCATCAAAGATACTGCCAAGGTCCGTTTTATACAGATTATAAAATAAAAGCACAGGCAAAAAGACTTTGAAAACCATTTTATTCATCGTATCAAAGCCTCTTTTATCGGTAAGCTTTATCTTTTTCAGAAAATAGCCGATAAGCATCAGCACAAAGAGAGGCGCCACGGCATTATATGACAGCTGTAAGCTTTCCAATTGTTTTCCTCCGTACGCTTTTTTAGATCTTATAGGCCTTTTCGGTAGGAATGGCGAACACAATGCCGTTTGCTTCTGAAGTAAGGCCGAACGCCCCGTTTACATCCTGCATAATCCGGCGGCTTGTTTCAAGCGGTGCAAGGATACAAAGGATTTCGCGCTCACCCTCGATATTTGTTTTGCCCATTGCGGCAAACTGCTCAACCTCGGCAAGGCGCCCTTTGATGATCGTGCCGCCGGTGGCACCTGCTTTTCTTGCAGTATGCATTACGTCCTCGGCGTAGCCTTCATTTACAGATATGAAAATCAAATTGTTATGATGCTCGTTTTTCATTGCGCCATCTCCTTTTTCTGCGTTTACATCGTTATTGAAGCCGAGCACCTCCGTGAGAAGTCTGCTCGCGGCGGAAACCCCCAGAATAATCATAAGACCGCCGTATTTTGAGTGGCTCTCAAAGGCCGTGCCGAAATTCGCCATCATCGTTTTGACAACACCCTCCGCGCCGAGGCTTATGATGATATCTTTATCGTGTGAACCAAGGCCGAAGATGTCCATCATTTCCGTAGGTGCCGTGCCGAGGCCGACCGATTGGAAATTGATACGGATATCGTTCTTTTCGAGTTCTTTTATCAGTTTTTGTCCTTTATCCCGTTCTACAATGGATAAAAGGAACATCGGTTTTTTGCTCATACGCTCTCCTCCTCATCAAAGAACAGAATATCATCCTCGAGCATACTGATTTCGGTGTGAAGCCTCTGCAGCATGCGGGCACGTCTTCTCCTTTCAAAAAGGCCTAATGTCTGAATCGTGATGAGCGGTGTCATCGCAATCATCGCTACAATGCCGAAGGCATCCATCATCACATTGCCTCCGATGGCCTCGCAGGCACCCATTGCAAACGGAAGCATAAAGGTCGATGTCATCGGACCGCTCGCAACGCCGCCCGAGTCAAACGCGATGCCGGTATAGATGTGCGGCACGAAAAAGCTGATGACAATGGATATGGCATATCCCAAAATCAAAAACGGCATAATCGGCATCCCCGTAAGAACACGGAGCATAGAGATGCCCACAGAAATCGAAACGCCGACGGAAAGCGCCGTTGCTACGGCTTTCTGGGAAATAGCGCCGTTTGTAATTTCGCTGACCTGTCTTTTTAAGGAGTGCACCGCAGGCTCTGCAGAAACCACGAAGTAGCCCATCACCATACCGACGGGAATAAGCATCGCGCGAAAGGAACCCCCGGCAAGCTTTGCGCCGATAAGGCGGCCTGCGGGCATAAAGCCGACGTTGGCGCCCGTCAAAAAAAGTACAAGCCCTATATAGGTGTATACAAAACCGACGGACATTTTGAGAACATTATGAATATGGAATCTCCTTGTGATAAGCTGAAAGACAAGAAAGACCAAAACAATCGGCACAAACGCCATCAAAACCTCTTTTGCATATTTCGGGAGCCAGTGTGCAAACTCGCCGAAAGCTTCCGTAGTTGTGGTAATTTCCGTCATCGTATAGGTCGAGGTGGCAGCGTGGGGCCTGAAGAAAATGCTAAGAAGAAGCACCGACAAGATGGGACCGATACTGCAAAGTGCTACAAGACCGAAGCTGTTTTCGCCGCTATGCTTACCACCCTTGACAGAGGCAAGACCTGCACCGAGCGCCATAATAAAGGGCACCGTGATGGGTCCGGTGGTAACGCCGCCCGAATCAAAGGCTGTAGGTACAAATTCGGCCGGTGCAAAGAAGGAAAGGCCGATAATTAAGATGTAGAAAATAAGCAAAAGTGTGCGAAGTGGGATATTCTTTTTGTTCCGGACAAGCGTGATACTGAGAAAAACACCGACGCCGATACCGACACAGTTTATAAGAAGTGCATTCGGAATGGTAGGCACCTGCTCGGCAAGCACCTGCAGATCCGGTTCCGACACGGTAATCAGAAAGCCGAGAACGCCGCAGATAATAAGCGGCAGCAAAATTTTGCTGTTTTTATTGAGAGACTTCCCGATGCCATCGCCAAGCGGTTCCATCGATATGCCGGAACCTACCGTAAAAAAGCCCATTCCGAGGATCAGAAGAATTGTGCCGAATAAAAACAGAACGAGCACCCCGGCATCGAGCGTTACTGCGGTGACAGACAGAATTAAAACAATAATCGCAATCGGCAAAACCGAGGAAAGCGATTCTTTGGCAGATGCATAAATATGTGACATGCAAACGACTCCTTGCCCTAAACCCACACGGATTTTTCTATGTATATCCTGACGGTTTTCTGCAAATTCACAGTTATAGTTTATTATACCATATTCTTCTCTTTTTTGCAATTTTTTTGAAAAAAATAAAAAATTAAAAAAAAGACTTGTATATTTCAAAAAGTTATGCTATAATGTATCTGTTTCAGTATGGAAACGAACCGAAGGAGGTGTATATATATGGCAAAGTGTGATATCTGCGGAAAGGGCGTTTCGTTTGGCATTCAGGTCAGCCACTCGCACAGAAGAGCAAATAAGATGTGGAAATCGAACATCAGAACAGTTAAGGCTATCGTTGGTGGTACGCCGAAAACGGTGCATGTTTGTTCCCGTTGTCTGCGCTCGGGTCTTGTGACACGCGCTTAATTCGTTTGGTTTGAGAAGAAGATATTTCCTCGCGAATATCTTCTTTTTTCATTTAGAGAGAAACATAGAAAGGACTTTTTGAAAGTGAAAAGAAAACGTCGCTGGGGTGACCGCAAAGACGGGAGACGCCTTCGTACTCTCCCCCCGATGTCTATGGTTTCCCCCTATATTATGAAAACACGCGCAGGCGCGCAAAATAAAGTGCATTATACGTTGGATATTGCAAAGGTAGAAGACTATATCCGTAAAAAACGTGCCGAAGGGCTTAAGAGTTTTGGCGTTCTGCACGTACTCGTAGCCGCCTATGTGCGGACCGTGGCCGCAAGGCCCGCTATCAACCGCTTTATCTCCGGGCAGAAGATTTTTGCCCGCCACGACATTGAAACGGTGATGGCGATTAAAATGTCGATGACGCTCGATGCGCCCGACACGATGATTAAGCTGAAGTTTGCACCGTCGGCAACGGCGGACGATGTATACCATGCTTTTGTAAAGGAAATTGATGCAAACCGTGGTGAAGGTGCTGCGGAGGAAAGCGATTTTGATAAGCTCGCACGTATTCTCCGCTACATCCCGGGGCTTCTTCTTCGCTTTACGGTTTCGATTCTGACCTTCCTCGATTACTTCGGACATCTGCCGCGGTTTTTGACGAATTTAAGCCCGTTCCATGGCTCGATGGTCATTACCTCTATGGGGTCACTTGGTATTCCGCCGATTTACCATCATCTGTATGACTTTGGCAACGTACCGATTTTCATCGCGTACGGCGCAAAGAAAAAGATGATTGTACCGCAAAGAGGCACGTGCGAGCCGGAGTACAAGAAGTTTCTGGACTTTACGGTGACTACGGACGAGCGCATTTGTGACGGATACTATTTCGCCTCTGCCCTAAAGTATCTGTGCAGCATTCTCGAAAATCCGGATGTTTTAGACACGCCCCCGGAAAAGGTTATTGAAGATATTGAATAGACAAGATAAGGGACTGAAAACCTCGGTTTTCAGTCCCTTTTGTATTATACAATGCGGCGGAATTGTTTCTCTATTTCCTTTTTTGTGAGTGACAGAATAATCGGTCTCCCGTGCGGGCAGGTGGCAATGCCTTCCAGAAGAAGTGCCTTCTTCACAAGAACCTCCTGCTCCTTTTCGGAAAGGTACCGGCCGCCTTTTAAGGCCGCCTTGCAGGCGATGCTCTCGAGAGCTTCCATCTCGGCAGTGGTCTTGGTGTCCCGTCTTGCGGAAAGTCTGTCGATAATTTCCAGAAATGCGGCGGAGACATCGGTATCGGAAAGTGCCGTGGGCACCATACTGATTTTGACAATCCCCGTGCCGAACTCCTCGGCATCAAAGCCGATTTTCTGCACAAGTGCTTCGTTTTCAAGAAATACAGACATTTCGCTCGGCGAAAGCCGCACATTCGTAGGCATCAGAAGCATCTGGCTGTCCACGCCCTTACCCTTTATATCTTCAAGGAGGGCATTATATAAGATACGCTCGTGCGCTGCGTGCTGATCAACTAAAATGAGCTTTCCTTCTGCTTCGGCCACGATATAGGTATCAAATGCCTGCCCCAAAATGCGCACAAACGGCTCCGGCTCGGGTGCGGGCACAGCTTCGGCTTTACCTTCGACTGTAGATTCCGGTACGCGTGCGGGCGCAGGTGTTACCGCAGTTTCCTTCTTCTCAGGAAACTCCGGAAGCGGAACTTCCACGGAAATACGCGGTGCAGAGCACATCTCTTCTCTTTCTCCGGCATAGGAATATGCGGGCGGCGGCGTCACGGTCACCGTGCGCGGCGACTCTCTCTTTTCCGGCGTTTCTGGCGTGGCAGCACGCGGCTTTGTGGGCGCTGAAGGCGGTACGACTTCGGTCTGCACCGGAGAAGCCGTCTCCCTCTTCGGCGGAGGCGTCGTTTCTATATGCAGCGTGCGCGTATCGCGGATCGCATAGAGCGAATTTTTCGTACCCCAGTAAATCACATCAAAAATGGGCTTGTCATTTGCAAACTTGATTTCCGCTTTCGAAGGATGTACATTCACATCACAAAGTGCAGGGTCAATATTGATATGTAAAACGGCCACAGGGAATCTTCCTGTCATAATCTGACCGCGGTATGCCTCCATAAGCGCTATGGAGAAGCTTTTATGCATAACACTTCTGCCGTTGACAAAGAAAATCTGAAACGTGCGGTTCGGCCTTGTCAGCTCACTTTTGCCAATGAGCCCCGTAATCTGCACGCCGTCCTGCGCATAGGAGACGGGAAGCATTGCCTCGGCATAGTCACGCCCGAAAAGCGCCAGAACTGCATTTTGTAGCTCGCCGTCACCGGGCGTGAAAAAGATTTCTTTGCCGTTTACAATAAAGCGAAAGGAAATATCCGGGCGTGCGAGGGCGATTTTACGGACAATCTCCTCCGCATAGCCTGCTTCAACACTGTCTTTTTTCAGAAACTTCATTCTTGCCGGCGTATTAAAGAATAAATCACGAACAACAACGCTTGTGCCGTCGGGACAGCCGCAAGGCTCGAGCAGCGGCTCGCCGCCACCTCGTACGGCGGCGCGCGTTCCCATTGCATCCTCGCGGCGCTTTGTTATGATTTCCACTTCCGCCACAGCCGCGATACTGTAAAGAGCCTCCCCGCGAAAGCCGAGTGTTACGATGCTTTCGAGATCCTCTTCCGTTTCTATCTTACTCGTTGCATGGCGCAAAAACGCCGTGGGTACATCCTCTTCGGCCATACCGCGGCCGTTATCGGTGACCCGCATATATGTAATGCCGCCACGGCGCAGCTCCACGGTAATATGGCTCGCCAAAGCGTCAATTGCATTTTCCACAAGTTCTTTTATAACAGATGCCGGGCGTTCTACCACCTCGCCCGCAGCAATAAGCGCCGCAACTTCAGGCGCCAGTTTTCTGATTTCTGCCATACTGTTTCCTCGCTTTTCTCTCGTTCTCTCCGTGCCCGCTAGAACAAAAAGGCAAATGAAAACTCATTTGCCTTTTTGTTTTGGCAGATTACTCTGCGTCGTCTTGTTGCAGAAGCGTTTCTTCGTACTTACGAAGAATGGCACTCTGAAGAAGCTCTCGCATTTCGGCATTGATCGGGTGCGCAACGTCCTTAAAAACACCCTCAGGCGTTTTTCTGCTAGGCATTGCTATGAACAGCTTGTCTTGACCTTCAATTACTTTGATGTCATGGATTACGATAGCGTTATCGAAGGTTACAGAAACAACCGCCTTCATTTTGCCCTCTGCCGTCATCCGCCTGACGCGGATATCCGTGATGTCCATGAATGCATCTCCTCCCGTTTATGTAGGTCAGAAGCGTCTCTAACCCCGCTTATTTACTATTTTATCAAATAAAAAATAAAATTTCAACAAAAATTACAATTTTATTGTATTTTTTTTATTTTTTAGTGTATAATATATATAATAGTATATTCTGATTTGGGAAAGGACAACATCGAAATGGCATTTTTATTATCTTCCTTACCGCACGGCGCACATATTCATTTTATCGGCATAGGCGGCATCAGTATGAGCGGCCTCGCCGACATACTAATAGACCGAGGCTTTCGCGTAAGCGGTTCTGATGTGCGCGAATCCCGCCTTACGGAGCATCTCCGTACGCGCGGTGCCACCGTGTACATAGGCCAACGTGCAGAAAACATCCAAAATCCGGATGCCGTTGTATACTCGGCAGCCATAAAGCCGGATAACGAGGAATTTCGCGCGGCCGAGGAATGCGGCGCGCCTTTGTTTGACCGTGCAACGCTGATGGGCGCGATCATGAAGCTTTATAAATACCCCGTAGCAATTGCGGGCACACACGGCAAAACCACAACCACCTCCATGATGACGCATATTGCACTCGCAGCTGACCTTGACCCCACCATTTCCCTTGGCGGGGAGCTTTCTGCCATCGGCGGCAACATCCGCGTTGGCGGCGGCGAGCATTTTATTTGCGAGGCTTGTGAATACCACCAGAGCTTTCTGCGGTTTTTTCCGCTTGTAAGTATTATTTTAAATGTAGAAGAGGATCATCTCGATTACTTTAGAGATCTTGACCATATTATGGATACTTTCCGCGGTCTCGCGGATTTAACGCCGCCGGAAGGGGCCGTAATCATCAATGCCGATGACGAAAACACCTGTACAGCAGTGTCGGAAAGTTCTGCCCGCATTATCACCGCTTCTGTACGGGACAAGTCAAAAGACTTTGTGGCCGTAGATATCGAAACGGATGAAGCCGGCTTCCCCGCCTTCTCCGTTTTAGAGTATGGAGAGAATCTCGGGCGCATTACGCTCTCCGTTTTCGGTATGCATAATGTATCAAATGCTCTTTGCACCGTGGCCGCTGCGCGTTTTCTCGGTATTCCGTTCTCGGCCATTTCGAAAGGGCTTGCTGCCTTCACAGGTGTTGGCCGCCGATTTGAAATCAAGGGCACGAAAGACGGCGTTATGGTGGTAGATGATTATGCGCATCACCCCACAGAAATTGCCGCTACACTTCGCGTAGCGCAGGAGACCGCAAAAGGGCGCGTGTGGTGCATTTTTCAGCCGCACACCTATACGAGGACCAAAACACTGTTTGACGACTTTAAAACGGTATTTTCAAACACAGGCGTACTTATGTTAGACATTTATGCCGCCCGTGAAAAGGATACGGGACTTGTAAGCGCAAAAGAGCTTGCGGATGCAACGCCGGGCGCTATGTACCTTCCCTCCTTTGAGGCGTGCGCCGCATACCTTCTTGAAAATGTCAGAGAGGGAGATATGGTGCTGACGATGGGCGCGGGCGATGTATACCGCATCGGCGAAATGTTTTTAAAAAAATGAACAGATATACAAAAAGGCTTTAGCAAATAGCTAAAGCCTTTTTTCTTATTGCTCCGGCATTTTCATAATGCCAAATTCGTCTTTGAGCCAGAGAAGTACTTCTCCATCGAGGGATGCCAGGCCTAAATTGAACTGACCTTTCAGTGTTGTATCCTTTCGGATGGTTTCGTACAGACCCTTTGCAATATCCACCTGTGCTTTGATTTCAGGTGTTTTAAACATAAACTGCCTGTCAATGATAGCCTTATCTTCATACGTTAATACATCTATAATGCAGTCATGAATCGTTGTGATTAAGAGATACGGCTCAACGCCGGAAAACTCATTGAGATGTGCACTTATGTCGTCACGCACAAATCTGAGCTGGTCGGCCATCGCCTTGTTTTCGAGCGCGTAGTTCGGCGTGGGCGTCGGTTTCGGCGTAGCCGTTGCAGTGGGCTTCGGAGAAGCGGTTGCAGTAGGTTTCGGCGTAGCTGTTGCAGTAGGCTTCGGAGAAGCGGTTGCGGTAGGCTTCGGAGAAGCGGTTGCGGTAGCACTCGGGCTCGTAGTTGCCGTGGGTGCAGGGCTTGCCGTGGGCGCAGGAGAAGCCGAAGGGCTCTGTGTGGGAACCGGTGTGGCTGTAGGTGTGGGCGTTGTGCCGCCGACAACATTGTTGCCGCCGCCTCCACCGCCGCCTCCACCGCCGCCACCGCCGCCTCCGCCGCCGGAGGAGCTTGTGGGTTTGGGTGTAGGCGTGGGAACTACAGGCACATAGAGATTTGCAAACATCTGGCAAAACTCAGCTCTTGTTATGTTTTGCGTAGCACGGAAGGTGTTCCCCGCTTCCAGCGAAACGAATGCATTTCCAAGCGCGGCCTGTACATACGGAACGGCCCACTCGGAAACCACGTCACTGATTTCGGTTTTAATCCCCAAGTCAAAAAGAGCTGCCGTGCGGCAAAGGATAGCGCACGCTTGTTCTCTTGTTACCATATTCTGGCCGCGGAAGGTGCCGTCCTCATACCCTACGATGTAGCCGGCCTTCTTGGCAATCAGTACATAGTCATAATACCAGTCCTCAGCCGTTACATCCGAAAAACCGGTAGCGTCTTTTTCAGTGTAGGCGAAAATGGCATTTACAATCTTGGAAAGCTCTGCACGTGTGATGGGAGCATCCGGTCGGAATGTACCGTCGCCATATCCAAGCAAAATGCCGCCGTCGGCAAGCTTGTAGATGGCTTTTCCTGCATCTGTGTTCTTATCTACATCCGTAAACACAATGGGAGTTTTCGTCTCCGCCGAGCGTGCGGAAAGCTCTGTTGCAGAAACGGATGCAAGTGTGGCGAACACTGTCATGGCAATTGCCAGAAACAATGCGCCTTTTCTTGAAGGTTTCATTTTGTTCCCTCCTTGTTCTGAAAATCCGCCACGGCCACACGGCTGTGGCGGATTTTTTGATTAAAATTCAAGTTTTCTCGTGATGCGAAGTGTGATATTTGCGAAATTTACGCGAAAATCATCTCTTGTAGCGATGTCATCCGCGGTCTCCGGTACGCGGAAGGGTTCCACACCTTCCTCTGCGATGAGGCAAAGAAGATCGTATACAGAATCCACAGTGCCTGTCACTCTACCCGAATTCTTGATTTCATCCATGCGGTCGGCCAGTGTGCCGAATCCGCCGCGGCCGGCAAAGAGTTCACCAAGCGATGTGCTTTCGAACTTGTTGACTGCTGTGCGGAGCTTGCCGGAATCAATCAGCTTCTTGAGAGCTTCCTGCGTCTTTGCTTCGAACTGATAGAAGAGCGTATAGAGAGAATCCATTGTGATAACCGGTTCTTCCTGCCCTACAATCCAGTCGGTAAGCTTCTGTACCTTTTCGTTATTTTCAATGTCACCCGAGAGGATCAGTTCATCCACGCGCGAGCCGAGATAACGTTCTACGAGTCCCTGCAATTTTGCGCGGTTCTTAGAAAGCAGATCGGAAATCTGGCTTACCTGCGAAATGAGCGAATCTATGCGACCGGGAAGCGTTCCGTCGTTTTCGAAGGCTTCTAAAAGCTCACGGATCTTTGCATATGCCGCATCGGCTTTATCAAAGAGCGCGCTGTAAACCGCCGCAAACTCTGTCGGCGTTACGTTGTTATCATCACCGTACCAGGTGAGTGCATCGTCCGCAACAAGGAATGTTGCATAGATGTAATCGTAATAATCCATAACATCCTTTACCGTGTAGCCTGTGAGCGTTTCGCTCCGGAGCGCCGGGTTATATGTGAGAAGGCTGTCAACAATGCTCGTTTCCACCAGATACTTAAGGTAAATGTTTTCATCGTAGCGAACACCGAGATCCCGGATCTTCTCTTCAGCCTTTGCCTGCGCCTTTTCATAGATCGGCACTACGATTTCATTGATTACGTCGATTTTCCATGTAAGCGAGGTTGTGTACTTCGCCGGAGCACCGGTATTTCTTGCTCTGTCAATAGCGGCTTCGAGACCATCGCAGTACTCGTCACGGATTTCAGTGAAGAAGCCGTTGATGCGGTCCTTGCCGAGGATGTTGACCATCTTCGAAAGGATTGCATTATCCGTCTGCTCCAGTGCGGAATCGAGAGAGAGCGAACGGATGGCACCGGCAATGGCAATGACCATCGAAAGATTACCGCTGTTGATTTCAAATTCTTTCTTTGTTAGAAGACTTGTTAAAAGTGTATCGTACTCTGTAGTCTGGCTGATCTCGGTGTAAACGCTGTCTGCAAATGCAATCTTATCTTCAAGACGGCTAATGTACGCCTTCACAAGCGTCTCGTTAATTACGGAAGACAAATCGAATGTAGCGAGCACTTCTGTGATCAGCGCGCGGTTATCATGAATAAATTCTGCCGTAATATTGTCGATAAATCCACCGACTTCTGTTGCAATTTCCGCGGGCGTTGCATCCTCGTTGATATAGGTCGTAGCCATAGATTCGAGCGTGGAAGCCTGCGCCGGATCTGCAATAAAGGTCTCCAGTTCTGCACGAATAAGTGTGACGTTTGCGGAGTCTGCCCCGAGGAACTTTGCGGTGTATCTGTTGAGATCGGACAGCGAGATCGTGCCAACACTGGTAACGAGCAGCCCCTCTACCATGGTTCTGTTTTCCGCTACCGCGGTTGCCATGTAGCCGGTGATTGCAGTGTTCGACATCGTGGGAATGTACGCCGCAAGTTTTGTCTTTAACGTTTCCTTTGCGTTCGGAACCGTATTGAACATGCTTGTGAGATTTGTAGCAATCTGTTCCTTTGTAAGGCCGCCTACATATGTCTTAATCAGGGCCTTCATTTCTGCGCCTTCACAATTTCCGGCGATGAAGGAAGACATTGTGGCCGTGCTTACTTTCCCATCCGTTACGGCATCAATCAAGGCCTTTTCCACGTCTCCGTAGACGGTGCTGCCTGCTGCCTGCACCATAGGAACGAGCTTTGAAATCAAGAGGCTGTAATTGGCATCCTGTTTTACAATGCCTTCGGCCATTGCGCGGTTTGTCGATACAAATTCGCGAATAACCGCAGCAATATCGTCCTGCTTGGTTTCGTCATGGAGCATTACGTTCTTGAGCGTTTCAAGATGTCCCTTAATGGTATAAATTTCATCTGTGCTTTCTACGTTAGTAGCTTTTACAATTTCGCCAACGCATGTAATAAGGATTTCTTCAATAACAGATGCTACATTCGCGTTGAGAGAAGAATCTTCCGTGAGATACTTTTCTACGTATTCCACCATCTTAGCTTCAATAATGCTGTTAATCTTAGCATCGGTAATGGTGTTACCGGCGGCCAAAGCATCGAGCATTTCTACCTTGTAGGCGTCGAATTCGCTTCTTGCTGTTGCGAGGATTTCGTCGCGTGCGGCAGAATTGGTATACAGGTCATCCTTAAACATCTGCTGGTTTGCGCCTGCGTAATTCGTGGAGCCGTAAATAGCTGCAATCCCCGGGTTTGTAGCATACATTTCGTCATACAAATCCGAAAGCATAGCTTCTACTTCTGTCTGCGTGATAAAGCCTTCAAAGGCACTCGCATCTACCCCACTCTGGCCGCAGATGTAGGCGTACAATGCAGACTCATTCGGAACCACAGCGCTGAATGTGATGGAATTTAAAACTTCTGTACGCATCGCGCCACGGATATCTGTCGGTTCCTGACCGGGAAGCGGCTTGGAAATCAAGAGTTTGAAGTTTGTGTCAGCCTTTACACGGTTTAAAATGTTCGTTTTAAACGCGGTGTTGCCGGCAAGGAGTGCTTCGATATCCGTCTTTATATCGCCGTGATGGAGGTTATCAACCACATGGTCATGGAAAATTGTGGAATGCAGAAGTGCATCAATAAATGCATCATTGGCAACAACTGCATCGATAAGTGCATCGCGAAATGCCGTGTTTGCCAGGACCTTATCGATAAAGGTGTCTGCAAGAAGCATTGTGGCGATCATGTCCTTTACAGTGGTTTCCTGCAAAATGGTCGAGAGCGAGCTGCTCATCAAAATCGCTTTGCGAACATTGGTACCTGTAGATGTAGTGGTATCCAAAATAGCTGCTTTGACTTCTGTCAACACCGTGTTCATCATAACTGAGCTTGTGCTCTTAAGGTCGGCGCAAATTACGTTTACAAGTTCGTCGCTTCCTTTAATATAGGTTACAACAGCGTCGCTTGCCGTTCCCGCGGCAAGGTCACCAATAAGTGCTTCCGCAATGGTCGTCTTAATCGTGCCATTTTCGCGAATCTCCGCAATAACAAAGTCACGCAGGGGGTCTTCCGGCGCTGTGTTCGAAAGCGAGGTAATCAGTGTATTTACAAAGCGCTTCTGCAAATCGCTTCCTTCTGTTTTGAGAAGACCGTCAAGATAGGTAAGCGCGGAAGTTTTGAGCGCGGATTGTTTCTCTACATCCTGCAAATCTGCGAGAAGTTGATTTACAATTCTTGTGCGGAATTCCCCGTTGGTTGTCAGGTAATTTACAACGAACGAAAGCATCTTCGAAGGCGTTGCCGTAAGGTCTGTTACAATGTAATTTACAATCTGCGGCTTGAACTCTTCTGTTTTTACGAGGTTTGCAAGTTCTTCATCCGTCATCGCGCCAATGAGACCGGATACATCGATCGTGCCCGCGAGATCCGCTACGTCAATCATGCTGAAGAGGTTATCAAGCTTTGCCTCGTCACTTACAGTATCGCGGACAAACTGGCGAACCATGCTGTCAGCCGTGTTTCTCTTTACAAAGGTAGAAATCGGCAAGGAAATCTCCGAAACCTTGATGTTCAAATCTTCGTCGATAAGACCTGCGTTCGAAAGCTTTTCGATAAGCTGCACCTTTGTTTCATCGTACCGCGGAATCATATCGAGCGTAATGGCCTTTTCAAGCTGCTGTCTGCCGGCTTTCGCCATATCCTTGACGGAATTCATTGCGCGCGTGCTTGCATTGTAAAACGCCTGCACGTAGAGCGGCTCGGGCATGTCGCGGATAAGCGCTGTGATAGCTATACTATCGAGAAGAATGTATACATTGGTATCTTCTGTAAGAACGACCTCTGTAGTGAAGGGTACGAGTGTATTTGTATCATCTACATACCAAAGAGAACCCTCTGTCTTGTGTGTGTATTCGTTGCCGGCGTATACAGAGGCGAGGCTCGCAGTCTCAGAATACCCTGTCTTATAAAACTGCGTCATATCCGGAAGGTCTGCTTCCGAAAGTGTGCCGCCTACATAGGTACCGGAAGTTTTTACATTCAGAATTTCGTTGTAGCCGCGGAAGAACTTAACGACTACCGGAGGCTTCGGTACGAAGTTCGGGAAAAGTTCAATTACATCCGGTGTTTCGTCTGTAACTTCAAAGCCCGTAAACTCTGTGCCGTCCGCAAGAATCCAGCCGCCCATCATCTGGGAAGGATCGCTTACGACTACCTTGTCGAAGTCTGCAAGCGGCGTAATGCTTGCATTTAAGATGGTGTATTCCGTAGTCGGTACATAGCCATCTACGAAAGTGGCGTTATAGTGCACCGTGTATGTGATAATTTCAAAGTCTGCATATACATCGACTGTCGTGCCCATACCGGCTGCGACGGCGAGTGTGGCATCATACGGAACGTAACTTACGTTGCCGCCGTTTTCGACGCGCATAAACCAACCGAGGAAGGTATAACCGGTGCGGTGTACCTTATCAAGTTCCGGGAAGGTGTAGGCTGTTTCAATGTCGAAGTCCACGCCCGGCGTAAAGCCCGTGACAAAGTCGGTAAAGGCTGTACCGTCCATATTCTTAAAGACAACTCTGTACGGAATCTTTTCCCATACTGCACGAAGCGTAATGCCTTCGGCCACGGTCATATCAGCAGTAACTGCAAGCTCGGTGACATCCGCGCCCGAAGCATCCTTCCAGCCGAGGAATCTCCAGCCGAGTCTTTCAATATTTTCATCTGCCGGCAAAACTGTGGTGCCCTGATTCAGAATTGTAAAGTTTGCAGGGGCGGTATATCCGTCCTTATAATAGGCAAACGGCGTGGTGCCGTCCGCATCCATAAAGTGAATCGGATATGTGTTCAGGGTATAATTGGAATATACCTTCATGCCGGAGGTAAGAACTGTGCCCGCGAGAACAGCTGTGCCATCTTCATATTTCCAATTGAAGGTATACCCGAGGGTATCCGCAAAGGTCAGACTTTCAATTACGCTGCCCTTGGCTACCTTCTTTTCCACATCGTCCACATAGATGGTAATCGGCCCGTCAATCCAGACTGCCTTTAAGGTAAGCCCTTCTGTCGTAGTCAGATCTTCTGTAACGGCAAGCGCAGTTACTGGCGTACCCGAAAGTGTCTGCCAGCCGTCAAGTGCAAAGCCATCTCTCTCCACATTGTCATTTTGGGGAAGAACAATCGTGCTCTGATTTTCTACCGTGAAGCTTACGGGAGCGGTGTATCCGTCCTTATAGTAGGCAAACGGCGTTGCACCGTCCGCATCTACAAAATGCAGCGGATACACATTCAGTGCATAGTTTGTGAAAATCTTCATACCGGCGGTGAGAACGGTTTCCGGGAGAACGGGGTCCCCGTTTTCATATTTCCAGCTGAAGGTGTAACCGAGTCTGTCTTCATACGAAATGCTTTCAATCTTGCTGCCTGCGCGGACGGCTTTGGTTACGTTATCTACATAAATGGTAATCCAGGAAGAACCGGCACCGCCTGAGCCGGGCTTTGCAAGGAAGCTTGCGCGTGTTTTCTCTAAAAGACCGGTAAATACGGCTTCATCGCGGTAATTCATAAAGGGCGTTACGCCGTTTACGTTGTTTACCACAACATTTTCGCCTAAAGTTGTATTCTGAATCGTAATGGTACCACCGCGGGCTAAAAGGCGCTTTTCCACCTTGATGCCTTTGAGAAGGACATCTTCATCCATCGCGCCGTCACCGATCACAAGGTCACTTGTAACAGAAAGGCCTTCGAGGGTTACATTGCCGGTGCGGAGCACCACAATGCCTGCAAGGTCTTCTTTATATGTACCTTCTTCTGTGATGTAGGTACGAATGGCATTGTGCATAAACTGAGCAAATTCCTCGCGCGTGATGAGAGCGCCGGGATTTACATTGCCGAGATCGTCCCCGTTTACATAGCCGCGGGAAACAAGAGCAGCCATACCGTCCTTCGCCCAATCGGAAATCTTGGCGTTATCGCCGAACTTTGCAAGACTTTCGTGATTCGTGCTTTCCAGAACGAGGACACGGGATACTGCCGTGAACACTTCTTCTCTGGTAATATTATGGTCAGGATGCATCAGGGTCGCGCTGACGCCCTGCATAGCCCCCATCTTGACTACCTTTGCAATATAGTCATAATACCAGGCTGCGCGGCTCACATCCGAATACCCGGAAATATCTGCACGCGTTTCCGCCCCGAAGGCACGGACTATAATCGCGGCAAATTCTGCTCTTGTGAGCTTGCCTGTCGGTCTGATTTCTCCGTTCTCATAGCCATTCAAAAGGCCATTGTCGACGGCTGCCGTCATAGCCTCTTTTGACCAGCCGGTCGGAAAATCCACAAACGTTGCCGCCTGGACAAAGCTTGCGGGGATGAGCGATAACAAAAGTACTGTCGCTACCACTAAACTAATAAGTCGCTTCATTGTGTTCTCCCTTCCTAATCCATATATCGGTTAATAAAATATGCTTTCTTTGCTTTTTTCTCATTCAGATATGCACTTTCAAGCTTATCTGCAATGCTTTCATCCTGTCCGCTTTTCTTTGCAGCCTCGCGTACCTCTTCCAAAATGGCATATACCACAGCGTCACATTCATTTTCCCATGCTACCACCTGCGAGAGATACTGGTTCAAAAGCCTTTGCTTTGCACCTTTTTTCTCCTCCGGCGACATCGCAATGTAAAGACCTCTTACCTGTGCCTCTACCCCATCGAGTTTGCCGAGATACATATTCTTCTGTACATACAGCTTCGCGATGGCTTCGGAAACTGTCTTGTCCATCACACTCGGCGTCGGCGATGCGGTCACACCCGGTGTTGGATCCGGCCCCTCCTCTTTCGGTTCCTCCTTGGAGGTGAGCCGGTTTACAATTTCCTCTTCCGTCATCGTGCCTTCCTCCAGCGCCTTTTGCTCTTCTGGCGTAAGGTCACGTACCACGATTTCTTTGCTGTCTATATATTCCTGCAGGTCCTCTTTTGCACCCTCCAGCTGACGGTCTATATCCTCCTGCGAATACCGGAGCGCATCGAAAAATGCCTCAATGCTGTTCCGGTTTTGATACAGAATCCCCAGAAGAATAAGGAGTACGACCAGCAGAATGCACAGTACAATTTTCAGAGCTTTTTTCATACTTTTCTCCTTTTTGGACACACCACTCCACTATTTAAATGTATTCCAATATATTATACAAGGTTTCCATTCAAAAGTCAAGAATAATTCTACGAATTTACGCTTTTTTTATGTTCAAAAAAAAGCAAATCCCTTTCCCGGAAATCCGGGCGGGATTTGCTTGTTTTTTTTGTATTTTTCTTAATCCGTAAGGTTATCAAAATAGCCCTGTACCAAAACAATCGGCGTGCCCTTATCGCCCGAGCCGCTCGTAAGGTCGCACAAGGAACCGATAAGGTCTGTAAGGCGACGCGGCGTAGTCCCCTGCGAGGCCATATTCCCGACAAGGTCGCCATCTTTTTTACGGATAGCATCGGCGATGGCATCGTTTAAGGCCTTGCCGGAAAGATTTGCAAAATCATTGTCGGCAAGATACTTGAGCTTCAGCTCGTTCGGCGTACCTTCAAGCCCCTTTGTATAGGCGGGCGACACAACCGGGTCGGCAAGCTCCCAGATTTTTCCGATCGGATCACGGAATGCACCGTCCCCGTACACCATAACCTCTACACGCTTGCCGCTTGCGGCATACAGCTTTTCCTGGATAGTGTCTACAAGAGCAAAGCACTCCTGCGGGAAGAGCTTTACTGTGTCTTCCGTGGATTTATTCGAGCCTAAAAGCCCGTATCTTTCGTTAAAGCCGCTGCCGTCTACGGAAGTGTTCATAATTTCATCCAGGCCCAGAACCCGTTTGGCGCCTGCCGCAAGGAGGATGCGCTTTGTGCGGGCACGGGAGTGAATGTCGCAGTTTAAAACTGTATCGGTATAGCGAAGGATTACACGCGGGTCATTGGCCAGAAGGATTTCCACCTCGGCGCCGCACGCGCGGATGAGGTCTCCGTAGTAGCGGACATAATCCACACCCGTGAAAGGATGGGGATTTTCGCCAAAGAGCTCTCTGTATTTTTCTTCAGTCAGAACATCCGAATAGGGATTAATGCCGGCTTCATCAAGCTGGTCAAGCGAAACGAGTGCATTGCCGACCTCGTCGCTCGGATAGTTGAGCATCAGCACAATCTTCTTTGCGCCCTTTGCAATGCCGCGAAGGCAGATGGCGAAACGGTTACGGCTGAGAATCGGGAAGATAACGCCAATGGTTTCACCGCCGAGCTTTGTCTTTACATCCTTTGCGATCGCTTCCACGGAAGCATAATTGCCCTGCGCGCGGGCTACGACGGATTCGGTTACGGCAACCACATCACGGTCACGAAGAGCAAAGCCTTCGGATTCAGCCGCTTCCAAAACGCTATTTACAACGATAGAGGCAATATCATCACCCTCGCGGATAATCGGGCAACGGACACCTCTTGAAACTGTACCAATTTTTCTTTCCATAAAAAATCCCTCCGACTTCTTGACATTTCTGTCTACGCTCATTATAATACAAATATAGCTATTAGTAAAGCAGATAATTTTTAGAACAGTGATAAGGAGAGCTTATATGAAAGCAAAGCCGGATGCCTACCGCATTTTTTATGAAACGGCGCGTTTTTCTTCCTTTTCTGCCGCCGCAGAGCATTTATACATCTCGCAGTCTGCCATTTCGCAGTGTATCCGTAATCTGGAAAAGGATTTGCAGACGCAGCTTTTTGTGCGCTCAAGGCGCGGTGCCGTACTCACGGCGGAGGGACAGCTTCTTTTTGAGAAGGTAGAAAGCGCGATGCAGGCGCTCGACCAGGGCGAGATGCTTCTGGCGCGCCGCCGCCATCTGGAAAGCGGCTCGCTTGTGATTGCGGCCGCCGATACAATTACAAGTCATTATCTCCTCCCCTATCTCGAAAAATTCCACGCGGCGTACCCGGGGATTCGCATTGAAATGGCAAACTCCTATTCCTCCCACATGCTGCAGCTTGTAAAAGAAGGTGCGGCTGAGCTTGCTTTCGTGAACCTACCGGCTGAGGAGGAGGCGCTTTGCATTGCCCCTTGTCTTGAAATCCATGATATTTTTGTTGCAGGTGCAGAATATGACGTGCAGGATAGCTATACCTGGGAAGAAATTGCGAAGGAGCCTCTTATTTTGCTCGAAACACATTCCTCTTCCCGCCGGTACCTTGACCATGCTTTTGCCCTTCAAAATATACCGCTCACGCCGCAAATTGAGGTGGCGGCACACGACCTTCTTATCCGTTTTGCCTCGATTCATTTAGGCGTTTCGTGTGTGGTGGAGGAATTTGCAAAAGAAAGCATCGCGCGAGGACTGATTCGTCCCTTGCCGCTCACGCCGCCCCTTGCTCCTCGTCATATCGGCTATGCACACCTTCGAAACACGCCGCTTTCCCCTGCCGCAAAGGCTTTTTTAAAGCTGATAAAAAAATAGAAAAAGCGCCAAACTTTTGTTTGGCGCTTTTGATTATGCCGCATACATTTTTTGGAATGCTTTTTTACGAACACAAAGGAAGCAAATGTAATGCACTATAACAACAACCACCCAAGAAATCGGCCAACAGAGGAAAAGCATCTCTATAGTGTGGTGGAGAGGCAAAATGAGCGCAATCCACAAAAGACGCAGGCCGCAGGCACCCACGAGAGAGTTTACGGTGCTGAGGGTAGAATAGCCGAGACCGCGAAGCACGCCGCTCATGACCTCCATCATACCACACAGAAAATACGGAAGCCCCGTATAGATCATGCGAATAACACCGAAATCAATAGCCTCCGGCGAATCTGTGATGTAAATGCGAAGAAGCGGCCGCGCAAACAGGACGGTAATCGCACCGAGCAAGGCACCGACAACGCTTGTACACGCAAGAAGCGTGTACATGGATGTATATACGCGTTTTTCGTTTTTGGCGCCGTAGTTTTGGCCTACTGCCGTTACGGTCGCCTGCGAGAAGGCGTTCATTGCCGTATACACAAACCCTTCAATGTTGGACCCTGCGGCGCCACCTGCAATGGCAGCCTTGCCGAAGGAGTTTACGCCGGACTGAATCGTTACGTTCGCAACGGCAAACAGTGTGCTCTGAATCCCCGACGGCACCCCGATTTTGAGGATCTCCAAAATTTCCTCCTTATAGGCGCGGATTTTAGAAAGTGTGAGTCTGTACATACCGTTTGTATGAATAAGGGCATAAATAACGGCAAACGCAGAAAGGTAATTGGAAACGCCCGTAGCAATGGCAACGCCCACAACATCCATATGAAATACAATGACCAAAACGAGATTTAAAATTACATTTACGATGCCGGTGAGTGCCAATATGTAAAGGGGACGCTTGGTATCACCCACCCCGCGAAGAACAGAAGCACCAAAGTTATAGACAAGCGTTCCGGGAAGACACAAAAAGATAATGCGTATATACAAAACTGCGCCGTCGAAAACTCTTCCCTCGGGCGTACCCATAAGCCGAAGCATAGGGGCAGAAATCAAAAGACCTACCACAAGGGCAATCACGCCTACAGCAAGACTGAGGAATACTGTAGTATGTACAGCACGGCGAACGCCGGCCGCATCCTTCGCGCCATATTTTCTTGCCACAACAACGCCCGCTCCTATGGAAAGCCCGACGCAGAAATTGAGAACCAGTGTGTTTAGAGAGCTCGTGGCCCCTACCGATGCCATCGCATCACTTCCTGCAAAACGGCTGACCACAATAAGGTCTGCCGCATTATAGAGAAGCTGCAAAATGTTTCCCAAAATCAGGGGAATTACAAACCGAATTACATTTTCGAAAATAGAGCCCCGGGTCATATCGATTTCGCTTTTATGCTTTCGCATCTTTTGCCCCTCCAAATTCGCTTGTTACACTTATTATACACCCCAAAATCAAATATGCAAGTGAAAACACGTAAAAAAACAATGAAAACTCGCATATTTTGCGACATCTCCTGCAAAAAGACCTTGCGACGCTTTTTAAAATATGATAAAATAAATGTATACCTAAGAAAGAGGGATAAATATGAAAGAGATACGGCTTTGCGAGGCATGTATGCATTGCCTGATTAAAAAATTTACCAAAGCATATCCGGATAGCATAGACGAGCGCACAAAGCTTTCGTATATACAGGGCGTACTCGCTTGTATCGCACGCGCCGATGTAGAAATGAGCGCGCCGGAGATTGTGCCGGAAATAGAAAAAGTCTGGGAAAAGCATTTTGGGCCGCAAAAGGAATTTGCAGAAATCAAGCGGCACTTTAATCTTTTGCTTCTCTCTATGGAAGATGCGCTTTGGAAGAAGATTTCCGAAAGTGACCGGCCCCTTCTCTCAGCTCTCCAGTATGCGATGATGGGCAATTACATTGATTTCGGCGCTGTGGAAAACGTAACAGAAGAAGCCCTTCTGGGCTTTATGGAAGACGCGGAAAACATCGTGCCGGACAAGGCTGTTTTTGAAATGCTTTTGCACGATTTGGAAAATGGGAAAAAGCTTATTTATCTTACGGATAACTGCGGCGAAATTGTACTTGACAAGCTTTTTCTCCGCACCATTGTAGAGATATATCCGCATCTGGATGTAAAAGCGATTGTGCGCGGCTTCCCTGTTCTCAATGATGCCACGATGGAAGATGCCGAAATGATAGGTCTTTCGGATGTGGTGCCCGTTTTAGATAACGGCTCCCCCATTGCCGGCACGTGCCTCGGGAAAATTTCGAAAGAAGCGGAGAACGAGATTGAAGGTGCCGATATTATCCTTGCAAAGGGGCAGGGAAATTTCGAAACGCTTCTCCACTCGGGCAAAAATATATATTATATTTTTATGTGCAAATGTCTTTTGTTTGCCGAGAGATTTGGTGTGCCACAATATACGGGTATGCTCAAAAATGAGCGTCTTTTGTAAAAGGAGATGACGATATGCAGGAATATACTTGTGATGTTCTGATTTTAGGCGGCGGGCCTGCTGGGTATACAGCTGCGCTCTATGCTGCAAGAGCCGGCCTTTCGGCCATCGTTGTGGAAAAAATGGCTGCCGGCGGGCAGATGGCCATCACGCCCGAAATTGATAACTATCCCGGATTTGATGCGGGTATTTCCGGTTTTGAGCTCGGTATGCAGATGCAAAAAGGTGCCGAGCGGTTTGGTGCGCGCACGGTGCAGGGCGAGGTTCTTTCAATAGAACTTGAAAGCACTTTGAAGGTTGCCGAAACACGCACAGCCCGTTTTGAATCCAAAAGCGTAATTCTCGCCACGGGCGCAAGTCCCCGAAAGCTCGGCCTGCCGAATGAAGAAGCTCTTATCGGGCGTGGCGTGAGCTACTGCGCAAATTGCGATGGGATGTTCTACCGCGACAAAACCGTTGTGATTGTAGGCGGCGGCAACACCGCAGCAGAGGATGCGCTCCTCCTTTCTAAAATTTGCAAAAAGGTCATCCTTGTGCACAGACGTGACACGCTCCGTGCTTCCAAAATTTACAAAGCAGCGCTTGCAAAAGCGGAGAATGTAGAATTTTTCTGGAACAGCACCGTTTACGAAATCCTTGCAGAAGAGAGAGTCTCTGGCGTGGCGGTAGAAAGCACCGAGACAGGCAAAAAGACCAAAATCGATTGTGACGGCATCTTCATTTCCATCGGCCGTGTGCCCGACACCGCACTGGTTTCCGAAAAAGTTACACTGGATGCGGGCGGCTATATCGTTTCGGACGAAAGCACGAAAACAAACATTCCGGGCGTATTTGCTGCCGGCGATGTCCGCACCAAAGCGCTTCGGCAGATTGTGACAGCGGCCGCCGACGGCGCCGTGGCCGCACACTTTGCCGAGGAATATATCGCAGAAAAATTTCAAAATTAACAAAGGAGCAAGCCACAAGGCTTGCTCCTTTCGTATACTCTTCTTTATTGAAGCTCCGGTTTCCCGGGCATTACGATGGCTGCTATGATATAGGCAAGAATGCCGCTTCCGCCGAGGAGTGTAAAAGCTACCCATGCAAGACGGATGACGGTGGGATCCATGTCAAAATACTCTGCAATGCCGCCGCATACGCCGGAAAGCTTCTTTTCCGTACTCGATTTATAAATTCTCTTTTTCATATATTTTCTCCTTTCTGCAGGGTGTTTTCCTGGTTTCTGTACATAACAAACTTGGAAAACAAAAATTCCAGAATAAAATTAGAAAGCATTGTGACCGCCAGAATCAGATATTCAGGGATGCCTGCCACATCTGCAAGATGCCCGAGATAGGTAGACAGCGGCGTAAAGACGGCATAGAAGCCGAAAAGCTTTGCCATCGCCACCGGCACATTGGCAGCCGACTGGAAGGTATACCGCCTGTTAAACGTAAAGTTCCAGAGGATGGACAAAAGCAACGAGACAAGATACGCCGGCCAATACGGCCAGGAAAGCACGGCATCAAACACCGCAAAGGATACGACCTGCACAATGCCTGCAGATATGGAAAACAATGTGAATTTCACCATCTGCACAACGGTATTCTTTTGCATTTTCATCCCCCACTTTCACTTTTAGTATAGCATATGCTGCCGAAAGAGTCAATAACAAAAGAATAAGGGGATGTAAAAATACTCCAGACCGCAAAAGGCAGAAACAAAGCCAAACAGAAGAGCTTATAGCTTGGTAAAACACTGAAAATTTTATATACGTTGAAAAATATCGTAATTCGGCACTATTTTTCTCTTATGAAATGCTTACTTCACCGCTCGCAGGCGTCGCAAATCTCACTTTTGGGCCGTTCGCTGTCGCAGAGCGTCCCTTTTCGCTCGCTTGCTCCTTTTCCCCTTAAAGTCTTACGACTTACGGGGTCCCTTTATGTACAGCTTCGGGCATATGCAAACCGAGCTTTGCCTCGGTTTGCATTCAGTTTGCTGCTTCTGAAATATTTTTCATATCTCCAAAAAGGGGAGTAAAAAATCCAGTTGGATTTTTTACTCCCCCCCCTTTTCGTTTTTTACTTCCGTGTATCCCTAAAGAGCGGGCCATATGCCTCGCAGGCTCTGTAATCCGCGCCTTCCTTATCCATCCCAAAGGCGTTCCACGCGGAGGGTCTGAATATCTTTTCCTCCGGTACATTGTGCATACATACAGGGATGCGGAGCATAGAGGCGAGCGTGATAAGGTCCGCACCCACGTGACCGTAGGAAATGGCACCGTGATTTGCGCCCCAATTATTCATCACATCGTAGGCCGTTTTGAATGCACCATCGCCTTCGCAGCGCGGGGCAAACCACGTGCACGGCCACGTGTAGTCCGTGCGCTTCCAAAGCGTATCCGATACTTCTTCGGGGAGCTCTATCGTCCATCCTTCGGCAATCTGCAAAACGGGGCCAAGACCTTTCACGAGGTTTAAGCGTATCATTGTTGCCGGCATTTCGGCTCTTGTTTCAAAGCGGGACGAATATCCGCCGCCTCTGAAATAGCCTACATCTGCATAGTTCCAGGTAGAATTGGCAAGGATGGCCTTCTGGTCTTCTTCCGTAATCTCGTACCAGGGCTTCATCACGGGATTCCCGTTTGCATCCTTTGCCGCGCCGACAGCATCGAGGCAGCAGGCGCCGGAATTGATAAGATGAATAAATCCGTCCGCGTCTTTTGCCTTTCCTTCGATGGAATAGCCCGTGGCTCTCTTTACGGCATCGCCGCTCCAGTAGGTACGGACGTCCGCAAACATCTGGGCGCGGTTTGTAAGAAGCTTTAAGAACAGCATACCAATGCCGTTTAAGACATCATTTTCCGTAGCGAGGATATACGGTTCTCTTGCGCCGTCCCAGTCAAAGGAGGTATTGAGCATCGCTTCGGGGAAATCGCAGTTCGGGTAGAAATCTGTCCACTGTCTCTGCCCCTGGAAGCCTGCCGCAATGGCGTTATGCCCCACCCTTTCCTCCTCGCAGCCTTTCGGGAGGTTCGGGTTGCCGCTCATAAGGTCTTTGATAATGACCATCATTTTAACAACAAATTCCCAGTCACGATCCTTTTCCTCACGTGTTTTCTGGAGGTGTTCGGGGTTTTTATCAAAGCCTTCTATACAGTTGGCGCGTGTCCACGCGAGGGCTCTTTTATATTCTTCCTCATCATAGATCCCTTCTGTCATACGGCGGATGATTTCCACCTCGTCCACCGATTCCACGCGCATACCGAGGTATTCTTCAATAAATTCAGGGCTGATAATGGAGCCGCCGATACCCATACAAATCGAGCCAATCTGGAGGTACGACTTACCGCGCATCGTTGCCGCAGCGACCGCCGCGCGTGCAAAACGCAAAAGCTTTTCCTTAACATCCTCGGGAATCCGGTTATCATTGGCTTCACAGACATCGCGGCCGTAAATGCCAAAGGCCGGAAGGCCTTTCTGGGCGTGTGTGGCCAAAACGGAGGCCAGATATACTGCGCCCGGGCGTTCTGTGCCGTTAAAGCCCCATACGGCCTTAATGGTGTTTTTATCCATATCCATCGTTTCCGCGCCGTAGCACCAGCAAGGTGTAACGGTTATCGTGATATCCACGCCCTCTTTGCGGAATTTTTCAGCACATGCCGCCGCTTCTGCCACGCGGCCGATTGTGGTATCTGCAATAATTACTTTGACGGGTGTACCGTCCGAATACCGGATGTTTTCGCGAAGCAGCTGCGCTGCGCTTTCTGCCATCTGCATCGTCTGCCCCTCAAGGGATTCGCGAACGCCCAAAACGCCGCGTCTGCCGTCAATTGTGGGACGGATGCCGATTACGGGGTACTCCCCTATATATCTTTTTCTTGCCATAGAATACGCCTCCTTTTGTTTTCTTTAACTATAAGTATATACTTGACTTTTCTCTTTTTCTTGTATTATAATGATAAAAAGTATAATTATTTTTAGAACGGAGGGTGTGTATGGCTTATAACGAAATTGAAAGGCGCGGCACGGAAGATTTTCCCTTTGCCTTTTTCCATGTGGACGAAACGGCGCCGCGGTATGTAATGGCAGCCCACTGGCATGGCGAGCTTGAGCTCATCCGCGTTCTGGGAGGGGAGTTCCGCGTTATACTCGGGCAGGACGCCTACACCTTAAAAAAAGGCGACTTTCTCTTTATAAACAGCGAAATCGTGCATCAGGGAACGCCTTCGGACTGCATATATGAATGCATTGTATTCCACGCCGATTTTCTGTACAATCCTGCCTTTGACAGCCACGGTTTTCTCAAAAGCCTTCTGGACGGCGAATGTGTGCTGCATCCGTTTTACCCTGCCGGCGAAAGCCCCCTGCATATGGCGTTAGATTCGATTTTTGACGCAACGGCAGAAGATACACGTGCACGGAAATTCCGCGTAATTGCCGCCTTTTACCACTTTTTCGGACTGGCGTTTGAAGCGGGATGTGTTATGCGTACAATCGGAAACGATACATTTTCCGAGAATCCGAATATGCGGGCTCTTAAAGAAGGCCTCGCTTTTCTTCGCCGGAATTATGATAAGCCGGTCACGCTTTCGGAGCTTTCCGCTGTGATGCATAAATCGCCGGGATACGCGGGCAGTTTTTTCAAAAATATGACCGGTAAAACGCCAATGGAATATCTCGTTTCCTACCGCATTGAAAAGGCCGGTCACAAGCTCCGGCACACGGACCTTTCGGTGACGGAAATTGCATTTTCCTCCGGGTTTTCGGATCTGAGTTATTTTATCAAGACGTTCAAAAAGCATATGGGCGTATCGCCCGGGAAATACCGGAAGCAATAAATGCGGCTTTTGGCATTTCTGTGCAGTCTGTGCGCGGAAAACCTTTGCTTTGTCCTTGACACTGCCTCTTTTTTATGATATCATTTTGAGAGTGACAAAAAATGGTTTTTTGGAAAAATATAAGGAGAGTGTACGTATGAATTTACAAGAAGCAAAGGCATATGCTGCCAAAAATATCGGAAACCGCCCCTTGGCGGAAGGCCGCCTCGGCGGAAAGATTGCCATCGTAACCGGCGGCGCACAGGGTTTTGGCTTTGGCATTGCGGAACATATGTACCGCGAAGGTGCGGCCGTAGTTCTCGCGGATATCAATGAAGATCTTGCCAAAACAGCGGCAGCTTCTCTCGGCGAACGCGCTGTGGGCATCCGTGCCGATGTCTCGAACCCCGAATCCGTAGAAAACCTGATGATTCAGACGGTTGAACATTTCGGCGGTCTGGACATTCTGGTTGCCAATGCAGGCGTTGTAAAGGCAGGCAGCCTTGAAGAGCTCACACCCGAGCAGTTTGAATTTGTAACAAAGGTAAACTATGCAGGCTATTTTTACTGTGTAAAATACGCCTCTGAAATTATGAAGGCACAGCATGAGGCCGCACCGGAAAAATGGTTTGATATCGTGCAGATCAACTCCAAATCCGGTCTCACGGGTTCCAAAAACAATTTTGCCTATGCAGGCGGCAAGTTCGGCGGCATCGGTCTTACCCAGAGCTTTGCGCTTGAGCTTGTGGAATATCAGATTAAGGTTAACGCCATCTGCCCCGGGAACTTCTATGACGGTCCCCTTTGGTCCGACCCCGAAAAAGGTCTTTTTGTGCAGTATCTTGCTGCAGGCAAGGTACCCGGCGCAAAAACAGTGGAGGATGTAAAGAACTTCTACCTGTCCAAGTCCCCCATCCGCCGCGGCTGTACGCCTCTCGATGTAGCAAAAGCGCTTTTCTACTGCGTGGAACAGTGCTACGAAACCGGGCAGGCACTCCCCGTTACCGGCGGGCAGACAATGCTGAAATAGGAGAAAAACACTATGAGTATGTATGTAGAACTGCAGGAAAAAATAGCACTTCTGAATGCGCCGACGAAGGAAGAACGCCTCGGCAACCTGGAAAAGCTTCTGGCAGAAGAGACGGAAAAACCGGTCGTACGTCCGCAGTATGCGAACAATCACATTCACACCATCTTTTCCTTCTCCCCCTACTCCCCCACGGCGGCCGTATATATGGCAAGGGCTGAAGGCCTCCAGACGGCAGGCATTATGGACCACGACAGTATCGCAGGTGCAGAAGAATTCCGGGCAGCCGGTAAAATCGCCGGCATCGGCACCACGTGCGGCATGGAATGCCGTGTAGACTTTTTCGAAACGACTCTCGCCGGAAAACGTCTTAACAACCCTGACCAGGAAGGCATTGCCTATATGGCCATCCACAGCGTACCGGCCACCGGTTTTGACCGGTTGCAGAAAGCGTTTCAGCCTCTTCTTGAAAAAAGAAACGAGCGAAACCGCAAAATGCTCGCCAATATCAACGCCTTAATGGCTCCTTACGGCATTTGTCTTGACTTTGAGAAGGACATTGTGCCCATTTCGCAGTATACGGCGGGCGGCTCGATTACAGAGCGCCATCTTCTCTATGCGCTGAGCCTTAAGATTCTCGAGATCTGCGGCATCGAAAACTGTGTGGATTTTGTAGAAAACAAGCTGGGTATCAAGCTTTCCGAAAAGCAGACCGCGTGCCTCGGCGACCCCAAAAACCCGCACCTTTCCTACGACCTTTTAGGTGTTCTGAAGGCGCAGCTTGTAGAAAAGATTTATATTCCCGCTTCTGCGGAATGTATGACACTTCGCGAGGCGGTAAAGCTTGCGGACGAGGTTGGGGCCATTTTGTGCTACGCTTATCTCGGCGATGTTACGGATTCCGTAACCGGCGATAAAAAGGCCGCCAAATTTGAGGACGACTTCCTTGACGATCTTTTCCGTGTTCTGCAAAGTGAAGGCGTAAAAGGCATCACCTATATGCCGGCCCGAAACACAAGTGCGCAGATCAAGAGGCTGCAGGGTCTTTGCAAAGAATTCGGTATGACAGAAATTTCCGGTGAGGATGTAAACTCCTCCCGTCAGAGTATGATTTGCAAACAGCTGGAGCTTCCCGAGTTTTCCCACCTTGTGGATATGGCCTGGAAGCTTGTAGAAAGAGAAGCCAAATTTTAATCGAACATAGAGTAAGAGCTGTGTTCTTAAGGATGTTTTGAATAATAGGGTTACAGAAAATTTTCTGTAACCCTATTATTTTTGATTTCTGTACTCTGATACCGATTCTTTTTTGAATACACGACAAAAATACTGAACTGTCCAAAAACCACAACTACATATAATGATATAGAAAGAGCAGTAAAAAATTTGAAGAACTACGGATTGAATGCTGTTAAGGGAATGATTGAAGACTGAAATTTTCTCCGGAACTGTAACAAGCATAAAAAATGTGTACCATCTTCCGAATATGTAGGATGTCCTAAAACCTTACTTATAAAAAATATTGCTGAATCACTAAAAAAGACTGAACGAAATAAATCGTTCAGTCTTTTAATACCGTCCCGAAGAACACTCCTCATAAGCTTTTATGGCTTTTTGTTTTGTTAAGCCATAGGCACGAGTGCCTCTTTCTGTACAGGAAGCGAAAAACGAAATGCAGAAGGCACAATTTCAAAGCGCGCCCTTTTTGCGGCCATAATTTCGCCGTCGATACAAAGGCGCATCGAGCCATCGAGGGGCGATACAAGAATTTCTTCACATTTTCCGGTCCATATGATAGCTCCAATGTTCCGACGCGCAAGATGCGTGCCCTTCATATACGAGGGTAAAAGCGACAAAAACCTGCATCGGGAGATGTTTTTCACGATATTGATATCCATTTTACCGTCACATACGGATGCGAGAGGATTGCTTTTAATGCCGCCGCAGAAAGAGCCGTTTGCAACAGATGTGAGAAGGAGTTTGCCGCGGTGTCGCACAAAGCCGTCCGTTATAATTTCAAGGTTTGCGCCGCGCTTTAAGAACAGCATCGCAAAAATAGAAAGGAAATAGGCGACCGAACCTGAAATAAACGGCTTCTTTTTCATCCGCGCCGTCATATCCGCCACATTGCAGTCAAAGCCGATATTGACCATATTGGCCGCATAGCGGACGACGGAGCCCGTCTCTGTTTCCACGGTGATTTTCACAGCGTCACACCGCACGCTTTCTCCATAGACGGAAAGGCTTCCGTCATAAAAGGATGCGCCTTCGAAATTACGGCAAAAATCATTGCCCGTGCCGACGGGGATAATGCCGATTTCCGCTTCGGTGCCAATGGCGCCATTGAGAACTTCGCCGAATGTGCCGTCACCACCGCAGGCGATGAACCGCGCGGTGCCTTTTGTCTCTATGTAGTTTCGGACGTATTCTGTGGCGTCGCCCTCTCTTTGTGTGATGTAAATCTCCGCTTCCCCGCAGCGTTTCCGTATCGTCTCAGCGAGAAGGGCGGCACCCCCCTGCCCTGCACACGGGTTGACAATAAAAATAGTTTTCATTCTTTCTCTTCCCTATGCCGTTTTCTTTTGTATACCGAAAAGCCCCGCGCCTTTTGGCGCGGGACCGACTTATCTATTGAGAATTAACTTTGTAAGTTCAACCGGGTCTACGATTTCGTTGCCTTTGTAGACGCGCATATTGCCGGATGCGATTTCGTCAATCAGAATAACCTCGTCATTGTTATAGCCGAATTCGAATTTGATATCCCAAAGGTCAAGGCCGATGGAACGAAGGTCATCTGCTACAACCTTGGTGATTTTCAGTGTCTGTTCCTTCATGCTTTCAAACATTGCCGGAGACATAACGCCAAGTGCGGCGAGGCCTTCGCCTGTTACAAGCGGATCGCCTTTTGCATCGTTTTTGAAGGTACATTCTACATAGCCACCCTCGAGCACGGTGCCATCTTCAATATATTCGCCGTATCTGCGGATGAAGCTGCCAGTTGCCACAAGGCGGCAGATAACTTCAAGACCATGACCGAATACCTTGCCCGGAAGAACTTCCATCGTAGCATTTTCGATATCCGCACTTACATAATGTGTTTTAATGCCGGCCTTCTTCAGAAGGTCGAAATAATAAACGGATGTTTTGAGGTTTTCCTTGCCGATACCTTCAATAGTAAGACCAACGCTGTTCTCGCCCGGGTCAAACTTGCCGTCTTTGCCGGTGCAGTCATCTTTGAACTTCAGAAGAACGTTGCCGTTTTCAAGGTTGTAAACATCCTTTGTTTTTCCTGTGTAAACCAATTCCATTGTACATTCCCCTATTCTTTCAGAATTTTCATACTATTTATTTTAGCACAAAAAATCTGTTTTGTCTCTATTTTTTTGAAATTTTTCCGATTTTTATTTTCCTCTTCGGAATTTGCCCTCAAAAAAGGTCTGTTACCTAAAAACAGACCTTTTTTCGGGAACTATATTTTCTTATACAATACCCTGTGCCATCATAGCATTGGCAACCTTCTTGAAGCCTGCAATGTTGGCGCCCGCTACGAGGTCATAGCCGAGGCCGTATTCTTCAGCAGCTTCTACGGAAGCCTTATGGATGTTTACCATAATGTCCTTAAGCTTCGCATCAACCTCTTCCGCGCTCCAGCTGTAACGCATGGAGTTCTGGGACATTTCGAGAGCGGAAACGGATACGCCGCCGGCATTAACTGCCTTGGAGGGGCCTACAACGAGACCCTTGCTGCGAAGAAGTGCCATTGCTTCGTTTGTGGTGGGCATATTGGCAACTTCGATGTAGTACTTGGTGCCGTTTGCGATAATCTGCTCGGCTTCTGCGATGCCGATTTCGTTCTGCGTAGCGCAGGGCATGCAGATATCAACCTTAACGCCCCACGGCTTCTGCTTTGCGAAGAATTCACAGCCGAACTTTTCTGCATAATCCTGTGCACGGTCACGACCGGAGGAACGCATTTCGAGAAGGAAATCCCACTTCTCCTTGGTGCCTACACCATTCGGATCGTATACGTAACCGTCGGGGCCGGAAATGGTAACAACCTTGCCACCGAGCTCAGTTACCTTCTGGCAAACACCCCAGGCAACATTACCAAAGCCGGAAACGGCAACGGTCTTGCCTTCGAAGGTATCGCCTTCGTGCTTTAATACTTCATTGGCATAGTAGGAAGCGCCGAAACCGGTAGCTTCGGGACGGATGATGGAACCACCGTACTCCATACCCTTGCCTGTCAGAACGCCGTTTTCCCAGCAGCCCTTGATTCTCTTATACTGACCGTAGAGGTAGCCGATTTCTCTGCCGCCCACACCGATATCACCGGCCGGAACGTCAACATCGGGACCGATGTGTCTGTAAAGCTCCGTCATAAAGGCCTGGCAGAAGCGCATAATTTCTGCATCGCTCTTGCCTCTGGGGTCAAAGTCAGAACCGCCCTTACCGCCGCCGATCGGAAGACCGGTAAGGCTGTTCTTGAATGTCTGTTCAAAACCGAGGAACTTCATAATGCCGGAATATACCGACGGATGGAAGCGAAGACCGCCCTTGTAGGGACCGATTGCGCTGTTGAACTGTACACGGAAGCCTCTGTTGGAATGTACCTTGCCGTTATCGTCTACCCAGGAAACGCGGAAGGTGATCATTCTTTCCGGCTCTACAAGGCGCTCAATAAGGCCTGCAGCCTCGTATTCCGGATGCATGTTCACAACGGGTTCAATAGATTCGAAAACTTCTTCTACGGTCTGCAAGAATTCAGGTTCATTCTTATCTCTTGCTGCGACCTGTTCGAATACCCGTTTTAAGTACTCGTTTGTAAATGCCATACCAAACACTCCTCTTTATTAAAGAATGGAATTATTATACCATACTCTTTTGGGATTTTGCAATACAAAAAGAGAAATTTTTTTACTTTTTGTGTGATTTTGTAGAAATTTGATAGATTTTTGTTGTTTCCGGCTGTTTTGCCCGTCACAATCCCTCGTATTCTACATCTCCATTACAGTATATGCACTAATCCTGTTCCACTTGCCAATATCCCCTTCATACTCAAAAGGCAGGACAGTACGGAGAATGCTCTTATTGCCTACTATTTCTTCCATCTGAGAGCCGTAATCTCATATTTTTCCCCGAGGGCGGTGCCGTCGTATATTTCTTTACCGTCATACGAAACGAAGCAGTTGCCGATGTACGACCAGTGGGCGCCGTTTACCTGCCAGGTGATATGCATCACATAATAGAAAGTGCCGTTTTGGGACGCGGAACCTGTGCAACGATAGGCAATCGGAAACCCTGTTTCCGCATCACATTCTCCCAAAACATCACGGCAAAGCGCTTCCGCTTCCTGCGCGGTGATGGTATCCTTCTGCATTGCCACATATGCGCCCAGCACCACCGCCAGTATAACTGCCAGAAGGCAGAAAGCCAAAACCCATATTTTCTTCATCGTTTCACTCCCTTTTCATCGTATGCTATCCTTTCGCGCAATAGACGTCGATGGCGTCTCGGATAAACGAAGCCGTGCCCGCCCCGTGTTTATTGATGTTCGCCCGGAAGCGTTCATCTTCCACATACATTTTCCCAAGGCCCGACAAAATCTCATTTGTGCAGAGGTAGTAGTTTTCGGTGATATGCACCTGCAGCTTCTCTGCCAGTTTTTGTGTTTCGGGAGACTCTGCTTTTTCCCCTTTTTGCATCAAAGCGGCAAAAGACGCGAGTATCGCATCCATTTCGAGGGCGAGTGTGGCCCACTTTTCTTTTGCATACGCCTTCGTTTTTTCTGTATGTTCTTTATAGGCGGCCGTTTCGCCCCATCTTTCTTTTATCTCTTCTTTATAAGTTTCAAACGCCTGCATTATACGTTCCTCTTCACAAGTTCGTCGGGCAATCTGTATTCCAGAATAATCGTATTTGTCCACTTTCCAAACTTATCTTGCGCAATGCGTTCTCTGTAGCCTATCGTTCTGAAGCCGCATTTCGTATGCAGCTGCAGGCTGTTTTCATTGGTCGAAAACACAGAGGCGTACAGACACCAGAAGCCTTTGCCGGGTGCCTCGTCAATTAATTTTTGCATAAGACTTGTACCCACGCCCCGGTGCCGATAGTTTTCATCGACATAGACAGACACTTCCACAACGCCACGGTACGGTTCGCGCGTCGTCGTCGGGCTCACGGCCACAAAGCCTGCCACTATGCCGTCGCACAAGGCCACATACCGGCAGTTCTTATGGTGCACGGCATCCCATTCTTCCCAGGTGGGATACGTTGTGGTAAAGGTTGCCTTACCCGAATCAATGCCCTTCTTATATATTTCAAAAACCCGATTCCAGTCTTCCGGAATCATTTCACGAATCTGCATTTTTTCCTCCACAGCTTTATTGTCTTTCCGGTATTCTCTGCCTATAAAACTGCATATATGCCCGGCAGTATACCTGTCTCGCTCTTTCGCTTTATGTTTTCGTAGGTCGAGGTGGTAATCCGGATGCAGGCAAATGCGAAAAGCAAAACCAAAATAATTATGATGCCCTTTTTCATCTCTCTATCCCCTTCGCGCAGTATTCTGCAGGGGCGCCTTTCCCCCGTTCTATGATGCCTGCACGTATGCATCTCAGTTCTTTTTCCCGATATGCAGGCTTTGCCCACCGCACGGCGTTCTGAATCACCTTCTGAATTTCCGGCTGATGGTAAATGGGATATTCCTCGTGGCCGGGCTGAAAATAGAATATCTTCCCTCGGCCTCTTTGATACACACAGCCCGAGCGGAAAATCTCGCCGCTTTCGTACCAGGCAACCATTAAAAGATTGTCCGGTACCGGCACCCCGAAGGGCTCGCTGTACATTTCCTCCCTGGGGATTTCAAAATATGCGGGAAGCCCCATTGTAATGGGATGGTCGCGGTCAAGAATCCAGACGCGCTCAAATTCCCCGCCGTCACGCCACGAAAGATTGCAGGATGTGCCCATCAGAAGTTTGAAGGGCTTCGACAGATGTGCCGAGTGGAGAAAAATAGCGCCCATTCCGCGGAGAACCGCTTCCTGCACCATTTTAGCGACCTCGTCCGGCACCTTCTGATACGCCTCGTGTCCCCACCAGATCAAAACATCGGTTTCCTCGAGGATTTCGGGTGTAATACCGCAGTTTTCATCGTCTAAAGTTGCCGTTTTTACGCGAATATCGTCGCACTGCAAAAAGTTTTTTATGGTCGTATGAATCCCTTCGGGATAAATGGCCTGTACCTTTTCTTCCCGTCTCTCGTGAATGTTTTCATTCCACACCAAAACACGAATCATTTTCTTCTCTCCTTTATGCGGGCAAAATCTCCCCCCCCACGTCAAAGTAAAAGCAAAACCGTGGGCTCAGAAAATAGTCAGCCGCACAACCTCACCTTTATTGCGGGTGCGGAGATGCCCACACTCGATGTACTCGCGGAAGGCGGACGGAATGAAGCTGTTGTCTCCCGGTTCGAAGGCTCTGAGGCGCTCTCTTGCAATCTCCTTGATTTCGTCTGCCGATTTGCCAAGTGCATAGCCTTCAAAATAGGTGGTGCAAAGCTCTACATAGTTCAGTTTTTTGTTTTTCTTCTCGGCATCATATCTCTTTTTATTCCAGTCCTCAAACACAAAGGGCGTATCAAAATCACATTCGGCAATCTCCCCGATTTCCTTCAGGAAAATCTGTGCCATCACGTGATAGCCGTAGTCTGTAGGATGGGTACGGTCGGGCTGTATAATCTCTGCTTTCCCGAGAAGCGGAAGCAGATGATCCTTAAAGTTTACAACGCGGCAGCCGTACTTTTCGGCCATTTCAAGCTGAAACGCGCACGCTCTCTCAAGGGCGGCCTGGTAGCATTTCTTTTCGGTGCCCGCTTCGGAAACTTCATCGTACGGCGTGGGCAGGCATATAATAACCTCCGCGCCCGCATTTTTGCAGCTATGGATAATTTCTTCATACGCACCTTTATGGCGCAAAAACCAGCTTTCCCGTGCCTCGGCTTCTTCATGGCTTTGCGGCGCGGCCGTTTTGTAGAGGTCTACATTCATATCGTTCATACCGAGCATCAAAACCACATAATCAGGATTATGGATAAGGCATTCCGTATGCATATATCCACGCACCTTGTCGGCAATGCTCCCGGAAACGCCGCAGTTATAACACTTTATCTTATACTTTTTCCGCAAAGTCTGGTAGACCTCTGCTTCCCAAAGCCCTTCAGCGGTGATACTGTCGCCAAGAAAACAAATAACATCTCTGTCCTTAAACATTTTTTTCTCTCCTTTTCTACATAAGTCCCATACACCAGATGACAACGAGTGCCGTAAGCGTTACAAGCGTATCAATGGTGATTCCGTAAAACATCGGCGCAAGGCCTGCCTTCTTAAAATCGGCAATGCTTGTGCCAAGGCCGATGGCCGCCAGTGCCGTCACCATCAGAAACTTACTTGCGCTCTTCATAAGGCCTGAAAGTTCTGCAGGAATCATACCGACACTGTTTGCAACCGCAAGCGCCAGAAAGCCGCCGATGAACCAGGGGATGATTTTCATAAGATTGACCTTTTTGCCACCGCTTTCGGCTTGGAGTTCTTTCTGCTTTATACGGGTGCCGATATAGGCAAACACCAAAACGGTGGGAATGATGGCGATTGTGCGGGTGAGCTTCACCATCGTGGCAAAATCGCCTGCGGCCTCCGAAAATGCATAGCCGGAGGCAACCACGCTTGCCGTGTCATTTACCGATGTGCCTGCCCAGATGCCATAGGCAATATCGCTCATACCGAGAACTTTTCCCATAATCGGATACAGGGCAATCATCACCATATCGAAGAGAAAAGTAGAGGATAGTGCAAAGGCGATATCCTTATCGTCGGCGTCAATGACGGGGGCAATCGCCGCCACCGCAGAGCCGCCACAGATGCCTGTCCCTGCCGAAATCAAATTGCCGAGCTTCCAGTTGAGCCCGAAGAGCCTGCGGACAAAATAGCCGCCACCGAAGCACATTGCAAAGGTAAACAGCATTACGAAAAAAGTCATTTTGCCGACAGACATAATCGTACCGACAGAAAGGGATGCGCCGAGAAGGATGATGGCACCTTTCAAGATTCTTTTAGAGGTGAATTTGAGCGCCGGCTTTATCCAGTCCGGATGGAAAAAGCTATTGAGGATCGTGCCCATAAACAGGGCAATGATGGATGCGCCAAGAAGCTCGCCCGGAATGATGCGCTCGAGCCAGATGGATAAAACTGCAACCAGCATACAGATTGCAATCCCCGAGATAACTACCATTGTTTTTTTTATTTTGTCTTCTCTCCTTTCAGCACCGGTATGTTAATTCATATGCATATAAATCTTTTACTTCTGCATACATCATTTTTGAAAAGCTCTGCTCTTATAAACCGATACAGTTTAGACCGCAAGCCTTGCGCCGGCGACCATAATATATATGTACCGGAATAAACGGAAATGGCATTTGCCATATCTGCCGCCAGATATACGCCTGCGGCACCGCTCCATCCGAAATAGACATCCTTTATATAAAGACTGTATAATCTGGATGCCGGTCTTTTTAGCTGCGGTTGTTACTACAACCACATTAGGTGTAAACTATAGTTTGCCCAATATTTTTATTGCATAATATAACGCCCAGTCCTGATCGTTCGCAAAGCTATCATATTTATGACCTGATGCGACACCCGGTCTCATATGTGCGTTCTCATATCCTGCTACGGAAGAATACTGCATTACCTTATACGGAACCAGATATCCGGCAGAAGCAAAACCATTTTCGAAATAAACGCAAAGATTGTTCTTTACTACAGCCTCCGCATACTCCCTATACGCACTTTCAAATCCACACTTATATAGGAAATCATATGTTTCAGCAGACAATGCACATAGCCATTGGGGCATAGTATCACCATAAGTTTTGCTTTTCCCAAACCAATACAAATCCCAGTAGCGAACAGCATTCATATTTACGTGATAATCAGGTTGCCTTGCAAAAAACGCATTTGATTTTTCGATGAATCCTGGTGCCATTTCAAGATATTTTTTATCACCTGAAAGCATATATGCCTGACACAAAATATTCACTTTGCCATTGAACATAAACTGCGTACATTTCACTTCTTCAGAAAAACATTTACTGCCGTCTCTTATAATTCTTTCTGCGTGAACAAGGGTATGATGTATAAGTCTTTCCCTGAGTTCATGCAAGCCTTCTGCCTGAAGTAATTCGCATATTTCGTATGTTCTTATGCATGGGGATTCCTGCTCTCCTCCCCGTACCTTTTCATAATACGAAACCATAGTACGCGCAGAAATTTCAAGACATTCCTTTTCTTTTGTAAGCAAATACCATTCAAGATAATACACAGCCATCCACGGATAATTATATGCACGCTTCCATTTATCATCGCGATTTACGCCGTTGTATACGGTTGCAGTGTCTTTATCAAAAATTTCCCTTTCAATGAACCTTCGGTGTTTAATCAAGGATTTCATCATAGTTTCATCGTATCTTTTTTGCAAAGCCTGTGCCACTACAACCCCCATTGACAATCTTTCACGGCACGCATTGTTGTCCTGAAAACACTCATCATAATATAGCTTGTCTGTGTCTCTGTCATAAATAAGGTATGCACCGTCAAGACAACTCCCCGATCTGTGATATTGTTGTTTTGTTGTGATAAACTCAGCTCTTTTTATAACAATTTCATCAAGCGGTAATAATATATTTATTTTTAACCATAATAATTTACCATTTACCGACAAATAAATCGTTCTTTCTCCAGGAGTCTTGAAGGAATGTGTCCATTTTGCTTTGTTTCCGAATTTAGTGTACTTTATTTCTTTATCTTCACATACAATTTTCAAATCATCCCAACAATCAAGACTATCAAACTCGCATTCAACAGCTTCGTCTATAAAAGCACTGTATTTATTTGCAATTATTTTCATCCTGGAAAACTCATTCAATATTCCCTCGTCCGGAGCTATATTGTCGAAACGAAATACAAATGACAAAGTTATACTTTCTCCCGGTGCAACTACAATATCACCCGGATGCAACACTATATCACCACGGTAACTCGCGCCTACCTTTACGCGGCTCACATCGTAGCTGATGCTGTAATCAGCTATTCCTCCTTTGACTATGTTACATACAAGGTAAGGTTTTATACCGCTCGGTTTCGCTGAATACATCCACGCGCCATCTCCACCACACCAGACGTGTGTTATGCACGAATTATTATGCAAATTGGTTTTGTTCTCAAATGTACAGTTATAAGGAAAGTGTATTCCCAGATTATCTTTTGTAAAAAAGTATTCAGAGCAATTATTATTTGTTATGCAGTAGCACTCTGTATATATCCCGTTTTTTACTCTTTTATTAACACATAATTCGAGCGATTGATTTTCCGAATACACATCAATACCATCTTCTGCATTCATTACCCGATAATTCTCAAAGCCGATAACCTTTCCCCAATCTGAATTTTCTAAAATCCAGTTAAATCCATATTCATCATCCGGATTATATATCGCTGTGGTATAGCCATTAACTTCATCGAATGCAACACAAATTTTACCATCATTATACTTCATATCTATACACTCCTTTTGAAATTCTTTATATAAAGACTGTATAATCTGGATGCCACTTTTTATGTTTATTGCGACACATAAGGTTTAGATGCAACTTTTCAAAGGCTCCCTTGAGGCTCCCTTGTGTAAAGGGAGCTGTCAGCGAAGCTGACTGAGGGATTGTTTCACTACATTATCTATAAACATACAAACTCCATCAAAGTTTTTCAAAACATCAAGATTTGATATTCGGATAACTTTTATCCCATATTGTTCTAAATAAGCAGTTCTTTTTTCATCATTGAAAAGCCCGTCATCTTCGTAGTGTTGCGAACCATCTAACTCTATAACAACATTTGCTTTTGCGCAATAGAAGTCTGCTATATATTTACCTAACACCTTTTGCCTTGTAAACTTTATAGGATAACTTCTTAAAAAATCATACCAAAGATGTCTTTCTTCTTTAGTCATATTTTTTCTAAGTTCCTTTGCAAATGGAACTATTTTATTATTATGTTTTCTATCCATTTACAACCCCTCCGAGTTTGCTTCGCAAACTCACCTCCCCTTGCACAGGGGAGGCTTTTTCCTTTTCGTCATATTTCGACATCTTTACATTGCGAGGCATAAGGTTTAGATGCAAGTCTTTTTAGCATAGCGAATGCGACATATAAGGTTTAGATGCAAACCTTTTTGGTGGCTGTTAATATCAAGACATATAAATAAATTGGAATTTACTTAACTGCCTTTAGCGTATAAGTTGCTCCCCAATGGTTCAAAACTTCGACCGCAGAAAACCCTGCTTCAAGTAATGCTTCCGTTTCATGCTTTACGGTAAGAGGTGTATCGTAATGATAGAATTCATCATCACAAATACCTTGTTCTGCTTTCAATGCTGACAAATTCCGTCTGTGCATCTGTTCTTCTTCATCGGATAATGAAAAATAATCCGTAAGGATAAAACATCCCTTATCCTTTATTGCCGTATGTAGTTTAGAGTATAACGCAATCTTTGCTTCTTTTCTGAAATGATGCAGACTCTCCACCGATACCGCTGCATCGAATACGTTCTCGCCCAAAGGCACATTAAAATACGAGCCGAGTATCAAGGTTATATCCTTGCCCACGAATTTACGCTTGAGTTCGGCTAACATTCCTTGCGAGAGGTCAATTCCTGTAACCTTTGCTAACGGATTCTGCGTATAGTATTCTTGAAGTTCTAATCCCGTGCCACAGCCCAAATCAAGCACGTGGCAGTTTTCAGTGGTCGGCAATTGTTTTGCTGTAAAGGGATAGAATTCGTTTGCGGATTCGATGTTGGTCATCATATGCTCATCGTATCCATCAAGTCTTGCTTCAAAAAAATCGCTCATTTTTTCAAGCATACATAACCTCCTACAAATTCTTATTTATCTGTTCGACATTTTTCGACATATCAATAATACTTGCGTTAAGTTAATGGCAAAAATCAATATATCATTGCATTAAATACAGCCTCTTCAAATCGACGTGCTGAACTATTTCCTGCTCCTCCATCAAATCTGGAGTTTTTCATAAATACTGCGCAAATATCATTTTTAGGATCTACCCAAAAGTGAGATCCATAAGCTCCACTCCACCCAAAACTTCCAACAGATAAATGCGGATATTCCTCATCCGTGATAACACGCACACCTAACCCCCATTTTTGATAGCCCGGCATAATTTTTTCCGACACATAGGCTTTTGAAAGCTTGTTGATTGCCTGTTCAGATACAATTCGATTATTGTTTATTTCCCCTTTATTTAAAAGCATTTGTGCAAAGTTTGAATAATCATCTAGTGTGGACACCAATCCGGCACCTGCAAGCCTGTGTTCACAAGGAAATCTTTCAAACACACACCCGGAATAAGTTATACCAATATCATTTTTTTCATCAACTTTGTTATGCATCATCATAAGCTGTTTCCATTGTTTTTCCGTTGGTGAAAAAGTTGTGTTTAACATATTGCACGGAACAAAAATTTCATTTTTCAAAAAAGTTTCATAGTCTTGTTTTGTTACATATTCAACAATCGCCGCAAGCACATCAAAAGCGGCAAACGCACTATATGCTTGCTTTGTAAATGGTTCAAAATCCAGTCCTGCGTTTATATAACACTTTACTGTATTTGAAATAGTTTCCCTATCATCCTCAGACATAGCAATAATCTTATCACTACCAAATCCGGATGTATGTGTCAAGCAATGTAAAATTGTTACCGGTGTTTTTGTTTTTCCTAAATCTGCGCCATCGGAAGTTATAACATGTATATCTTCAAATTCAGGGATATATTTACTAACAGGTTCATCAAGAGAAATCAATCCTCTATCAACCAAAATCAGTATTGCCACTGCTGTTATTGGTTTTGTCATCGAAGCAAGACGATATATCGTGGTGTCATCCACCTGTTCTTTACCATCAATGCTTGTATGCCCAAAATGTTTCTTCAATACCACTTCGCCATTCTGATATACAAAATAAGATGATCCAAACAAATTATTGTTTGTTAAATCAAATGTTGCAATTTTCTCAACATTGTGTTTGAGTTTTTCTTTGTTCAACAGTCTCATGTTTTGTTTCTCCTTTTATTTACTAAAAAATGTTGTTAATAGTTCATATAAACTTATGTCTAAAAAATGTATAAACAAATTTTAAGTTATCTCCGGACATCTATCAATACAGCCCCACATCCACAAAAACCGGCGAATGATCAGACAAAGGTAGGTAATAATCCGGGGTATACCGTTCAAAACGATGCACAAAACCTGCCGGTGAAAATTTCACCATAATATGATCTATTCCTTTTTCAAACGGTGCTCTCACATAAGGCTTGTAGCCATCGCCAAAACAATAGTGGTAGCCCCAATCCTGGTCAGCAAAATCCGTGGCAATATCGTGGGCGTGTGCATAACCTCTGCTTAGCGCATTTTGAATTACAGAGCTTGTGTATCTTGCGTTAAAATCGCCCACCAAAACCACAGGACAGTTGTATATGTTATGAAATTTCTCCAGACGGTCCATTGCCATGTTCAGTTGGTAAACTCTCGCCTCATCAGAACCTGCCTGATAGTTTTTTGAATCAGAACTACCACTCATCCACCAAAGATGGGTAGTCATAAAAACAAGCTTTTTCCCGTCTGTTTTATCTTGAAACACAGCACAGCACCATGATTTTGTTCCGTTGTTGTTGAATTCGCCATCCCAGCCCGGAACTTCCGTAGGGTACATCAAAAAATCAGAATCCAACAGCTCCAGTCGCTCCTGACGATACAGTACCGGAGTATCTTTACCCCACAGCAAGGCATAACAATACCCCTGCTCCAACAGCCCCTGAATAATATGATCAGACATAACATGTGACATTTCTTGGAAACCAATGATGTCGGGCTGTGTATCAGCATAAACCCGTACCATCCCCTTTGCCCTTGCAATCGCAGAACAATCTTCTCCTTTTATTTCCCATGCAGGGAGATTGTTGTCACACTTCCAAACATTGTGACTCATAATACGCAACTTCCCCATAAAAATTCCTCCAATAATTTTTTGATATGTGTAAAAAAACACTTTGACTTTCAATATATTTTGATATATTCACTCTATAAACTCGTGTTAAGTCAAAAGCGAAAAACATTACCGTTCTGCATCTTCATTAAGTGTTTCAATATAAAAACTTGTCCTTCTTTCAAATCTCACGTATGCTCAATCGGATTTTCGTATATAATTCGTGGCCGATTCAGTTGCGGGCACTTCTCAGCTAATAACAGCTTTTTTCAAAACAACAACTCCATAAGGTTTTATCATTTCTTCTTCGAAATTGCCGCTTATAATTTCATAACCGGCTGGCAAATTCACCTTCTTTTCCTCATTATTGAAATTCATAATAAAAATGTAATTATTGTTTGAGGAATAGCGCATTGTTACGCTTACATTTTCAGGCGTTTCGAAAACCTTATCAGCTGATATAATGTCCTTAAGCCATTCTTTATACAATTTTATATACCCATCAGTCATTAAATCCGTAGCTATGTAATATGCCTTACCTTTGCCATATTCATTTACTGTTACGGCAGGCATATCTTTATAAAAATCTTCACAGTATTTTCCTATTACCGTCGCTCCTTCGAGGTATGCAAGCTCGCAATATTTCTCACTTCGGTATGACGTACCAAACATTTTGACAAAATTATACTGACCGTCATACAGCGAATCCGTTTCCTCCGTCTTTACACCAAGTAATTTTCGCAAAGGATAACACTCTTTATCAAAAAAGCTCAGACCATATTCATCCACAACGCCTGTTCCGAAAGTGGTTACAAAAATCCCGCCGTTTTTTACATAATCCTCGATTTTTTCTTTCAGACCATTTTTTAACATAAAAAGCATCGGTGCAATGACAACTTTATATTTCGAGAAATCGTCATTTTCAAAAACAAAATCACAGCCTATATTAAGCTGCCACAATGCTCCGTAGTTTTTCATAAGAGTATCTGAATATCCTTTATCCTCGTCTATATTTCTGTATGCCTGCGAAATTCTCAAACTCCAGAAACTGTCGTAATCGAACAGAATCGCCACTTCATTTCGTGTAAGTGAACTTGCAATTTCTCCAATGTTTTTGAGCTCTTCTCCCACCTCTGCAACTTCTCTGAATACTCTCGTATCCTCACTGTTATCATGCCCGACAACAGCACCGTGGAACTGCTCGGACTGGCCTCTGCTTTTTCTCCACTGGAAATACTGAACGGTATTGCTGCCATGAGCAACCGCCTGCATCGATGCCAAAAGGTGCATGCCCGGGCGTCTTAACCTTGAAACCGCCTGCCAGTTTGTTGCAGAAGGTGAGCTTTCCATCAACATAAACGGCTTATCCTTTTTAAATGAGTTGAACAGCGAATGAAACAATGCAGTTTCAGCTGCCTCTTTGTATTCGTTATCACTTGAATGCCATGCCGGGTAATTATCCCAAGATATAACATCTATGCTTTTTGAAAGCTTGGCATAGTCAATTTCCCAGAATCTCATAAAATTCGTCGTAACGGGAATATCCGGATTTATTCTCTTTACTGCAGCTGCTTCGCAGTCAAGAAAATCCTGCAGCATAGAATTTTTAAACCTGACCCACTCCAGTTTAAGAGGATTGGAAGAATTTTCTCCGTGTTGCCCCGGAGGCTCAATCTGCGAAAAGCTCTGATATGTATGCGACCAAAACCCATTCCACCATTTTTCATTAAGGCTATCTATGGTTTTATACTTATTTTCAAGCCATTTTCTGAAATTTTCACAGCACAACGGGCAATGGCAATCCCGTACATTATATTCATTGGAAATATGCCACATCAAAATACCCGGATGATTTGAATATCTTTCAGCAAGCTTTGTGTTGATTATTCTCACTTTTTCTCTGTATACAGGCGATGAATAGCAGTTGTTGTGACGGTTTCCGAATCTGTCTCTTATTCCGTCCTCCTGCACACGTTTTACTTCCGGATATTTTTCAGCCATCCATGCAGGCATTGCACCGGACGGTGTCGCAAGTATTGTATATATACCGTTTTCATAAAGAGTATCTATAATTTTATCAAGCCATTCGAATTCAAAAACGCCTTCCTTCGGCTCAAGCCTGGACCATGCAAAAATCCCTACCGACATAACATTACAGCCGGACTTTTTCATCAGCTCAATATCCTTTTCAAGAACTTCAGGATAACTGAGCCATTGGTCAGGGTTATAATCACAACCGTGCCATATACCTCTTAATTTTTGATTAATGTTCATAAGTAGCACCTCATCCTATTATTTATAAATATGTTTTATGTAATTAAGCGACAACTACGTCACCATAAATTCTCGTTGCCGTAAGTCTCTTATCAAGTCAAGAGCAAAATCTAACTGCCCCAAATTACAATTCGATAAGATACGCCCTCGTGGGGGCGCCGTCAAAACCTGCAAGGTTTAAAGGGGCGGCGTTTAAGAAGTATTTCCCTTCGGGCGCATTTTTTAGGACAATGCCTTCGAGAAGCACGACGTCTGCGCCGAGGAGGATTTTATGTACTTCCATAGGCGCATCGATAGGCCCCACGGTTTGCCCTTCGTTTCCAAGGAGTAAAAGCGGCGCTTTGGCAAAAACCGCGGCGGCTTCCGCCGTGACGGTGACAGTGCCGCGAAGCAAAATGCGCTCTGCCGCGCCGTGAGCGCGCGCCTTTTCGAGGATACGCTCCGCATCCGCGGCAAAAAGCTCGCCTTTACAGTCGACAACAAAGCAGGCGCCAACAACACGAAAAAGGTCTATCTCCTCCACTGTTTTGCCGTCCTTTATAAAATGAAACGGCGCGTCGATATGTGTGCCGCTGTGCGCGCACATAGAAAAAGCAGAAAGGTTATAAAGTGCGCCCTCCTCCATCCGCATAAGCTGCGAGGCCGCGGGGCGAGGGTCACCGGGGTAAACGTCTGCGGCGAGTGCCTCCTGCGAAATATCGATAACCTTCAAAGGGATGCCCCCTTTCCTATACTGCAAAAAGAATGAAGCCTATTGTGTTTGTGGCAAAGTTTGCAAACATATGGATAAGCCACGAAAGATATATATTCCCGTGCTTTTCGTCACACAAATTAAATAGCAGGCCGCCGACGAAGATCCCCGCAAGGGATAAAAGCACCACGGGAAGGCTAAACCAGCCGAGCATCATCGCAATATGATAGAGTGCAAAGGCTATGCTGCTGAAGAAAAAGGCAAATTTCCGGGAAGTGTATTTTCGAAGTGCCAGAAACGAAAATCCGCGGAAGAAAAATTCTTCCAGAAAAGAATTGACGAATGAAATATACAGCGCCACCCACAGGAAATTGGATGTATTGACGCCCGTAGTCTCGCCAAGGCTTTTGGTGAGGGCAGAAAAGTCGAACACGTTCCGGAAAATAAGGTAGCCGCCTACGATGATGGCATACACGAGGATGCCGAGGAATATGGCCATAAAAAGACCTTTTTTATCCGGTTTCAAAAACGGTTTTACCGCCCCGCGGCACCACAAAGCGGGTATGCCGAGAAACAGCACCATTTTAATGGCGGATTTTATGATATAGCCCGGCTGCCAGACAGCATCGACAAGCCCCATCAGCGTGCAGGCTGCGAGGACAAGCACGGGAATTTTCCATTTTTTCATTCCGCCCCGCTCCTTTCTCGAGAAGGCTTATTTATCCTTATAGTAATCACCCAACACAATGATATCGTTTACTTCCATACTGGCCCGCACGCGTTCGCTCTGCTTTGCGATATATACCTCTTCCTCCGGCGAGAACGCGTGTTCTTCCTTCGGGATATAGTGCATACGGTCGTCCATCCAGGCAGACGTTTCAAAGTAGGCAAAGCCCGGATTTTCGGGTGCGAGCACATCGTTGCCGATATATTTGCCGCTTTTATCAAGACCGAAGAGGTTTGCGATGGTGGGCAGCCAGTCCACCGTCATCATCGGTTTGGAAACCTCATTATTTTTCATTCCCTTCGCATAAATGAAGGCAGGCACGCGGTAGGTAATATCATCGCCCTTACATTCCGCCAGGAGCTCTGAATCGGAAAGCCCGTAGGCAAAATGGTCGGTGTAGGCGATGATGACAGTATCATCAAGAAGCCCGTCCTCCTCAAGGCGCTCTAAAAGAAGGCGGAAAAACTCATCCGTATCCTTCGCTAAAATCATCGCATTGTTTTTCTCCCGCGGCTCATTTTCGTCGATAAGCTCGGGGTAATATTCCTTGGCAAGCGCCATTTTTCCGCTTTCCGTATTGTACGGAAGGTGCGCGGAGTACGTGATAATGAAATTACAAAACGGCGTTTTCTCCGTCATTTTAGCGTAGAGCTCGTCATTTTTCATCATACTGCTGTCCAGCTCCGCTTCCGCGGCCGGAATGCCGAAATCCGTAATCGCGTGGTACTTTTCGTACCCGAAGCTTTTATGCATAATGCCGCGGTTATAGAATTCGGGACTGTTGAAGTGGAAGGAGTTCAGCGCGTAGCCTTCTTTTTTGAAGAGATTGGCCATCGAGTAGGGAAAACTGTTCGTGCTGAAATTCGAAGCGGAAACGGCCGAAACGGGCGTGAAAAATCCCGTGTTAAAGGCAAATTCCGAGCTGAAGGTAAAGCCTGCACCGAAAAACGGTGCATTATAATTCGTAAAGTTTATGCCGCTTTGCATCATTTTATAGAGCGTGGGTGTATATTCCTTATCAATCATCCACGTATCCACACTCTCGAGCATCACGGCGATAACGTTTTTGCCCTTGAAAAGACCCGTGTATTGATTATCGCCATACTCGCCCCGTTCGGTGAAAAACATATCCACTTTTTCGAGTTCGCTTTCGTCAAGCTCGTTGCCGCCGAAAAGGATGCGCGTAATATCCCGCACGGTAAGCTGGTAGAGTCCCGCCGTCTTAAAGCTTTTATTGACATCGTTTAGGCGCTTATACACGATTCTCGGTTTGCGCCAGGAATCCCAGTCGTTCATCTTATCCCCGTGTACTTCGGGCAGCATATAGATATGCACAGACGCGAGAAGGAGCACCGGAACAAGCAGAAGAGCCCACCATCTTCTCGGTCTTTTTACGGGCGTTTTCCACAAAACGGCCGCGGCCGTAAGACAGAGGACGGCAAGAACGGCGCTGACAATGAGGCGTGCATCCACCTGCTCGAAGACAAAGCCAAGGTAATCCCCCACCTCGTCTGCAAGCATCACACTCTTAATCCAGAAAAACTGTTCGAAAATCTTAAAGTATATGTACTGACAGACGGCAAGGATGATAAACACCGCGTTCCAAACAATATATACGATTCTGCCCGCGGTTTTGGGAAGGACAAATACGCAGAGGATGAGAATGAACACCCCCCATAGCGCCGTAAACAGCCACGAAACAACGGGAACATACGCCTCCCAGAACACCGATTCGGGCGTAAGCGACCGAAGAAGGGCGTCGGGCAAAAGAAGCGCGACCGCCGCAAACAGCAGAAAATAATATTTTTTTATGCATCCGAGAATTTTTCCGCCTTTGGTTTTCATAAAACACCTTCTCTTTTGTGAATACAGCCTTACAATGGGTGAGAAGCTACATCCTTTTTGTTTTCATTTTTCGGGCAAAGAGCGTTAAAACAAGCAAAATGATATAAAGTGCGCCAATGGAAACGAAGATAGCCGGCCAGCCGAAGGTATCCTTCACAAAGCCGAACACAACGGCCTGAATGGCGGCACCCATATACACGGCCCAGTCCAAAACGCCAACGATAGTGGAGGAAAAGGCACGGCCGCCCATATCCCCGGCGATCGTCCAGATAACACCCGTGACCATGGCAAATACGCCCAGAACAAAGAGCATACCGGAGGCCAGCGCCTGGCTTTTGATAAACGGGAACAGGATCATCCCGAGGAATGTGACCACCGAGGCTAAAATCAGCATCGGTTCGCGCTTTCCCTTAAAGACCTTATCCGTTATAAGCGGGAACACAAACATTGCGCATGCCTGCCCTATGGGTAGAAGAATGGAACTGAAAATACCGTCCTTTATGGAAAGCCCAAGGGCCTCGGTGAAATATGTAGGCACCCAGGTGAGAAGGCCGTAACGGCCGATACCCGCGATAGCGGAAATGAGGCAGAAAACGAGAACCTTCGGTTCCGTGAAAAGCACCTTATACGGATATAAGAACCCTTTTCTCTGTATTTCTTCGGATAAGGCTTCATCTCTTTCCGCTGCCTCTTTATCCGTTTCTTCAAACGGTGCAAGGCCTGCATCCTCGGGTCTTTCTTTGAAGAAGGCATAAAACGCTATGAGCATCAGAAGCATCGGCACGATGGGATAGCGGAATGCGGCGCGCCAGCCCCATTCGGGGTTCCAGTCCATACAGAGCAGAATCGTAAGATAGGTAACAACCTGCGCAAGGCCGGAAAATGCTGTGGTGAGTCCCGAAGCAAACCCGCGTTTATCCTTCGGCCACCATTTATTCAGCACGCCAAGGCCGTTCGCCCATACGGTGGACTGAAAAAAGCCGTTGAGCCCCCACAAAACCGCAATGACCGGAATGGAGGTCTGAAAGGATATACTGATGTTGAGAACGGCCGAGGCCACAACGCCCACCATCATAAAGCGTTTATAGCCGAAGAACGCACCGAGGCGGCCATTTATCAGCTGCCCGAAGGCATAGCACCAGAAAAGCGCGGAGGACACAACGCCGAGCGCTGCAGTCGTGGAGCCGAGCTCCTCTGCCATCTGTGTCATAACAAGGTTTATGTTCTGGCGGCCGTTATAGAAGAAGAGATACATAAGGCCAAAGCTCAGGAGCATCAGCCACCCGTGCTTCTTGAATTTTTTATAGTCGTTTTCCGGGTAACCGTACATTTTTTTCGTTTCCATTTTACTTTCTCCTTTGCACAACCTCTAGTTTTCAAAAAGCTGTAATGTATGTAAGGAATGCGGCAAGCCGTGCTTTCTCCCCTTCCAAACCTTTCGGAAGGCCCGGAAAGGCAGAAGGCTTCTTCAGAATATGTTCTTTCAGAATTCCCTGCGCATACATCGAATCTGCAATTTCTGCCGCCTCCAAAAAGGCGCCGAAATGATTTCTGTGTGTGGGATCGAAGGCCGTGTAGTTTTTCGTTTCCATCCGCGCGTTGAAATCCGAAAGCCAGTCGGAAATGTCGCGCGGCGGGCCGAACTGGTCCGCGGCAGAATCGATGTTTGCCACATCGTTTTCTACAACGCTGAGGTTATGGAGATACGCGGCCTTTTCCTCGCCGAGTGCATCGTAAAGCGGCTTGTCGACGGAAAACACGTCAATAACAGGCACATTTTCCTCCTTGCCGAGCTGGCGAAGTGCCACGGCATACGGGAATTCGTGATGCGCATCCTTGCCGCCGCAAAGGCCGGGACGCGGCAGAAGCTTGCCGTCCGTAAACGAATGGGTCGCACCCGTAACTACGAGAATAGGATAGGCACCCTTTTCGCGGATTTTATCGATATAAAATTTGTGGTACCCTTTATACGTGGCACCCGAATCAAACGGATGATACGGATCGCCCGCCATTTCGATAAGGCCGGCGGTGGTTTCTATAATGGTCTCGATTCTCTCAGGAGAATAACCTTCCGCCCGAAGGGCTTCTTCATAGCCTTCGTCCCATCCTGTTGTGGGGCGGCGCATTTCCTCCGTCGGCACAACGGTGGGATACACACCGTTTGCATCCGCCTCGCCGAGCCATACGTGCTTATTCACGCGGTAGGCACAGCTTGCCGAGTCATCGTCATTACACATAAACTGGATAAGGACATAGTCGCCCTCCCCAATCTCCGAAAGTGCAGGCCCCATATGATAGGGCGGCATTTCTTTGGTAAAGCGCCCGTCATCTACGAATCTGCCCTCGTTGAGAAAGCTCCGGCAGCTTCTGCCGCCCATCGCGTAGTTTCGTATTTCCACCGCTTCGTCAAAAAAGAAACGAAGCGGGTCTCCCCAGCCACAGTAAAATTTGCCGTGGTGCGCCATTCTGGTTTGTACAAGGGAATCTCCCAGAAGATGTATTTTCATTGTAATTCTCCTTTTGTTGTTTCGCCCCGATTCTAACACTGATATGTATAGGTCTCCCCTTTTCGGAGGGTGACTTCTTTCCTGCCACCATCAAACGGCAGGTATAATTCGAAAGCGGTATCCCGGTCGGCTTCGATTGTGCCGCAGCACTCCTTTTTGGAAAGGTTCCAGTGGATGGTGACGGTGCCGCCGTAAAAATGCAGTTTTGCACTGCCTTCGCCGTATTCCATAGGACACGCGGGCAGAATTTTCAAAGCATTCGGCAAGGCGTATAAGAGCATATCCTGTGTGACATTCACAAAGCCCATAAGAGCATCGAGCTGCACGGGCGCACGATATGCATTGCCGCTGTCATAGCCGGTAATCCCCATATCCCTATAGTCGTGCCCGAGCGTGAAAAGATTTTCCAAAAGGCATACCTTAGCCAAGGCATTCATGCAGTAAAAAACATTTTCGCCATCTTCAAAGCGCGCGTATACCGCGCCCATATGCGGAAGCGTCCAGCCCCAGAAGGACCCTTTTGTTCGTAAATCCAGCGCCTTTTTGCAGGCAGGCATAAGATCCCGATTATCGCGGAAATTTATCTCCGTGCCCGGGAAAACGGGATACAGATGCGAAATGTGCCTATGACCATAGGCATCGCCGTGCGCCTCGCTGACCCATTCCGAAAGCGCACCGTCGCCATTGATGCGATACGGCGGCAGTTTTGCAAGAAGCGCTTTCCAGCCTTCGGCCTTTTCAGAAAGTGCCGGCCGCGTCTTGGCTTCTGCAATCAGATTTGTGAGAAGCTCGCGGAGGATAGCGATTTCTATCGTGGGATTTTCCGTTGTGGGCATACTGTGGTCTTTGGACCTATCGTGATATTCTATCGGCGAATTTTCGGGAGAAACCGCGGGATAGAGTACAAAATTGCCGTCTTTATCCTGATAGGCGAAATCCTCATAAAATGCAGCCGCTTCCATCATAAACGGAAGTATTTTTTCTTCAAGCAGTTTTGTATCTCCCGTGCGAAGATAGTAGTTATAAAAATGCTGCGAAAGCCACCCTGCCACGCCGTTAAAATGCAGAATCACGGGCACAAACCAGGCTACAGCGGCATTTACGGGCGTGGTGTAGGTGCCGATAAAGATACCTCGTGCGCCATAGAGTTTTCGCGCGTTTTCGCGGTATTTCTCCATATTGGCAAAATAGTATTCAATAAGGCTTTTGTCAAATTCGAACAGGCCGCCTTTTTGCGTATGCCAGTATATGCTCTGCACGTTTTCATTGGCAACGTGGTGTGTGAAGCTGCATTCATATCCGCCTACCCATAAGCCGTAAAGCGGGAAAGGAAGCCCTTCTATACTTGTGCCGCTGATGAAAAGGTAGCGGCCGAAGCGCCAGATTTTTTCTGTAAGCTCCGGAGAAAGCGTATCCTCGCGCGCCGCCGCGAGAAGCTCTTCGTTCGAATGCATTTCTTCTCCCGTATAAAGCGAAATATCGGCAGCGTTGTAGAGTCTTTGGTATTCGGGCAGATTCTCGCGGAAAATCTCGTCATATGCCGAGGGGCAGGCACAAAGTTCCTCGCATACGCGCTTTTCCCCTGTCTTCCGGTCACATTCGCCGGAGAATGCCTTTATCAGAAGAAGGGCTTTCTTGCTTTTGGTGACGCGGATGCCCGCCCCGTCTGTAAAGGACGCCCCGTCCGCTATAACGCGGCATACAATACCGAAATACTTCCCCTCGTTTTCCGAGGAATATATGTAGCAGTCCCGGGTGGCAGAATATTCTGCCGTTTCCTTGTCCGCGAGCGCAAGATTTCTCTCCTTAACGCCTTCAAAGCTTAGGAAAAATCCGCTTGTTACCCCGAAATCCATTTCCTGTTCCGCGGTAAGCTCCACCGCAATGAGATCGCGGCTTCGGGACGCGATATAGCGCCTTCTGAAAGAATGGCCGTCAATTTTGTAGGAAACCTCGGTTTCTGCCGTATCCATATGGATAACACGGCGGTAGTGACTGTAAACGCCGTAACACGGGAGCGAGAGCTTTACACATCCGAGTGTGCGCATATTTCCGAGCTTTGTGTTGTATCCCTTTTCGCAAAGGGCATTATACATGAGCATATTCGCTTCTTCAAAGCGGCGCGCTTCTCTGAGCGCCCGCATCTTGCCGAGGTATTCCGAAACATCCGGCAAGGTATCGTCTTCCCCACCATACCACATAGTATTTCTGTTTAGGATGACCGTCTCCGCCGAAACGCCGCCATACAGAAGCGCACCCGTGGAGCCTGTCCCGATGGGCGAGCTGTCTCTCCACCGGTGCGGAAAGACGGATGCAGGCCGTTTCATAATACTGTCATGTATAGTATATTCTCGCATACTCTGTTTCCCCATGATTTGTTCTATATATCGTCCGCAAGGACTCTGCGTTTTTTCCATATACCGCTTAAAAAGTATATAAGGGACGGGATGGCGTACCCGTACGGCGCAAGCGCGTACCCGAGCACAAATCCGTAAAAGCCGAAGCCGAAATAAATACCGAAAAGCCAGCTGAGGCCTATACGGAGTGCCACACCGTCTAAAATAGAAAGCACCATACCGAATTTTACATTGCCGATGCCCTGAATGAAGGCGCCTGTGCCCCGCATAATGGCAAAGGGAATAAACATCCACACGATAGCTCTGATAAAGGTGCCGGAAAGTCCGTGTACCATCGAATCATCAGAAAAGAGCATAAACAGTGCTTTCCCGAAGCAGAGATACAGAGACAGGAAAAGCACGGTGAAAAGCCCCGAGAAAACCCACGCCAGATGTACCACTTTTTGGGCGCGGCCGAGCTTCTTTGCGGCAATATTCTGGCTGATCATCGGAAGCGCCGCGTACTGGATGCCCATAGATATCTTATTCATAATGTCGTCAATTCTGACGCCGACGCCAAAGGTGGCCGATTCTACAACGCCGAGCGAATTAATCATGGCGTTTACATACAGCATCGAAATATTGATAAAGCCGGACTGAATCGCCATCGGCGTACCAAGGCTTAAAATCATTTTTACATATTTCAGAACGGGTTTGAAGCTTACGGGTTTGAAGTCAAAGCCAAACTCAAATTTGTTTTTGTAGAGGTAGTAGAGCGAAAACAAAAACGATACCGCCTGCCCGATGATGGTCGCCCACGCCGCACCTGCGACGCCCCAGCCCCATATGCCCGTGAAAAGAATATCGAGCACGAGATTTACAACAGAGGCAATGGCGATAAAAAGAAGCGGTCTTTTGGAGTCGCCCATCCCGCGGAGTATGGCCGATACCAGATTATACCCTGCGGTAAAAAGCATACCGGCCCCGCAAATGACAAGATAACTGTCGGACATCGCAACGGACTCCGGCGGAATATTCATAAGCCGGATGACCAGATTCTTGGAAAGAATAATAATGACGGAAAAGAGAAGCCCCATCGCTAAAATGACTGTAAAAAGCGTGCCGATGATGTTGTTATTTTCCTTTTTCTTATCCGCCCCGAGCGCCTGTGCGATCAGCACCTGGCCGCCGTTTGAAAAGCCGAGGCAAACCATCGTGGCAAAATTGAGAATGGAGCTCGACTGTGATACGGCGGAAAGCCCTGCCGTGCCGACATATTTACCGACGATGATCATATCAATCGTAGAATACAGAACCTGCAGGGCGTTGGAAAGCATAAAGGGAAACATCAGCGAGAAGAGTTGCCGCGCCAGGCTTCCGTTTGTAAAATCTTTGGTAAGTTTCGTAGTTCTCATTCGTAAATTCGTTCTTTCTCTTCTATGTTATGTCGTTTTTTCTATTCCTTCCGGCAGGCGCTTAGAATCGGCGCGACCGTGCCATCACTGACATCCGTAATAACAGTGTACAGTTTATGAATTTCTTCCGTAACGGCGCCCTGCCGCACCAGATCGCAGATAAGGGCTACGAGGGTATCATAAAATCCATCCAGATTGAGGACGACAATCGGCACATCTATTCTTTGCAGGTACCTAAGGGTCAAAACCTGAAAGAACTCATCCATTGTACCTATGCCGCCGGGTGCGATGAAGAACACATCCGCGTGCTTTTCCATCAGGGTTTTCCGCTCGGCCATAGTATCCACCATTATGGTGTTGTCGCAATCAAAGATATCTTCAAAGGTGCTGATAAAATCCGGCGAGATGCCCATAACGAAGCCGCCATTTTCCTTCACGCCGCGCGCAACGGCACCCATACAGCCCGTGGCACCTGCGCCATACACAAGAGAAAATCCGTTTGCCGCGATAATTCTGCCGAGTTCTTCTATTTTTTCTTTATGTTTCTCTTCGATTCTTTCGTTTGCGCCGCCGTATACACAGGCGAAATATCTTTTTGACATAAGGGATACCTCCTGTTCCTATTCTTTTTTATTTTATGCTTTTTTATCCCGAAAGGACATATCGGGAATGCTATGTATGACGAAGGAGTCATAGCCGCATATAAAGACTGTATAATCTAGATGACAATCTTTTTAGCAAGATTTCGTGTCAAGTCAGGCGAACAGTGAATAATAGGACCTACTACTTTTCCCTTAAATTTTCACTGTATTTTTTCTGAACAAAATCCATCAGAACCCGCAGGAATGTTAAATTTTCCTGCTCCGATAGTATATGTAAATATTTAAAATCGGCAAACTACCATATTTAATTATATTGATTTGCACAAGCAAAAACATAATAGAATAACCTACCATGTTTGCAAAAAAATACGTTTTTTGAAGTTATACGGCTCCTAAATCAGGTTTATCAACAAACAAAACCTCTTGTTTTCCCTTTATGCCATCTGATTCAAATAAAACTATTTCATTTTCTCCTTTTTTTAATACCGAAGCGGGAACATACAAGGTTTTCTGCGGTCCTTTGTCCCAATATCTGCCAAGATTAAAACCATTTATCATTACAAAACCTTTAGTAAAATTTTCTGTATTTAAGAATGTATCGCATGGAACATCAACTTCAAACACTCCTCTATAAAACGCAGATGGTTCTTCCACTACATCTTTGGAATACAAAACATGGTCTATATTCTCCATAGGCAATGGATACACATCCCAGTTGAAATGAATTTTTCCATTTAGCATACATCTGCCGGCTATACCTTTTTTACGACTCATTTTAGGTCCAAAATTTGTTCTGCCCATATTTTCACAAAGAACTGTGAGCACATCCCCACGACTTGCTGTAATCTCAATTTTTAATTCTTCATCATTTATATAAACAATCCCAACAAGGTTTCTATTAATATAAATCTGTGCTCTGTCACCAAGACTTTCAAACTCTAATTTTGCACCTTTATAATCACGATTCAACCGTGTGCAATATGCAACATATCCATATCCTTGTCCGTATTTTTCCATACACTTGGGAACTTCAGAATGTATTGGAGAAGAAAGTCTTTCTAGATTATCAAAAATACCTCCTACTTCCGTAAGCTCTACCTTTCCGTATTCTTTTTTAGGTCTGTTCGGCGGAACTTCCGGAAGAACTCCGTCAATATATTTTTTCACCACATCACGGACTGCATAATATTTAGGAGTAACATCTCCACATTCAGATAATAGTGCATCATAATCATAACTTGTCACATCAGGAGCAAACTTTTCATAATGATTTGCTCCGCTTGTAAATCCAAAATTTGTTCCACCTATGAACATATACATATTGAGGCTTCCCTTTTTAAGCATATCTTCTACAACTTCTGCATACTTTTCTGCAGATGTGCAATGATGTTTTTCATCTCCCCAGGCATCAAACCAACCACACCACATTTCCATACACATTTTAGGCGCATCGGGAAAAAGTTCATCATGAGCCATAAAATTTTCTTCAACACGACTGCCGAAATTAAGCGTAGCAAAGCAACCTTCTATCATTCCGTCTAAAAGGCTTTCTTTTGAACTGCCATCTGAAGTAAAAAGTGGAATGTCTATTTCCTGTTCCCGGTAAAAATCACACAAATACTTAAGATATTCCTTATCGTCACCATAGTAACCATATTCGTTTTCACACTGCATCATTATAACAGGGCCACCATTTGTACACAGATACGGTCTTACCTCGTCAAATAGCTTCTTAAGATAATTGCTGAAACACTTTATATAATACGGATTGGAACAACGTATTTCCATTTCTTCATTTTCCTGTATCCACCAGGGCAATCCGCCGAATTCCCATTCCGCGCAGATATATGGTCCCGGGCGTACGATAACCATAAGTCCCTCTTCACCTGCTTTTTTGATAAAATCTGATATATTGAGATTTCCTGAAAAATCAAATTCTCCTTGCTTTTTTTCATGCATATTCCATGCGCAGTATGTTTCAACACAGTTACAACCCAAGGCTTTCATTTTTTTGAAAATATCAGTCCATGTGTCAGACATATTGCGGAAATAATGTACAGCACCTGATATTATCTTTATAGGTTTCCCATCCCTATAAAACTGATTACCTTTAATCTCAAAAACCATAATTTTGTCTCCTATCTTAAATCAACTATCATTTCAAATATTAAAATTTAACATAACTCACTCTTGGCTCATGTCAATTCAGGAGTAAAAAATCATATAATCATTATTCAAAAGTTATCGTTTACAAGCTATTCAAATTACACGATTTCTATTTGCACTGCCTTCATAGCCTCAAGTGCTGTTTTGTGACTTTCGACACTAACTCCTGCACAGCACTTGCCATCAACAACTATTTTTGTTTCAGGAAAGCTCGCTTTTAATATCATAGCGTTTGAAATTACGCAAATATCTGTACACAATCCGCACAATTCTATTTCATCTATCTCATCGCCATAATCTTTCAGTATTCCTGGCAAATCGACACTTCCAAATGTAATTTTATTAACAACATCATTAGCATAAGCCTTAAGTTCATCACAAATCTGCCAACCATCAGTATCTTTAATACAATGCTCTACCGGAAGATTTTTGCCTTCCTGTGTCTTCATATAGTCTTCAAAATGTGTATCTCTTGTAAATATAATTTTACCATCAAAATTTTTAACCTTTTCAACTACATCCGGCACAATTTTCTCAGCAAGCACACTACCCAGACTGCCTGTTATAAAATCATTTTGCATATCAACTACAATTAAATACTTCATTTTCTTCTCTCCTTTTTAGGATATAATCCGAGTTATCCAAACATCAAGTTACGAATAAAATCCAAGAAACGTATTCTGTATACGGGCAGGAAGTCTTTACATATGGCCACCATCGATTTCTGCCGTATTCTTTCCGTGAATTATGACCGTTTTATCCTCCGGCACATAGGCATCGGGAAAATGCACCATAATATCATCTTTTTCAAGTTCTGCCTGCAGTGCGGGAACAGAAACATCTGCGGCGTTTACGCCGTCCCGGATGGCCATACACGCGACGTGCGCCGCTGCCTGCCCCGTAATGATGGCCGGCGGAATTACGCGGAGAATATCCCAGCCGTACCCCTCGCCCGCGGCGCTTCTGCCTGCGGTGAGCATATTCGGATAGTCTTTTCTGGTGATGCAGCGCAGCGGCACCTCAAACAAATGGTCTCTGTGTTCAAAATCGTTGATAGCACAAATGGAATCGTCAAAATGCCTATAGGCATCTCCAACTTTTAAGGCATAGTCTGCATCCAGACGGCAGGTGGTTCGAAACTGCGGCATAAACGGAAGATGTGTAATCTCGCGGCTGCATCTGTCTGTTTCTTTGAGTTTTTGAAGCACAAGCCGCTGATTCCGTATGAGATAATCCGTTACCTCCTCGACGGTAAGGCCTGACCACTTCGGAATATCCTCCGGCTGATTATCGCCAAAAAGATTTACCTCCCCGCCGTTTATATTCGTGAAAGCGTGATAAATATTCTGTGCCTTTACTGCTTTTTCGCACGATGTAAGGGTTATCATTTTGGCGCAGTAGGTGAAGAAATTCTGCCCTTTTACCACCGGCACCCCGCCGCGGCGAAGAACATCGCAGTCCCCCGTTACATCGATCAGCATCTTGCAGCCGTAATACGCGGTTGCGGATTTGCTCTCTGTAATTACGCCTTTACATACCTTCCCTTCCATAACAGGTTCCGAGGCGATGCAGTCCAACAAAATATCAGCACCGGATTTTACGATTTCTTCCGTAAGCTGCAAGGCAAAAATATCCGGAGAATATCTTTGGACATATCGAATTTCCGTAGGCTCCTTCGGTTCGCCGTTCTTCCACTCCCGCGGGATGGTGTCATACCCATACTTTGCACTCAGCCGCGCCCACTTTTCGCACAGGCCGAAAATAATCTGTTTGCCGCGGCCGTTACACATCGGCACGAAGAGGTTAATAATGCCCAGCGTGGCAAGGCCACCTAAAATATTGGATTTTTCAAGGAGCAGCACCGAGTGGCCTTTTCCGGCGGCTGTCACAGCTGCCGCGACGCCTGCCACGCCGCCACCGCATACGATAACATCATACCGCTTTTTCATCTGCAGTTTTTTGGTGATTGTAATGCTCTCCATCGTGCCTCTCCTTTTCTGTTTTCAGCGAAGGTGCTCCCGCACCACATCGAGGATTCTGGCCATGCCGCGGACGGTGGGATGGCCAGACAATTTTTCGATACTGCGAAGTTCTATAACGGTAATGCCTTTCTTCTCGGAGAATTTTTTATAGAAATCAATAATTTCGTCTTTGAGGTTTTCAATATTCAAAATGCAGTATACCTTTGCATCCGGTATTGTTTTGACGATAAGGTCCTCAAGATATGCAAAGCCGGGCAGGGCATTATATAAATCTTCCCGCTTCCAGCCCGATTCCATCGGCTCGCCGAGCGGGGAATTTACCCACGAATCGTTCGTGCCGCCGAAGAGAAACACGGTGTCAATATGATTTTCCCTGAAAAAGCCTTCTTCTATCAGTTTTTCGAAGCGGCCGATAAAGGACCGGTCGCTGACATCCATGCCGTCCTTCCCCGTATTGCAGACCGTGGTGCCTGACCAGCTGCAGTTACGGATAAGCTTGCCGTTTTCCTCGATGAGTGTATACCACCAAGTTTCTTCTACTTTCGAAACATCGTTATCACAACGCGTAAGCGTTTCATCCGCTTTCAGATAAAACGGCCCCTCCGGCGTATAATAAGCAGAATACCCTTCCGGAATGTGCCCTCTGAAGGTTGAATAGCTATCCCCCAAAATAAAAACATTACCCAGCAATTTTCTCATTTCCTTTCTTTTACTCTTCGCGAAGTGTATATTTTTGAAGTAGCGGCAATTTATCGAGATACTTTCGGAGAATTTCCTGCGAGAAACCGTTATTCTCAATAATATCGCGGAAAAAGTAACCGCTCTTCTTAATTTTTCGTTCAAAGGTTTTAAAATTTACATCCACCAGCCCAAAGCGTGGCGCAAAGGTCCCCCACTCGTAATTATCTAAAAGTGACCAGTGCATATAGCTTCGCACATCAATACCGCTTTCGATTGCCTCGTGTATGGCATTTAAATAGAGCGTAAGGTATACGATGCGGAAATCATCATCATAACAGCTGCACCCGTTTTCCGTGATGTGTACAGGCAAATCTTTCAGGCGGCTGAGCTGATGGATAATCGTTTCCGGATACATTTCACGGTGATAAAAACCTTCCATCGGAAGCATCTTGATGTCCTTATGATGATACGGAAATGTTTTGGCATCGTCCCGCCCTGCATCCACCATACTTCTTGTGTAGATGTTGATAGCCCAGAAATCGCAGGTGTTTCGAATTTCCGTATCGAAATAGCCCTCGAGGAAGGGGAAAACCACCTCACCCGTGCGGATGGCGTGGAAGAAAAATTCGTTCACGTAGCAATCCTTAAGGCTCGCCGCGGCGTTATCAAACGTATCGTACTTGCGGTACGGCTCGAAAAGGATCATCGCGTGCGCCGTAGAGACAGGCGCCTTCGAATGCATCTTTATAAAATGATAGCCCAGTGCATGGTAGCGGATGACGCTCATCTTATTTTTACAAGCTTCGATAGATGTGCCGCAGTTAAATTCATTCAGCACCGTCCACATATCCACATACGGCGCAAAGATGGGAACAACCTTCGCAAGATATCTTTCAAAATAAGAAAGATTTTCGGGCGTATTCATCCCACCCTTTTCTTCGAACCAAAGCGGCAAAACGAAATGCACAAGCGTGAGGCAAACCTTGATGCCTCGCCTCTTTAAAGCATCCAGCTCGTACAGATAATGGTCGATCGCCTCTTTTGAGAATTCACCGGAATACCCTTTCTCGAAATTTGCGGCTCGTCCGTAAAAAAGCCCCAAAACTGTTCCCAAACCGCTTATAGTACGGTTCATACGCAACTTCTATGAATTTCTGAATGACATTTTATCGCACACATCCACATAATAGGGATTGACCTCATAATAAAACCAAAGGCCGTCCGCCGCGCCGATTTTGTTTTCCGTCGGCTCCGTATCGGTCATCCGCAAATATTTTTGCTGATATTCTATACCAAGCGCGCATACGGCACCATTTCCAAAGCCCGAAGGCCACCCATTTTCATCATATGCCCACGGAAGCATATCGCGTGCTGCGCCTTCTTTGATTGCGGTTTCCACATTCTGAAACCATTCCTCTTCCATATAGGGCGGCATAAGACCGCCGCGCGCGTGCATGACATAGCCGCCGATACCGGCCTCCTGCATCATATGAATTTGCCGCGCCGTTTCGCTTTTTTCAAGCCTATCGTTCCAGCTCCAAAACGGCATTGCGCGATATTGGTTTGGAATTTTTTCGGAAAACATCCTCTTCCCCTCCCTATGCGGCAAATCCCCCATTTTTCCTTCTTATCATTCTACCACAAATCGCCAGAAAATGCAACGAAAAACGAAAAACCTCCGAAAAATTCTTTCAGAGGTTTTTCGTCTTTTTCTTTTTTCCGTTCAGAGGCCCGAAAGCGGCGCTTCCCTCACAAATCTCAGATGAGTTTTTCGATTTCGGTGTAGGTGTAGCCAAGGCTTTTGGCCACATTTTGATTGGTGCAATGATGCTTATAGATATTGACACCTGCCAGAAGACCACGGTCCGCCTTGATTGCTTTTTCAAGACCGAGATTTGCGATGCACCGTGCATAGCCGAAAGTAACATTCGAAAGGGCAACGGTGGAGGTATAAGGAACAGCGCCCGGCATATTGCCGACACAGTAGTGCACAACGCCCTCTTCCGTAAATACGGGGTCTGTGTGCGTTGTCACGTGCGAGGATTCGCAGCAGCCGCCCTGGTCAATTGCGATATCCACAATAACGGCGCCTTTTTTCATAATGCTGAGATGCTCTCTTCTGATGAGCTTCGGCGTTTTGCCGCCCGGAATCAGCACAGAGCCGATGACAAGATCCGCGCTTTCAAGCGCTTTCCGTATATTCGCCTCGGTGCTGTAGAGGACAGTGACGGAAGAACCGAAAATATCCTCGAGATACGAAAGGCGGTTCATATTGACATCCAAAAGGGTTACCTGCGCATCGCTACCGATAGCGGCCTTTGCGGCATACATACCGGCGACACCGCCGCCGATGATTACAATTTTGCCTCTTTCCACGCCCGGCACACCGCCGAGAAGGATGCCACGGCCACCAAAACTCCGTTCCAGATATTTAGCGCCCTCCTGAATACTGAGACGGCCTGCAATCTGGCTCATCGGGCGAAGGCACGGGAGGTTGCCTCCGTCATCTGTAATCGTTTCGTAAGCCACGGCCGTAACACCACTCTTCAAAAGTGCCTCGCCTAAAGAAGGATTCGGGGCAAGATGAAGATATGTGAATAAAATCTGTCCCTCACGAAGATACGCATATTCACACGGTTCCGGTTCCTTGACCTTGATAATCATATCCGCTTTTTCAAAAACTTCTGCCGGCGTTTCGATGATAACGGCCCCGGCTTCTTTATACATTTCGTCCGTAAATCCGGCCCCTTCTCCGGCACGGGTTTCTACATAAACAGAGTGGCCTTCCCCGATAAATGCAGCGGCATTATCCGGTGTTATCCCTACTCTGTACTCGTGATTTTTCAGCTCTCTTGTGGTTCCGATTTTCATATCGTTTCCCCCTTTTATAGTTGTAGCTCCTCAATTATTTTTGCCAAAAAGCCAAAAGCAAAAAAACAATTGCATATTTCATATTTTAACAGAATTATTTTCTTTGTCAATGGTATTTTTGCATAGTTTCAGAAAAAAATACAGTCAAAAAGCCAAAATGCAAGAAAATTTTTTCTCGTATTTTGGCTTTTTTGTATCTGTTTTCTTTTTATTTGTCGAATATAGCCACGGACGTTTATTCCGCCGACAGCGAACAGATCGCTTTGCCGAGCCCCAACACCTTTATATTGTGATGTTAAGTTTTCTCAGATAGGTTCAGCCGCTTTCTGCCGTTTTTCAATAAGTAAGGCGTTCGAGCCCTTTTACCCATTGCACAGAGAAATTTTTCTGCCTTTTCGCAAAACTTTCCGTAATGTCGCTTCATATTTTGTTGACAAATTCAGTATGCCATAATTGCAAAATAAAAACAACAAAAAAGGCGACCGTCTGATCGCCTTTTTTCATTTGGTTTATTATGCGATTGTGGTGTAGATATAGATTGCAAAGAGTGCAACAGAAATCCACATAATCGGGGAAATATCTTTTGCCTTGCCGGTGAGGAGCTTTAATACAACCCACGAAATCATAGCGAACATAATGCCGGTTGCGATGGAGTATGCGAACGGCATCATAATGATTGCCAAGAAGCCGCCGATAGCATCTGCCACGTCGCCGTCAAAGTCCATCTTCGTTACTGCCGAAAGCATAAGCAAACCTACGAACAGCATAGCCGGTGTGGTTGCAAAGCCGGGGATTGCGAGGAAAATCGGTGCAAACGGAATGGCAATCAAGAAGAGGATACCGGTTGTGAGAGCCGTGAGACCTGTTCTACCGCCTGCCGCTACACCTGCAGAAGATTCTACATAGCTTGTAACGGTGGAAGTGCCGAGGCATGCGCCTGCTACTGTACCTACAGCGTCTGCCATAAGTGCGCCGCCGGCTTTCGGGAGAGAACCGTCTTCTGCTAAAAGATCACCCTTCTGTGCTACGCCGATGAGTGTACCAACGGTATCAAAGATATCGGTGTAAAGGAAGGTGAACATTACAACGGCAAATGCCATGAAGTTTTCTGCGATGAAAGCAAAGTCAAACTGGAAGAGTGCCGGTGCGGCAAAGTTTGCCTTGATGGATTCCCAAGAAAGCGAGGGAATCAAAGAATATACACCTGCTTCAATATCTACTACGTACCAGCCAATGAGTTCGGCAAGGATGCCAAGTACCCATGTAGCCAAAATACCGATTAAGATATCGCCCTTAACCTTGTAGTGATGCAGTACACCGATGATTAAAAGGCCAACCATAGCCAGAACAACCTGCGGAGAGCCGAGGTTTCCAAGGCCTACCAAGGTGGAATCGTTATTTACCACAACGCCTGCATTGATGAGGGCAATAATTGCGATAAAGAGACCGATACCGGCTGTGATACCAAGCTTTAAGTTTTTAGGAATTTTGTTAACGAGAGCTTCTCTGAACTTGAAGATGGAAAGAATCATAAAAATGATACCTTCAAGCAAAATAGCAGTAAGTGCTACTTTGTAAGAGTAACCCATGGTTAAACATACTGTGTAGGTAAAGAACGCGTTAAGTCCCATACCGGATGCGAGTGCTACGGGGTAGTTTGCGAAAAATGCCATACAGATTGTTGCGATTGCAGCAGAAAGTGCCGTTGCCATAAAGATGGCAGGTGCGCCCGGGCCATCCGGAATGATGCCGAGCATACCGGGGTTTACCGCCAGAATGTAGGACATTGCCAAAAAGGTTGTGATACCGGCGATAATTTCTGTCTTGACGTTGGTGCCGTGCTCTTTGAGCTTGAAAAATTTCTCCATTTTTCTCATCCTCCGTATATAATTTTAGGTATTGCCACTTTGAGTATACCATATAAAATGGAAAAAGGCAACTCCTAAAACAGAAATTGCCTCTTTTTTTGCTATATTTTTTATTTTTCCTCGTATGCCGAGAGCATCGGCTTTACATCCTCGTTCTTTACAGTTCTTGCAAGATAGTTTTTCGTAATCTTAAACACAGTGCCGGAAAGAACCAAAAGACCGATAAGGTTCGGGATTGCCATAAGGCCGTTGAAGGTATCGGAAATATCCCAGGCGAGGGAAAGGTCCATCGTTGCGCCTACCATAATGATACTGATGAAGATTGCCTTATATGCATCAGTGGTAGTTTTGCCAAAAAGGAAGTGGCAAGACTTAGAACCATAAATGAACCAACCGATAACTGTAGAAATCGCAAAGAAGAAGATTGCGATAGTTGCAAAGTATCCACCAACAACGCCGAAAGTATTTTCAAACGCTTTGGTAACCAGTACAGATGCACTGCCTTCAGCAAAGCCGGCAGCAACCAAACCGGTAGACAAGTCAATAACGCCGGAAGTAAGGATAACGAGTGCAGTAAGTGTGCAGATAACGATGGTATCCACGAATACCTCGAACACACCCCACATACCCTGCTTTGCAGGTTCTTTTACGTCTGCCGTAGAGTGAACAAGAGCTGATGAACCAAGACCTGCCTCGTTGGAGAATACACCACGAGCGATACCTTTCTGTGCAGCCAACATGATAGTTGCACCGATAGCACCACCGGCAATAGAATTAAAGCCAAATGCACCTTTGAAGATTGCAACAAAAGCATTACCAAGCTGACCGAAGTTGAGTGCAACGATAACTACAGCGCCAATGATGTAGAAAATGGACATAAAAGGAACGAGGAATTCTGTGAAAGATGCAACTCTCTTCAAACCGCCAAGTGCCATAAACGCCATCAATGCCATCAGGATAACCCCTGTAACTACTACAGGGATATTGAATGTTGCATTAAAGTTTGCTGCAATTGTGTTGATCTGGCTCATATTACCGATACCGAAGGATGCAATAATGCAGAATACTGCAAAGAGAACGCCCAAGATTGAACCAACAATCTTAAGACCTTTTTTAGCAGAAAAACCTTCCTTCAGGTAAACCATAGCTCCACCTAGCCATTCGCCGTCCGGCGTTTTTTTACGGTAGTAAAGACCGAGAACGATTTCTGCATATTTGGTCATCATACCAAAGAATGCAGCGAGCCACATCCAGAAAATTGCACCGGGGCCACCTGCTACAATAGCAGTTGTAACGCCGACAACATTACCAACACCAACCGTTCCGCCCAGAGCTGTGCACAATGCCTGGAATGATGAAATCGACTTTGCATCTTTGTTGGTTTTCTCACTTTTCTTAAAGAGAGTACCAAAAGTGTTCTTCATCCAGAGACCAATTTTCCCTACCTGGAAAAACTTAAGCCCGCATGTGAGGAATATACCTGTGCCTACCAGAAAAACAAGCATCACAGGGCCCCAGACCCAGCCATTGATTGTGCCGTTAATTTTTTCAACGGCGCTCAGAAAACCTTCCATTTTTTTGCCTCCCAAAGTATATTTTTTTAATTTAACATAGTAAAAGCCACCTTGGCTTTCAAGGCGGCTCCGGATCCTTTGCATTAAAACAGCAATGCACTGACTGCTATTCCTTGCTCCGTCCTTTTGCCTGAGAGATTAGCCCGTAAAGAGCTTTACACCTTCGGCATCCTTTTGGCTTCTCTAAAGAAGCCGGACTTCTCCGGAGTGCTATCCACGTGCAGTCTCTACTAAAAGCGCCTGAGAGCATTACTCCTTCGGCAAGGCTAACGCCTTTCTCCTGCACACTTCACCTAGCTACAATATTAAATCGCATATTAGTATATACCGTTTTTTATGTTTTGTCAAGCATTTTCTTGCAAAAACGGCCAAAATTTATTGAAACACTTCCTGCAGCACCTTTTCAGTTCGTTCACCAAAAAGCGGACCGTTATGTATCTGGTGCGAATCCAGCTGCCCGTCATACAGATTTGCCTCAATCAAAACCGGTTCTCCGCTTTCCAGAATGGAAACATCCCAGGCTACCATACGGAAATCCGGAACCATAAGGCTCGCTTTCGTCACAAGCTCCTTTGCCTTATCAAAGGACGGGAGTGCATACCCTTCAAACACAACACCGGAAGTGGGATGCACGGAAACGAATCTTTTCTTTTCCACACAGGCTTCCTTTTTCAGCCTGCCTTCCTCGTCGATGCCGATGGTCATACCGCCACTGGAGGAATTATCCACCTTCGTTTCCCCAACGCCCATACGCAAAATGGCCGAAAGGATGACCGTCTCCTCCTCCGTAAGAAGCGTGATGATACGAATGGTGTTGACGGAAGTGGGGTTGATTTTGCCCAGCACCTCATGCTGGCGGATGCCTCTCTGAATCGCAATATCTGCCGTGATACCGCGGATAGCATTTTCAAACTGTTCTTCCTTAAAATCGCGGCAGTCCAGATATCGTACGCCGTGCCCGCCGCCGGAGCCTTCTGCACATTTTACAAAGACCTCTTCTTCCGAAGAAAGCAACTCTACTACCTGTTCCTTACGTATGCGTTCCCCATCCCGGTACCAGAACCCGTTGATTCTGCTGGCAACCAGCTTGGGCTGCAAAATACCCGGGAACATCTGGGGATAGTAGCACTTATTGTCGAGGACTTTTGCTTTTCGATAATTGTTGAAATAAGGCTGAACGTCATTGTAATATACTTCATCCGGAATGTACTCCTTATGAAATTCGCCGTATTTCTCGGTATAAAAATTATGATACAGCATAGGGACCTTTTTGTAGGGCGCCCAAAAACCTGCGGCTTCCTTTGCCATTTCCTTCGAAAGCACCCACTTTTCTGTCTGCACCGTTTTCAGCTTCCGTACGAGGCGCCGCATATGTACTTGTCTTATGCAAGAAAAGATGGTTTCATAAGAATTTCTGAAATTCAGTATTGCTTTTGTTTTCATATTACCGGGTCCTCCTTTATTCTGTATTCCATTTATAGTATACACCTAAAAAGTACAGTTTGCAATAGCTAAATGCGTGCCGGATCACAGAGCGATTTCCTTATACTTTTCGAAATATCTTCTGCCGAGTTCCCGACAGGCTCTGGAATCGAAATGCACGCCGTCCGCTTTCAGAGAAAGCTCCTCCACAGAGACAAGGCCGCATAAGGGTAGCTCTTTCCGGAGGTTTTCCAGAAGAAGATTCATTTTCCCGATACCGTCGAGCTTCCATTTCGGATCAATTTTATCCGAAATTTTGCCGATGACGATCGGGAGGTTTTCGCCGAGTTCTCTTCGGAAACCTGCCATTACTTCGAGAAAATCCTGTCTGTACGCCTCTTCGTCAAAGGCTTGACAATCGCTTTCGCCCTGGTGCCAGAGGATGCCGCAAAGCTCTGAAGACCGCTCGGCAAACTTCGCCTCGGCGACAGCATGATCAAAAAGCACCTCGCCCGGGCGCCACTCGCAAATCCGGCTGCCGCCATCCGCGCACGGGATGAGGCCGATTTCGTTTCCGGTATGTTTTGCAAGTGCATCCGCAAAGCTTGCGGAAAGGCCTATGCCGCTATGAAATTTCCCTTCAAATATCGCTCTGTCGGGATTTATCGGCTCGCACATCGGCTGCCATCTGCCGTTACGGAGCATAAAACAGGAAGCGTTTCGAATCGGCTCTACCTCGCCAAACTCACCGCGCCCTGCCATATTTGACTGCCCGACCAGTAAAAACGAGCGTATTTTTTCTTTTTTTGCGATACCGTCACAAATCATTGTAATTTTCCTTTTACAGATACTGTTTTTCGATGTAGTCCACGATATGTTCTTCGTTGGAGCATATCTTCTCATCGGCAATTTTCAAAAGCGCCTCGCAACCGTTCGAAACGGCAAGGCCAAGACCTGCGGCACTTATGAGACTGCTGTCATTATCGCTGTCACCTACGCCGATTGTTGCCTCTCGCGGCACGCCGAGCATATCCGCAAGACTGTAAAGCGCATTCCCCTTGCCTGCCTCTATGTTCATAATTTCAAGATTGTATTCGCTGACTTCCACAGCCTTCATCGTACCCGTTTGTTCGATACGCTCCCGACAACGAATTTTATCCTCGTACTTCCGGAAGAATATGGAGAAAACCTCTACATCCTCTACCTTCTGCAGATGAGAATCAAACTCCGAAAGTAACACGGCAAAGTCACGAATGACCACCTGATGCGCTTCAATCACGTTATACTTCTCAAAGGATTCTTCATTCTGGTACCTTGCATCCACGAAGCACTCTCCGCCCTTTCGGTACGTGATATGCACATCGTACGAGGTGAAAATATCAATCGCCGTTCGCGCATCCTTTCCCGATATGCATTTCTGTATGCGGTGACCCGTTTCTCTGTCGTACACCACCGCCCCGTTTGAATGAATCACATAGCGGCAAGAAGGAATCGCCAGGATATTCTTCGGAATCTCGGAGTAGGTACGCCCCGTGCACGGCACAAAGACAACGCCCTTCTGCAAGACGCGGTCGATGGCCGCAAGATTTTCCGCGCTTACCTCGGCGTTATTATTTAGAAGTGTGCCGTCAAGATCGCTTGCAATAATTTTATAGTTTTCCATTTCGTCCATTCCCCTCTGTCTATTTTACCTCTTCCCTCTACCGGGCAGAAAACTGAATCGGATATGTGCGTAAAATTTCTTCTGCTGTCCAGAGATTAGCCTTATGTGTGTAGTGCACGTGGTCCTCTATAAAAATACCATTCCCGCTCACGTCTTGCCGATAAAGCGGGCAATTTTTAATATCGAAAAGGGATATATTTTCATACTCTGCGGCGAGCTTTTCAAAGATGCCGTTTATGTACCGCACCTTCCGGAGCATTTCACCGCTCGGATCGCGTTCCATACACCGTTCCTCCGAAGCACGAAGGTGCAAAATTACCGGCGCAATGCGGCCGATGCTTTTTGTAAAGCCTTCAAAAAGCGCTTTGTGTATATGCTCCCCCGTTTTCTCCAGCACTTCCCACGAGGCCAGCGCATCATTTTCACTGCCGCGCCAGTGGATACCCATCACTTCAAATGGCTTGCCCATCTCCGCAAAGCTCTTTTCGAGAAGAGAAAGAATATGGTTTGTAAACGGCGTAAGCGCTATATCCACGATTCCCTGCACGCCCGGTACAAGCTTTCTTTCGTAAGCCGGATGCCACATATACCCTTCCGTTACCCCTTGCGCGCCGATGGCGATATGCACGATATATAAATCGGGCAAATTCCGGGGGTTGCCGGCATCAATTTCATCCTGCCATATGCGGGCAAGGCAATTGGCCACGGAATACGTATGGTCCTGCGCTTCGCCGAGATTCATCCCACCGCTCGTGTATCCGCTGAAGGAAAGCCGGGAAACATCGAAAGACTGGTTTTCTTTGCGGCAGAGGCCGAAAACATTCGTAAGCGGCTCTGTGATTTTATCCGCCTCGCGCATAGGAAGCGCGTGCCCCACGGCATTAGACTGGCCGAGTAATATAAACACAGCTGCTTTTTCGGTTTTGTGCATACTGGTTCCCCCTTCGTCTTACCCTTTATAAATCACATAGGTTGCCGGCGGAATCAGCGCTCCGCCATTGCCTTTTGTAAAATCAATTCCCTGTATGACAACTCTGTCCGCAAAAACATCCACCAATAAGCCTTGCGAAGCGGCATACTCCCGATAAAAAGTTCCTCCCCGATTCTCCTTGCGAATGTATGCGCAGGAGGGGCAATGCACCATCGTCATCGAAATTCCGGTCTGGTAGAGGTTTGGGTGTATGTACGGGGTGATGCCGTCCGGCCGCACGCCGCCTTCACGCCACAGATCATAATGCGAATGGCCGGTAAACCATATAACATTCGGGTACCTGCTTATAAGGTCTCGCATAAGAGGCATCTTATAAGCGCCGGACGTTTGAGACATCCCGTCCCCATCCACATCGTAGGTTCCGCCAAGTGGCAGATGAAAAAATAAAAATACACGTTTTTCCTTATTTTCCTCCAGCTTTTCCGTAAGCCATGCAAGATCGGATCCCCGAAACAACTGTGCATAATGCCAGTAGTACATAGGGACAAACAAAAACACATCGTCGCCTTCCGTGAAACTGAAACGAAGCGGCGCACCCACAATTTCTTCCCACACCGCTTCGGCGGTTTTGGTGCCGTCTCCATAGGCGTTCACGATCTGCCCCATCCCATTTTCGGCGTGAGAGTAGCCGAAAATATTGGCATCGTGGTTGCCGGTTGTAGCATACACAGGTACGCCCGGCAGGTAGGTATCCGTATAGTCCTTAAAAATCTGAAGCTCGGAAAGCCATTCCCCCGGCGCATTCCCCTCTACGGCCGTCTCACGTGTCCAACTGCTTGCAACGATATCGCCGTTTATGCAGGCAAAATCCACATCGCGGTTTTTATAAAATGTGAGTGCTCTCTCATAATCGCGCAGTGAATCAGCAACATCTTTCTTTTTTTCTGCATTTTCACCAAATGCGGTATCCTTCAGGTGGATATCCGATAAAACGCCAAACCGGTAAAGCCGCTTTTCCCAGACGGCGTAAAGTGTTATATCGGCATTCTCCCGATATATCGCGCCCGCCGCATATTGTGCCTCGCCTGTCGGGGAATTGGACCACCCCTTCAGAATACAGCCTTCCTTGGCAGAGGATGCAGCTTCCATCATAGCAGGGATTTCGCCATACTTTTTCTGGCTTTGCAGCTCGGTGTCTACATCCAACATATAGGTGATGCGGTATGTTTCCACAAGAGGCAGACTGCAGACCTCTGCAAGCGGCATCATCCCCGATGCCCCTGACCAGATGAACACCTTTGCCAAGGTGTTCTCCGCATCTGTTCGCGGCGTGACCGCGATTTCCGTCTCCCCACGGTATATGCGCCGTTGCGCTTCCGTCAGCATCGTACCGGAATACAAAGAAAGAATAATGCTGCTGCCGACCGGCACATTCTGCGGCACCAGTATAAATTGTTCTCCGTTCTTTTCCGTCCCGGTATATACGCTGCACTTCGCCACTTCTCCCCTGTTTGCGGAGCCGCCGGCAAGTGCCTCACCGGCAACGCCCCAAAAAAGCAGTGCAGCCAGTATAACAGATAGTAAAGTCGCTAAAAATAATTTCCCTTTATGTCTCACTTTCTCTCCTTATCGGCTGCTTCGCCGATATAACCACCGATAATATCGCATCGTCTTTCCGCCATAGACAAGTTCATCTTTTCAAAATCAGTTTCTCTTTCTCCTCTGCCACTTCTTTGCCAAAGACGGGTAGGCGCCGAAAACAAAAACACGCACACACAACAGCGATTCATTCAAATTTGACTTCTACAATAGCCGCACCCATAAGCGGCACCAAAAGCGTGAACGCATCCTCCGTTATACCAACCTCGTACCCCTTTACCTTGGTAATATCCGTTACAGACTTGATTTTTCTGCCCGTATGAATTTTGGGGCGCGTATAATAATATTCATCGTTTGTGATGATAAAGCGCGAGGTTTTTTCGCCCGTGACAATTTCCTGCACGCGGCACTCCTCTTTCCCGTCGGAAAGGTAACAAAGGCCGTCATTTATCTCCTGCACACACTGTGCAAGCCTTTCCTCGCTCGGATCGCTGTAATACAGAGGATGCGGGAAGCCGATGCCGACGGGATTTAGTTCTTCTGAATAGTCTTTTTTATCCGTTTCGGCAGAAAGATATATTACGTTTCCGTTTTTATAGCTTTGTATCTTTTCCATCTCGTTCCGCGGCAAAAGGTGCGGATTTGTCACGAGTATATCCCCTTTTACGAAGCCCAGATTCTCTACGTGTGCTGTCTTGAAAACGGCCGCACCTCTTCGCAGAAGCAGTGTTAAAAGTCTATGGGTGGAAGGCGTTCTGTGTGCAATCAGCGCCTCGATTTCGTTTTGGTTCCTTACATCCGACCATATAACGGTTGCACCGGGAACACTTTGCACTTTCTCCACATAGGCATTATCAGCGCAAAGGCGCAGATATCTCCAATCCTCCTCACTAAGCCCGTCGCCAAGGCAGAAGGTATTGCCGGAAATGACGGGAATCAGCCCTTCCGGCCGCCAGATAAAGCTCGAAAAAATGGCCGCGCTGTGTTTCGGCAGTGCTGTGGGCAGATGATGCACGACATCGTACTGCTCTTTTGTATCTCTGACCGGATAGAGCGGCACCAGCTTTATATTCTGCATACAAACGCCGGTCAGCATCAGGGATGCACGAAAGGCATGATGGATTGTTTTTCGCTCCTCATAGCTTTGTGCATAGCCGGCATTTGCAGGCGTATCAATAATACAGAGCGTAGGCGCGCCGTTTTCGGCAACACATAAATCTATAGGCAAAGAGGAAAGCATTTTATATGAAATGCCATAGCGGTACGCAGCTTCCATCGGGTCCTTCGTCCATGTGCTGTTGATAGCAACCTTGAAGCCTGCATCGTGGATGCCGCATATAACCTTTTCCATATATTTGCCCCAACGCTTGGTGCAAAAAGAAATCCATTCACGCCTTTTATTTTTGGCGATATAGAGGGCGCGGTCTTCCCCGTCGGGAATTGTGATGCCGGCCTGCGAAAGCATATCGTCCGACATATCTGCCCACTGAAGCGGCAGCCGCGGTCGGCAAATCCCGTCCGCAAGATGTATGCCGTCAAACCCGTAATCCCCCAGAAATTTTACGGAAGCCTGCAGAAAGAAGTCTTCATAAAAAGTGCCGTCCGCAAAGCGTTTTGTCATATATACGCCTCTTTGCGGATATGCCTTTCCGTGGAGGCACATCGTTGCCCGTATCTCATCGTGATCGAACTCGCCTTTGGGGCTCATATATTCAAACATACTGATGTAGCTTTCCACGCCGTAGGTATGAAACGCCCTCACAAGGTTTTGCAGCTGCCAGTTTGTCCAGCGTTGCCGTGCACGCTCGTCACTATACGGTCGTGCCGCATACGAACAAAAATACTCGTCAAGTGCATATTCCGTGTCCATCCCGCGGTGCGTGTTTATAATATCAATACTGGTAACCAAAAGAAAAACGCCTGCCGGAATAAAGCCGGTTTTTTGTAAAAAATCTTCCACGCCGCAGTCCGGTTTTTCCGCATCAAAACCTATAAGTTCTATCCAGACATAGTTGCCGAAGCCTTGCGGCATATGATTCCAGAAAGTGCCTTCCTTGCCGTACATTCCGCCGGTATTATTGAGCATCATAGTTGAAACCTCGCTTCTTTTTCTCTATAAGTCAATATGGTATTCCCCATCTATCAGAGCATAGTTTACTTTATGTTTTTTCGCAAGCTCCAGCACGCGGGCGTTGTCCTTGAGCGTCTCGGCCATTGTATACGCCGTATCCGCAAGGCGGTTTTCGATTACATTTGCATATTTCCCGATATCGTCAAAATGTTTTTTTATGTAGCTTTCACTCATAACGAGGCAAGAGTATTGTATGTGCGGAAGATAGTCTTCCGCAAAATCCTTTTTCCAGTCAAACGGAATATAGCAGCCTTCCACAATAAGATTCTGCGCATTCTCAATGGCCGTTTTTATCATTTCCCGCACAATGGGCCATAAAAATTCCGTAAGTGCGGCATCGTCACTTTCCGGTGTAAGCTGTGTGTGTCCGCTCCGGATAAGTCCCATTTTCAGATGGTCTATGGAAAGATACGGATAGTTATATTTTTCTAAAAGCTTCTGCGCGAGCGCCGTTTTCCCGGTATGGGAGGCGCCTGCGATTAGAATAATCATCTCTTTCTCCTTACGTGGTCACCTACCGCCGATAGCCTTAAATCAAGCCCGAGAGAACCTCTGACACCGCTTTTGCCATAGAGGCAAAACCAAAGTCTGTGGGATGAATGTTATCCACTGTGCCCTCTTCCTTGCAAAGCGCCGTAAGCGCTGCGCCATCGATAAAATATACATTCTTATCGCCCCGTGCCATCGCATTTTGGTACGTTTTTTCAACGATGCTACGGCGTACCTTATCCTCTTGTGCCAAGAGATGTTTCGGTCTGGGCATCATAATAACGGGCAAAAGCGGCTGCGCCTTGCGGAGGGCCAAAAACATTTTTTCGTGCGTAGCGGCCAGATGCTCGACCGAGGGAGCATTATGGTCATAGTCGTACACAAACACGGACATATTGAGATTTTTAATATAGTCTATCATCTCGTCCTCAGCCTTTGCGCTGCCGGAAAACCCAAGATTTATGTAATCGCACGAAAGCATTCTCGAAACAATCGCCTGGTAGCTCATGCCGGGTCTTGACGCGCATCCGCCCTGGGTGATGGATGAGCCGTAATACACGATGGGCTTTTCATTTTTATACGGTGTGGCTTTTTCCAAGGTGGCATCTTCCTGAAGACCTATGTAAAGCTCTTTCACATCGGAATAAAGGGGAAAATTGATAGTTACCTCCTTTTTCCACTCCCTGCCAAAGTTGAAAATACCTTCATAGTCATCTTGCAACGAGGACGGCGGCACATAGGTGAACATGTACGTTTTGCCGTCATACACATCAAACCCCGCGGAGCCTGAAAGCGGCATGTGGGGCATTTTGCACACCCCGTCCATTTTTGCACGGATGGCAAGGAAGGGACTATCCGTCCGGAATCTGACTCGTCCCCCTGCTGTATTTGTGTGCAGTGCATACACACCCTCGCTCACTTTTCGGGCTACCTCTGCGGGCATTCGTCTGTATTTTCCGTTTTCCTTGAAAATGCCGTGAATTGCAATCGGCGCCTCGTCTATTCTATAAAAACGAATATCTTTTTTATGAAGCTTTTTTTCAACCGTAAAATTGCTATCTACCTTTGCGATTTCAGACATATCTCTTTTCCCCTTTTTAAAACTGTTTCCGGCCTTTCATCTGACTTCAAAGCCATGCTCTATAAAAAGCGGTAATTGTCCGCGAGCTCTTCCATAACCTCTTTTCGTTTCTGCTCGCCTGTTTCATATGTATCCAGTGCCAAGACTACACAAAAGCGCACACCGCCGCATAAAAGTAGGCATTTTTCCTTTCCTCTTTCTCTTACTCTGCAGAATTTTGCCCTGTCATGCCCCTGTTTCGGCTTTACTGCCGTTCCTGTTCGAGTATGGTATGTAACTTTTTCGCCAAGTGCGCAAACCCCTCGTCATTTGGATGCAGGCCGTAATCTGCAAAGAATTTTACATCATGGGGAATTAGGTCAGAGCCGGAAATGAAAGTAATATTCGGGATAGTCTCTACCACTTCGCGTATGTCCTTCTCCACATCTTCAAAAGCGCCAAAGGCTCTTTTTTCATCCTTGTCGCTTCGCCACAGCGGAGAGATGGCGAAGATTTTCGACTCTGTATACTTCTTCGCCAAAAGGGAGAAAAAGCTTTCGCAAAGCGTTGCCACGTAGCGCTTTGCGGGGTGCAAAGCATCAAATCCCTGCGTTATGGAATCACCAAACGCCATGAGCTTCTTTTTGGGGCGCACAGCTTCGACAAACGCACCGTCATCCAGCGAAATTTCTTCTATCCATGTTTTGACCGACCACGGAAGGTGCACCACTACATGCCTTATGCCGTCTGAAAGCGTAAAACACTTTGCAAATTCGCCGTTTTCACATAGTCACGCGGCATTTCCATATGCGAGAAATTGTCAAGACTTCCTAAAAGCGTGTCATCTACCACAACGTCCACGGCAAAATACTGCCGAAGGGCAGGAATGCTCTCGGTCTTAATTTTCAGTTTCAGGGTTTTGCTGTCTGTTCTAAAGAAAAATTTCACGCCTGCGGGGCAAAGCGCCTTTTGGTACAGTCCCTCGTTTATAGCCCTATACATTTCTTCCTCCGCGGCGGTACATCTTCGAAAAGACAGTCCCGAAGCCTCTTCTATGCGTACTGCACCGAGGGTGATTTCCTTTATTTTTTCGTAATGGAGTTTCATAGTTCTACTTCCTATGCTCTTTTGCGGCAACTTATGCGTTAGACTCGTGTCAAGTCAGGAGAACAGTGAATAATAAGAACCATCACGAAATATAACGAAATCAAAGATTTCTATATTTCGGAGAACCTTGATACTCGCAAGCTCGTATTAGGACCTACTAACTTTTCCCTATTTTTTCAACTGTTTTTCTTTTAACACTTTTCCTTAGAACCCGCGAGAATACTGGATTTTCTCGCTCCCGATAGTATATATAAATATTTAAAATCGTCAAACTAATCTTTTAAATTGTATGGACTTGACACGAGTAATTCTATTCCCAAACAACATAACCGTACCTTTGTTTCAAATACCCTTGTTTCCCTTTAAAACAGGTCATTACTCTGCAATTTTTAAGCCATCATTAAAATAATCTATAATTTGTTGTTCGTATTTTACAATATCTAACTCAGGTGATAGTTCAATAACTCTTGAGTATGAGTCAATAGATGAACTATTTAATTCGTAAATGCCATCATTTAAGTATTCCTGTAAAAGTTGGGATAATGTTTGATACATATGCGTTAATTCACCATGAAGAACAACACCTACTTGCCATGCTTCATCTTCAGGAATATTAGAAAGTATACCATCTAGCTTTTGATCATACAAATATATTTGAGTAAGATACAAATTTATATTTTCATCGAAAAGAAACCGATTTTGAGAAGTAAACTGATGAAATTTAGTTGCCCATTCTCCAAATGTATTATGATCTTTTAAAATAGTACAACAACTACTAACTGAACCATTATATCCAACTAAATTTTGTGCCAAATCAGATTCATTTGTTTGAAACACCAATATTGGCTCTTGAACAATTTCTAACAATTCAGTAGTTACATCAATCTTTTTTTCAGCAACTTTTGCTCTTAATTTTATTTGTTCGACTTTTTTTGTACTGTTAATATCAATGATATCAGCTATATAAAAGCCAAGAAAAAGTTCTATAATAATAAGCATACAAGAAATTGTAACCTTAAAAATTTTACTATTAGCCAGAATTTCAACTATCTTTCTCATCAGTTATTTCTCCTTTTTCTTCTGAAATTTACTCTCAACATTTTTCGACACAATTCGACTTTTGTCAAGTCGGGACTAAAAAACTACTCGTTTTCCGCATCTTCATCCAGTGCTTCGAGGTAAAAACTTACGGGTCTAAATCCGTCATTGCACGAAATCATAGCCGATTTGGGGTTTTTCATCCATCCGTCGTAGAAATTCTGACCGCCATGCGCCAAAGCCATCACAAAAGGAGACATGCTTTCCCAAGCACTGTTACAAAGTCCATGAGGTTTTTCCCAGCCGTTTGCAATAAAGACTTGTCCTTCGCTTAAATCACAGGCGTGTTCTATTGGGTTTTCATATTTTTCTATCAAATCATCATACCGTGCCATTCGGACTACGGTAATTTTACATTTCTTCATACCCATTCGCCTTCCTTAAAACTAAAATTACGGACGTTTTTCTTACAGTCTTCTTGTAACCTTTTCGATTTTCTCCATAAAGAAGGCTTCGTAGCGGTCTTCGTCAAGTGCGGTGCGGATTTGTTCCATAAGGTGGTTATAGAAATAGAGGTTATGGAGTACGCAAAGGCGCATACCGAGCATCTCCCCTGCGCGGAGAAGGTGACGGATATAGGCACGCGAATACCGCTGACAGGCAGGGCACTCGCACCCTTCCTCAATCGGCGCGGGATCGCGCATATATTTAGCATTATTGAGATTTATAATGCCTTCGTTTGTGAACATATAGCCGTGGCGCGCGTTTCGGCTCGGCATAACGCAGTCGAAAAAGTCGATACCGCGGCGAACGCCTTCCAAAATATTGGCAGGTGTGCCGACGCCCATAAGATAGCGCGGACGGTCTTTCGGCATAAACGGCTCTACCGCGTCAATAATGCGGTACATATCCTCGTGGCTCTCACCAACTGCAAGACCGCCGATGGCATAGCCCGGTAAATCGAGCTTTGCAATTTCTTTCATATGTTCGACGCGAAGGTCGGCATACGTGCCGCCCTGATTGATACCGAAAAGAAGCTGGTTTGGATTGTGGGTGCCTTCCTGCGCGTTGAGGCGCGCAAGGCGTTCCTTACAGCGGATGAGCCACCTTGTGGTGCGCTCTACCGATTTCTTTGTATAGTCATAGGGCGAGGGATTTTCTACACACTCATCAAACGCCATCGCAATAGCGGAGCCGAGATTGGACTGAATCTGCATACTCTCCTCGGGACCCATGAAAATCTTTTTGCCGTCAATGTGCGACTGGAAATATACGCCTTCTTCTTTAATCTGGCGAAGCTTTGCAAGGGAAAAGACCTGAAAGCCGCCGCTATCGGTTAAGATGGGGCCATTCCAATTCATAAAGCGGCGGAGACCGCCCATATCGCGCACAACTTCATCACCGGGACGCACGTGCAGGTGATACGTATTACAAAGCGCGACCTGACATCTTACGCGAGAAAGGTCCTCACTCGAAACGCCGCCTTTAATCGCCGCCGCCGTGCCCACGTTCATAAATACCGGCGTTTGCACCGTGCCGTGCACAGTTTCAAACTGCCCGCGACGTGCGCGGTTTTCTGTTTTAAGAAGTGTAAACATAAAATCCTCCTACCGTTCTAAGAACATGGCATCGCCGAAGCTGAAAAAGCGGTAACGTTCCCCTACGGCTTCATTATAGGCGCGAAGCACATCTTCACGCCCAGCAAAGGCGCTGATAAGCATTAAAAGCGTAGACTTGGGAAGGTGAAAATTCGTGATAATCGCGTCGGTGGCCTTAAAGCGGTAGCCGGGATAGATGAAAATATCCGTATTGCCGCTTGCGGCGCGCATATGCCCGTTTTCATCGGCTACTGTTTCCACGGTGCGAACGCTTGTAGTGCCGCAGCAAATAACGCGGCCGCCACGCGCACGGCAGGCGTTTATTTTCTCTGCCGCTTCTTCGGAAACGGTGTAATACTCGCTATGCATCTTATGCTCGGTGATTTCCTCCACCTTCACGGGGCGGAAGGTGCCGAGACCCACATGCAAGGTTAAAAATGCCGTATCTACGCCCTTTTTACGGATGGCATCAAGGAACGCTTCCGTAAAGTGAAGCCCTGCCGTGGGCGCCGCCGCGGAGCCGCGCTCTTTTGCGTACACCGTCTGATACATTTCTTTGTCTTCGAGCGTTTTCGTAATATAATGCGGCAGGGGCATTTCGCCGAGGCGGTCAAGAATCTCTTCAAACACGCCTTCGTATGTAAACGAAACGATGCGGTTTCCGCCTTCAATAACCTCGAGAATCTCAGCTTCCAAAACATCGCCAAACACAAATTTTGCGCCCGGCTTTGCCTTTTTACCGGGGCGAAGAGCTACTTCCCAGATACTCAGGTCAATGCGCTTCAAAAGCAAAAATTCAATTGCACCGCCCGTCCCCTTTTTCTGGCCGTACAGTCTTGCAGGGATAACGCGCGTGTCATTAAGGACTAAGCAGTCGCCCTCCCGTACGATATCTAAAAGGTCGGTAAACGTGCCGTGTGTAATTTTTCCCCCGATAAGCGTAAGGAGCCTTGCGGCCGTACGGTCACTTAAAGGCTCCTGTGCAATCAGCTCTTCGGGTAATGTGTAATCAAAATCCGATAGCTTCACTTTTTTATTCTCCGTAGTTATACCCCAGCAAAAGGAGGTTTTTGTTCTGTTCGAGGACTGCATCCTTACCGGCCGGCACGCACTTTGCAACGCCTTTTACAAGACCGTCAAAGTCTACACAGCCGGTGGCTTTTACGAATGCGCCTGTCATAATCATATTGGCAAGCTTTCTTGCGCCTGCTTCGTCTGCCATTTTGGTAGCAGGAATGCGGATAACGGTTACGTCCTTCCGTTCTACCTCTTCTTCAATCAAAGAAGAATCGAGGAGAATGAGACCGCCGGGTACTACCGCATTTTCGAACTTGCGAAGAGACGGCAAATTCATGGCGATAAGCGCGGTGGGCTTTGTAATGAGCGGCGAGGCCACGGGGCCTTCCGACATGATAACATGGCAATTTGCCGTGCCGCCACGTACCTCCGGACCGTAGGACGGAAGCCAGGAAATTTCATAGCCGTTTACAAGGCCGGTATACGCAAGCACTTTGCCGGCAAACAGAATACCCTGTCCACCAAAGCCTGCAAGAATAATTTCATTACTTTTCATCGGTTTCTGCCCCCTTATCCTTATAAACACCAAGCGGATAGTATTCCATTACTTCGCTGCCAAGACGCTTCAGCGCTTCTGCCGGCGGCAATGCCCAGTATGTGGGACATGCGGAAAGGACTTCTACCATAGTAAAGCCTTTTCCTTCCATCTGGTACTGGAATGCCTTTTTAATGGCAGCCTTCGTTTCGCGGATATGCTTTACGCTATCTACTGCGGTACGGGCAAGATATGCTGCGCCGCTCGTCTGCGCTAAAAGCTCACAAACGCGAAGCGGATAGCCTTGGGTTTTTACGTCGCGGCCGTAGGGCGAGGTCTGTGTAACCTGACCTTCAAGCGTGGTGGGTGCCATCTGGCCGCCCGTCATACCGTATACGCCGTTATTTACAAAGATAACGGTAATGTTTTCGCCGCGGGAAGCTGCGTGTACGGTTTCTGCCGTACCGATAGCGGCAAGGTCGCCGTCGCCCTGATAGGTGAATACGGTTCTATCGGGGAGAGCGCGCTTAATGCCTGTGGCAACGGCCGGTGCGCGGCCGTGTGCGGCCTGCTCCATATCACAGCCGAAATAGTTATAGGAAAATACCGAGCAACCAACGGAAGCTACACCAACGGTCTGACCGACGATACCGAGCTCGTCAATAACCTCCGCAACGAGGCGGTGGATAATGCCGTGTGTACAGCCGGGGCAGTAGTGCAGTTCTACATCGTTGAGTGCCTTCGGGCGTTCAAATACTTTTGTCATTTTACTTCCCCTCCTTCATTGCGCGAATCGCATCGCAAATTTCGTCCGGTGTGGGTACGATGCCGCCGGTGCGACCGAAGAAGCTAACCGGCTTTTTGCCGTTTACGGCAAGGCGAACGTCTTCCACCATCTGGCCCATGCTCATTTCAACAGAAAGGAAAGCCTTTGCCGTTTCGGCAGCCTTTTCAAACGAAGCTGTGGGGAACGGCCAGAGCGTGATGGGACGAATGAGACCTACTTTAATGCCTTCGCCGCGAAGGGTGGCGATAGCCGTTTTGGCAACACGTGCCATGGTGCCGTAGGCCGCGATTACATAGTCTGCATCTTCGAGCATATACTCTTCGACGCGGACTTCATTCTTTTCTACTTCTTTATAGCGTTCATAGCGTTCGAGAACGAGCTTTTCAAGGTCCGCTGCTTCAATATACAAAGAGTTAATGATATTGCGCGGGCGCTTCCCTTCTGTGCCGTTTGCAGCCCATGTCTTTTCCGGAAGTGTGCGGCCTGTTTTGGCGCCGAATTCTACCGGCTCCATCATCTGACCAAGCATACCGTCACCTAAGATCATAACGGGCATACGGTACTGGTCGGCAATATCAAAGGCTTCCTGCGTGATATCTACCAGCTCCTGAATCGAGCTCGGGGCGAATACGATGAGGTGATAGTCACCATGACCGCCGCCTTTTACCGTCTGGAAATAGTCGCTCTGTGCCGGCTGAATGCCACCGAGACCGGGGCCGCCGCGCACGATGTTTACGATTACACAGGGAAGGTCACTACCTACTATGTAGGAAAGACCTTCTTGCTTAAGGCTTATGCCGGGGCTTGAAGACGAGGTCATAACACGGGCACCGGCGCCTGCGGCACCGTAAACCATATTAATTGCGGAAACCTCACTCTCGGCCTGCAGGAATGTACCGCCGACCTTCGGCATACGCTTTGCCATATATGCGGAAACTTCTGTCTGGGGCGTAATCGGGTATCCGAAGAACAGACGGCATCCTGCCTGGATAGCCGCTTCTGCCAGCGCTTCGTTTCCTTTCATTAAAACTTTATCTGCCATTTTCCTCTTCCTTTCCTCTTTATTTTTCTACCTCGATGACAGCGTCCGGGCAAATGGTGGCGCAGAATGCACAACCGATGCATTCGTCCATCTTTACTACCTCGGCAGGATGGAAACCCTTCTTATTGAGTCTATCCTGTGCCATCACAACGATGTGCTTCGGGCATACAGTTGTACAAAGTTCGCATCCCTTGCAACGATCCTCTCGAAATGTTACTTTTGCCATATCCATCTTCCTTTCGTATTAAAATGGCGATTTGATATATAATGTAAGCTGCAGAATGGGATTTCCCACTGCCACTTCTATACCCTCTTTTACTGCCGTATACCCGATGGGTATACCGGTGATTCGGCTGACCTCTTCGGTAACCGCCTGCCCCTCCAAAACGATTTCGGGTGTGGTTTCGGGGCCCAAATTCGTCGCATTGACAAGACGCGTTACGCGAAGGTGCGACGCCGCCTCAACTTCTCTTAAAATCTCGATGCAGCCTTCAGCTGTTCGCGTGAGCGGACGCCTTGCATTTATAACGAAGTACATATCATACGGTTCTTTCGAAAAGTAATTTATATACCGCCCGAGTGCGAGCGCGCCGTCCTCATCGCCGCCAACGTCAAAAAACGCTGTTTCTTCCCCGTTTGCGAAAACCGAGAAAATTTCGCTCGGCAACGCGGGAAGGTCCACATTTGTATTTGCAAAGCGGGGGAGAATTACGCGCACCCCGCGCTCTGTCAAGATGCTTTTGGCATCCGCGGTGCGGTAATAGGGGTTTACGGTGTCCATATCCACAATCGTGGTTTTGCCCTCGTTTTGCATTGCGAGATTTAAGGCAAATTCAGTTTTCCCACTGCCAAAATGGCCGGTGATAATATTTAGTCTTTTCATAATAATTTAGTATAGCACAACGTCTTCTAAAAGTCAACCGCTTTAGACGGAAAAACCCAAAAATATTGACTTTTTCCCCTTTCTTATGGTACAATATCAAAAGCAAAGGAGGCAAAAATATGCGACTTATATTGCAGCGTGTAAAAAATGCGGCCGTTTCGGTAGAGGGTGAAGTGGTCGGTGCCATAAATCACGGGCTTATGGCCCTTTTAGGCGTAGGGCAGGAGGATACAAAGGAAACGGCGGACTGGCTTTTACAAAAACTTTCCGTACTCCGTCTTTTTGAAGACGAAAACGGAAAGACCAATCTTTCCCTTCGGGATATCGGAGGCGAGCTTTTAGTCGTTTCCCAGTTTACTTTATATGCAGACTGTCAAAAAGGCAGCCGGCCCAGCTTTACAGAAGCTGCACCGCCTGCCCTTGCAAACGAACTTTACGAATATTTTGTTGCCGGCTGCCGCGAGATTTTTCCCACGGTAGAAACCGGCGAATTTGGTGCGCACATGGAAATTTCCATGCTTTGTGACGGTCCTTTCACCGTCACGCTCTCCCGTTAAAGCTCTAAAGACTTCACGAAAGTGCAACCCCTAAATACCGTCATCAAATCCACGGGGTTGAATTTGCCGGGGATTCTGGTCAGGATATCCAAAGAAAGGTCGCCGTTTTTCTCAACTTCCATACGGATGTTTGTCACTTCAATCCCATTCTGTTCCAAAAGTGCCTGCACTTCTTTTATGGCATCTTCGTTGTTTACAACTGTCATACGAATCTGCTCACCTGTGGGGATATGTAAAATCTTCCAGTTCTTATGCAGGAAAACTTGGGCAAACAAAATAACGAGCGTGCCTAAAATACCGAGAATGTACATACCGCCGCCAATCGCCATACCGATTGCGGAAATGGCCCAGATACCGGCAGCTGTGGTAAGACCGTTTATGGTGTACTTTCTTACGAAGATCATGCCTGCGCCAAGGAAACCGACACCGGAAACAACGGAAGCTGCAACACGCGATACGTCAACCGAGTGACCGGGAAGCGTTGTAACATCTATAAAGGCGTATTTTGAAACAATCATTACGAGTGCCGCCGCTACCGCTACAATAAAGTGTGTACGGATACCGGCCTCTTTCATACGGCTCTTTCTCTCGTACCCTACAACTGCGCCGCAGATACCGGCGAGTAAGAGTCTACCCAAAAACTCCAATTCCATTTGCCAAAACATTTTTTTGGCCTCCTTTTTTTGAGAATAATATTCATTCTACTATATTACCCTGTCTCTGTCAAGCATTTTATTGGCATTTTAAAATAAAATAGGAAAAACCGTAAGGAAATGTTTCCATTTCCTTACGGTTTTGCTTTTATATGGGTTTCAGTTGCAAGCACAACCGCAGTCGTCCGTATTTTCCCCACGAAGCGGCGGGAAAAATTCATCTACGGGGAAATTCAGTTTTTCGAAAATTTCGCAGGGATTGCTTTCCGTCGATGTCTTACATTCTTTATCGGGCACACAGAAATCGTATGCCGGAATCAGAAGCTGGACATCCCGCATAAGCTTTACAATGGAGAAAAGACCAAGGGATATATATACGCGTTTTTCCTCGCCCGACAAAACCAGTGCATCGTCAAAAAGCCTCTGCACGCTCCCGGGTACATTTTCCATATCGACTTCGCACCCCGTGCCGCCGGCACAGCCGCAGCCGCACGGATCGCAAGCTTCTACGAGCTTTGCGGAAAGAACGATGGGGTCAATTGCCGAAACAACGGCTTTCGGGAGATTTGTACGGCGCCAGTCGGAAAGGTCTTCCTCGTACGTGCCGTCCGGTGTGGATGTAAAAATCTTGGAGCTTCCTTCCGACCCGAAAAGCACAACCTTTTTGTCGTATGTGGCAAGACCGCATACGCGTGTGGGCGAGCACATATTCGTGTACACATCGAGCGTGATTTTGAAGAAGAACTTCATATCCACCGTGTAAAAGCCCTTATTGAACGGCACCGGTTCCACCGTGGGGAATACCCAGATAAGCTCTGCCGAATTCGACTTTACACTCACCGCGCGGTCCACAAGGCTCTGCCCCGGGCCGCATAGGTACACGCGCAGGTTTTCCACACATTCCTTATCCCTGCAGGAATCATAAATTTGTTCGGTTTGTATGCAAACAGCTTCTTTGCAGTTTTCCATACCGATATACCTCCTCCTTTTATGTGGGTTTCACTACATTGTATGGAGGCATTTCGGTTTTTGTTCGGTTTTTCCTGCAAAAACAAAAATAGGACAGACAAGAGTCTGTCCCTTTTTTTACTTACACGTTGAAGCGGAATACGACGACGTCGCCGTCCTGCATCACATATTCCTTGCCTTCGCTTCGAATAAGGCCTTTTTCTTTGGCCGCCGTGGTGCCGCCGAGCTCTACGAGCGTATCGTACCCGATAACCTCGGCACGGATAAAGCCACGTTCAAAGTCCGAGTGAATTTTGCCTGCCGCGCCGGGCGCTTTTGTGCCGCGCGTAATCGTCCACGCGCGCACTTCCTTGGGGCCCGCCGTGAGGAAGCTTATAAGACCGAGGAGCGAGTAGCTCTTTTCGACGAGGCGGTCAAGCCCCGAGGCGGAAAGGCCCATTTCCTCTAAAAACATCTGTTTTTCTTCGCCCGAAAGGTCGGCAATTTCTTCTTCTATTTTCGCAGAAATCGGCAATACCTCGGCGTGCTCCGCCTTTGCGATTTCAGAGAGCTCATCCATATAGGGGTTATTCTGAAGCCCGTCTTCCGAAACATTGGCCGCGTAAATGACCGGTTTTATGGTCAGAAGTGCAATCTCTTTAAGAATCTCTTCTTCCTCTTCCGAAAACGTCATACTTCTTGCAGGAAGCCCCTTTTCAAGTGTTTCGATAATGCGAGAGAGAAGCGCGGCTTCCGTGGCATACTTCTTCTCGCCCGTTTTCACCATTTTAGAAACTCTTTCATAGCGCTTTGTGACCATTTCAAGGTCAGCAAAAATGAGTTCTAAATTGATTGTTTCCGTATCACGCCTGGGGCTTACGCTACCGTCTACGTGCACAATATTGCTGTCGTCAAAGCAGCGTACCACGTGCACAATGGCATCCACCTCGCGAATGTGCGCTAAGAACTTGTTGCCGAGGCCTTCCCCGCGGGATGCGCCTTTTACGAGGCCTGCGATATCTACAAATTCTATATAGGCAGGTGTAACCTTCTCAGGGGTATACATCTCTGCCAGAACATCGAGGCGCTTATCCGGCACCGCTACCACACCCACATTCGGCTCAATTGTACAGAACGGGTAGTTTGCAGCCCCTGCGCCTGCGTGTGTAATTGCATTGAAAAGTGTGCTCTTCCCTACATTCGGGAGCCCCACTATACCAAGCTTCATATGTTTTCTCTCCTTGTTTCCCTTCCGGGACTATTCTGTCGGTTTTTCAAAGGATATGCGGCCAAGGCGTGCGCCACGACATTCGTCTACCAGAACATTTGCAGCTCTTTCCGTATCCGGCTCGCCGCCCGAAATGCGGAATTTTCGCTTGTCTGCCAAAAGGCATAAAAGGCCGTAGCCGTCAAGATCCTCTATCTCGTCCATACCATACCGCTCTAAAAGCGCCGCGGGATACTGCGCGCGCAGGAACAGAAGAAGCTCTACCGCGAGTTCTTCCATATCGAACACGGTATCACGAATGGCGCCGCAAAAGGCAAGATTTCGCCCTTCGTTTTCCCCTTCGAATTTCTGCCAGAGCATACCGGGCGTATCGAGAAGCTCGTACCCGTTTCGAAGCGTGACCCATTGCTTGCCGGTGGTGACGCCGGGGCGGTCCCCCGTTTTGGCGCTGGCACGGCCCGAAAGGTTATTGATAAAGGTAGACTTCCCTACATTCGGGATGCCCGTAATCATCATACGGACCGGGCGGCCCTGCATATTTTTTTCGGCACGGCGCAAAAGAAGCTCACGAAGAGCCGCTTCCACCGCATCCATTACATTTTTCCAGATTTTTTCGTCGCGACTGTTGACGAAAACGACGCTCTGCCCACATTTTGCATAGTGCTTTTTCCAGAGGGCGTTTACCGCCGGATCTGCAAGATCTGCCTTGTTGAGAACAAGCACCCGCGGCTTGTTTCCTAAAAGCGTATGCAAATATGGGTTACGGCTTGACAGTGGAATACGCGCATCGGCGATTTCCACCACCACATCCGTAAGTTTTAAGTTTTCTGTGATGAGACGCGCCGTTTTGGCCATATGGCCAGGAAACCACTGAATCTGCATCACGGTTTGCCTATGCGGCTAAAGGGCCAAATGCGAAATACGGCTTCGCCAAGCACGTGTTCATAGGGAATGAAGCCTACACTCGCATCGCGGCTGTCGCGGCTGTTGGGGCGGTTATCACCCATAACAAACACGTGGCCTTCCGGCACGGTATATTCCGCTTCCCCGATATTCTGTGCATAGAAGTCAGAGCTGATATACGCTTCTTCCTCTATGACGTCGTTTACATATAAGGTAACGCTCCCGTCTGTTTCTGTCTCAAAGGCCAGTTTATCCCCGGGCATACCGATAATACGCTTAATATAGGGCGCACCGCTGCCGTTATCAGGATCCACAACGACAATGTCACCTGCAGAAGGTTCATAGCCGAGGCGAATCATCACAAGGCGTTCACCGTGTGCCAGCGTCGGGTCCATAGAAGCGCCGTCCACGCGCACAAGCGTGAACACAAAGTTTCTGAGGATGTAGGTGATGATGAGCGCCACCAGAATACAGGCTATCCATTCCAGTATTTCACGGGCAATGCTCTTTTTTTCTCTTTCTTCCATTTCGCTTACCTCCCGATATTGAAAAAGGGACACAAACGGTCCCTTTTACAATCTTATAAACGTTCTTTAACTTTGGCTGCCTTACCAACTCTGCCGCGCAGGTAGTAAAGCTTCGCACGACGAACCTTACCGTGACGGATTACGTCAATCTTATCAATGTTCGGCGAATGGAGCGGGAAAATCTTTTCTACGCCAACACCGGAAGCAATTCTTCTTACTGTGATGGTTTCGCTGATTCCGCCGTTCTTTCTGGCAATCAGAGTGCCTTCAAACATCTGGATTCTTTCTTTGTTACCTTCTTTGACCTTGAGGTGAAGACGAATCGTATCACCGATTTCAAGCACAGGCAGGTCAGTTCTGAGCTGTTCATTCGTAATTGCGCGAATGGTATCCATTTTGTTTCCTCTCTTTCTTTAGGCATTCATGGACACAATTTCTTTGTTCGCAGAGGAATACCCATAATCACAGTATGTCATTATAGCATACTTTTTTTCAAAATGCAAGCATTTTCCAAATTTTTTTATTTTTCTTTTATTTCGATAAGGTCTTCTGCATCGCCGCTGTCTCTTCTGTACTCAAGTGGAGACATCCCCACAATCTTCTTAAACTGCTTACTGAAGGCTGCCGCATCCGTATACCCGAGCACAATGCCGATTTCGCCGATGGAGAGGCTTGTCTGTGACAAAAGCTCCTTTGCGCGGCTGGTGCGCACCCGGATTTTATACGCGTGCGGTGATACGCCTACCACATCCTTGAAAACGCGCATAAAGTAGTATTTACTGAGGTTACACATTTTGGCATATTCTTCATTGTCCGTATCGTCAAAATAGTGATGATTAATATGCTCAATAACGCTCTGCACATCCGCATACCGTTTATCCGGCAGGTCCGATTTCTCTTCCGCAACGCGAAGGGACATAGCCGAAAGAAGGTGCACCAGATGCCGGTTTGCATAGAGTTCATAGTTTTCACGCTGTACCTGCAGTTCCCCGATGATGCTCCGCATAATACCACAGACCGTTTCCGACTTGCCGATGCGAAAAATGTTGCCACTTGTAAAACCGAGCCCCGCAAGAAGGTCCTCAACCCCGCGGCCGGCAAAATGAATCCAGTAGACCTCCGGCATATCTTCTCCGTGGTAAATATACATCTGTGGCTCCAGGGGCCGGTACAGAACCATTTCGCCCTCTTCCACCCATTTCTTCTCGCCATTTAAGATGATCTGAATTCTGTTTTTGGTGACGTACAGAATATTATAGTCCGTGCGACCCGTGGGGCGTATGCTCTGGTAAGTATAGTTTGCCACCTGATAGTAGCCGCAGATGTTCACGGAGAGATAGGCGTAACTGGTACGCCCCTTCTCGTCCCTTTCTGCATCATATAAAGCGTTTTTCCCTACATTTTCAATGCGCATGACGGTTCCCCCGTTTTCGCTTGTTATTTATGTTCTTTATACCCGAGTGCAAAGAGAATGACACTCTGTTCCTTATCGTGTGTGGTGCTTATCGGACGGATGCGCACAATCTTTTTCTCCGGATACGGATTCTTCCATTCGTATACGTAGGCCGTTTTGCCGTCGTCGACAATTGTGTCTGCAAAGTACAACAGAGATGTCATCCAGCCGTCTGCAACCTTTCTGTGCGGTGCAATCGCTTCGGCGTTTTCTACTTCGTCATCAATTTCTGCCGTACGTTCTCCGAGATAGCGTACCTGCCGCTCGTAAGACATAGCCACGTCGCCTGCGGTGATGCCGTATGTAGCATTTGCAAGCTCTCTTGTGCCGTCTTCATACAGAATTTCGTGTGTGGCGGCCGACCAGCGCGGCATATTGACGCAGTAATAACTCGAGTCCGACATCGGGGATTCATCCCAATGCGCGGTATTGATAAAGCTATAGCTCATAAAGTGCTGTTCCGGCTTTTTGAAAGCTTCGCAAAGCACCAGGCTGTCAGCATAAATATCGGTATCAAACAGCAGGTGCGTGGTATCTACCGGAACGCCCGAAAGATTGCCAAATGTGTTAAGAACCGCCTTGGCATTTTCACCGCAAGCGGCGGCTTTTTCACAGGAAATGGCATATTCGCCGCTTTCTGCTTTATACAGGGCCTTGACGGGCACATTGTTTGCTTTCTTGCCGCACATCACTTCGCGTACCTTTTCGGCATGTTCCATGGCGTTTTTCAGGTATACATCGTAGACAGCATCGCTGTATTCGTCGCCCCAGAAAATCTGCGACGAGAAAATCATATCAAAGAGAACACCGTTTCTGCCAAGCGTAAATTCATCCGGCGTACACCAAGTGGAAATTTCGGCGCCTTCTACATTCTTAGAACGGATATCCCAGTTGCCGAAGGTGATGCCCCAGAAATTGCCAAACCAAACTTCATGGCCCGGTGCTTTGTAGTGTTCTTCTGTGTTATGGCCTACGCTATGGTGCCAATCGAGCATAATGATATCACGCGGCAGTGTGTCAAGTGCCTGATTCATGCGAAGCATTCTGTAGGGTCTTCCGTAGTCATCCACACGGTCGATGGAATAGAGAGAATCGTCAGCCGACGGCGCACAGCTTTCGCACCACATCATAATGCGGATGCCGCGCTCGGCATAAAAATCGTGCAGTTTATTGATTTCATAGGAAAGAATTTCATGCCCTGTCTTACCCTTGCAACGCGGACATTCGCCCATAATACGGATTTCGTCATGCCCGATAGACACGATTTCCGGTTCGAAAACGGAAATAACTTCTTCGGCCACATCAAAATACAATTTATAGCTTTCCTCGTTCATCGGGCAATATGTATCCGGGAAAAGATCTTCGGGACATTCCGCGATTTCCGGATGCGAAAGTGTTAAATAATACGCATGGCTGAGTGCCTGAATTTCCGGAATGACAACAAGGCCAAGGTCTTTTGCATACTGCACAAGGTCACGAAGCGCTTCCTGCGGGAGAATCTGCCCTCTTGCCTGTTCGTAGTGTGTGCTGTCCTTCCAGTACTTATCCGACCACTGGAAGTTCTGCGGGCCGCCCGGGAATTTATTGACAATCATATCTACAAAATTCAGCCAGCCGCGGTTGATTTCGGGATGCTTTTTGTATTCCATACCACCGCCGACCTCGATAATAACAGTGTTGAATTTGAGGTAGCTAAGTACATCAAAAAGGCGCTTGCATTCATCCATATATTCCATGGCAGGCATGTAAAGATGGATGCCGCGGTATTTTTTGTACGGTGCATCGGAAATGCTTGCGCACGGCACATTGCCTTCTGCATCTATGCACTGCGAAAGTGTTTCGGCGGCGTTTACGTAGCCGCGTCTCGAGGATGCGGTGATTTCAATTTTTTCGGGTGTGATTTCTATTGCATAGGCTTCCTTTTCCCCTTCTTTATAGGAAAACGTAACCGCGCCTTCCTTTCCCACCTTGGCACCTGCGCGTGCGGCCAGAATTTCAGCGGCGCGCGTAGCCTCGGGGCAAAGCGCGGAAATGGTGGCGCCTTTGAGGGCAAAATACCCATTCAATGCCTTTACCGATTGCGGTTTCGGAAAAATATTCATTGGTGTTCTCTCCTTTATTGCATTTTATTGACAGCCTCAAAGAACGGATGGTCTTTATTTTCTTCATACCATACGGGAGTATCTGTAAATTGCACGGTACCCTCTGCTTCAAACATTTCAAACACTACAATTTCATTGTCTTCTTTCAAAAGTTCGCCCGGCACATACAAAACGCGCTGCGGACCAAGGTCCCAGTATTTGCCGATGTTAAAGCCGTTAATCCAGACTGCGCCTTTTGTAAGTCCTTTTGTATCGAGGAACGTATCTACGCCCTCCTCGGCACGGAATGTGCCTTTATAGAAGGCAGGCGTCTCTTTCTTTTCATAGTCGCGCATAAGAACGCCTGACACATCCCACATAGGAAGCGTGCGGATTTCCCAATCAAACTGATGGAGACCCGAGAGATGCACGCCATCGAGGATGCCTTTTCGTTCCGAGATATAGGCGCCCGCGTCCGGTCTTCCCATATTCTCGACCAAAATATCGAGATGGCAGCCTTCTGCCGGTACCTTTATTTTAAGGGTGCCGCGCTCGCTTGCGGCTTCGTCACGAAGGTACGTGCCCACATATTTACCGTCGACAAAAATAAGAGCAAGGTCGCGAAGACCGTTAATCATAATTGTGGGCTCATAGTCTTTGCCGATGCCTTTTACCTCTGTGGAATACAGAATGTAGCCGAAGGACTGGCCGAGGCTATCCATCGTGCAAAGTCCGTTCTGACGAACGGTTTTTTCGGAAAGGACTTCGAGAGAATCAAAAAGCCCTGCCGATTTTGTAAGCTTTACATTTTCAATGCGCTGGCGCGGTACGTCCGGCACCTTTTCCGTTCTGACGGGACGGCCTAAGTACTCGTCGAGTTCTTTTCGAAGCGCGTAGTAAAGCGGCGTCGTGTCGCCCCATTCGGAGACGGGGGCGTACACGTTATAGCTGGTTACATAATTAAACATACGGAGCCCGTCTTCCCGTGTTCTCGGGAACGGAACGCCAAAATGAAGGCCTGCGGTAAGGCCGAAATTCGTACCGCCGCTAAACATATAGAAATTCACGAATGCACCGGCTTCGAGTGCCTTTCGGTACCCTTCCGCGACCGGCTCTACGGGGCGCTGCCAATGCACCGAGCCCCAAGATTCGTTTCCGCCGGGCCAAAATTCGCCAATCATCGGCGGCTTATCCGGTTGGAATTCCTTTAACAGTTTAATTCCGTTTTCCGCATCGAGCGGTCCACAGTTTGCCATAGACCATGCGCCCTCTACCTTGCCTGCGGCAAGGCAGCCGTAGCCGGCCCCATCGGTAGTATAAAACGGAACGTCTACCCCGTTTTTCACAAGAGTATCACGAAGGAAGTGCAAATACTTTTTATCATCCGCGAAGGAACCATATTCATTTTCAATCGCAACTGCAATAATCGGGCCGCCGTTTGTGGCGAGATACGGCACAAACTCAGGGCAAAGCCGTGCATAATATTTTTCGATGCAGGCAAGATAATGCGGGTCTGCACAACGCACATGCACCGTTTCGTCTTTATACACCCATGCAGGGATGCCGCCAAGGTCGCACTCACTTGTGATATGCGGAGACGGGCGGAGCATTACATAGAGCCCCATTTCCTTGCAAAGCTCTAAAAATGCCGCCAGATTGAGGTGACCGGAAAAGTCAAACTCGCCCTCTTTTTTCTCGTGGAGATGCCACGGCACATATGTCTGCACTGCGGTAAGGCCAAAGTCCTTTGCAAGTTCGAGCCTTCTTCTCCACCCTTGCGGCAAAATGCGATAATAATGAATATCACCGCCGGCAAGATATACTTCCTTTCCATCTATCAGGACGCCGCTTTTCGTGATTTCTACTTGCATACCGATTCTCCTTTAGTCAAACTCTTTCGGGTCAATATCCACCATATAAATGCCACGAAAGCCTTCGCAGATAGAGTCTACCGTAAGCCTTTTTCCGCTTCTGTCAAAGCGTGGATGCAGGTCACAGCGAAGGTCCACATGCCCCATCTCGCGAAGCGGAGGACACGGGAACGCGCAAATACGATGGCAAATGTCGGTTTTTTCGTTATAAAGGCGAAGCCACTGGTTTCCGTCTGCTTCGGGATACGTATCGTGGATGCTGAGCTTTCTGTCAGGTGTCAAAACCATATGATTATCGTGCCTGAAAATACCATCTGCCACGACGCGCATTTCCTGTGTTTTATCCTTCAAAATGAAGGTGTTCCATGTGCTGATCCCTTCCGGCACTTCTTTTCTTGCCTGATAAATCATCAGGGTCTCGGGGTCCATCCAGAAATAGTGGGAATGTACGCCCCAACCGTACAGCATGTACATATCGCTGCCATCCGTATTTGCGGTGATGAGCGCGGTTTCATGCTTGCCGCCGGGAGGCGGGAAGTTCCGAAGAAGGAATACAAAGCGCGTGCCGTCGGTATTAAACGTAATGTGGTTTACGTTAAGCTTCTTATCTTCCGCGAAATGGTCGCCACAGAAGTTCCAAAGCTCATCGAGAGAAATAATGAGCTTTGCCTTCCCTGTTTCCATATCAATAAGGAAAATACCATCGTCCTTGCTGTGGTTTTCGTTATAGAACGGGTCGGGATACTCGGCGTAGCCATAACCGGGACGAAAATCATAGAGTCTTCCAAAGTTTATGCTGATAGCATGCTTTCCCGAAGGCGAAAGCGTAGCAACGGGTTTTTCGAGATAACGCTTCTTGCCGGTCTGAATGTTCATTACAACGCCGACATAGTCGCCATCCAAAATGTCGTTATATACGATTTCGTTTTCGGCATCCGTAAATGACCAGGACAGCATGGAACCTTGTTGAAAGTTCCATGCGCCTGTTTCTGTAAGCGTATGATATTTTCCGTTTTCCATTTCAATCATACCAATTTCGCAGCGGTCACCTTTTACCTGGAGTCTGTCCATAAACGGTGCCTTATGCGTGAGATGGTACTTTTCAGAAAGGTTAAACGGCTGCAGGTCATAATAGCCGAAGAAATACTGTCCGTCATTCGGCGTGATTCTTCTGTAGGGAAGAAAATGGTCTCGGATTTCTGTGGGCATTTTTATATTCCCCTTTCAAAGCAAAAGCCTTTAGTCGATTTGGTAGGTTTTGGTGTAAAGAGAAACGGGTTCGAGGTCTGCCTGGCCTACTGCCATAACTGTCATCTCATATTCACCGGATTCAAGCGTGGGGATTGAGAACGGGATATTGGACAAGCCGGGACCGTAAAGACGATTACTTTTCTGCGTCCACCATTCGGCCTTAGCTACTACATTAACTGCAGCGAGCGTTTTTACCCCATCTTCAACCTTGTGAAGTGCTACAATGATGTTACGTGTCGCAATTGCCCCTGTGTACGGATTGGATGTACCATCCGCAAAGAAATACGGCAATGTAATAGATGTGTTGCCAGAAATTGTTTCGGGGAAATCAACGCCTGCTTCCAATTCTACAAGAATGGGGTCGCATATCGTAACGGCTACGGGTGTTGCATCGTTACCGCCGCCCACATAGATTTCCAAGGTGCACGCAGATGCGCTGGGATTTACCAAGAAATCCAGTGTGTATGTCGTCCATGTATCTGCTTCTGTTGCTTTGGTGGCCCAAAGGTCAGCCGTGTTTTCGGTAATACCTTTGAAATAAACAGCCGGCCGTGCATTTACATCCGCCGTTTTGTATGTCAAGATAAGACGATACGACTTGCCGGGGGCAACCTCGCTGGCCGAGGGATAGAAGGCCGCCACACGCTGCGTGCTGGCAGTAGTAGCAGCTACCACCGCTGCGACGCCGGGGGCATTGCCGGGAACCTTGCCTGTAATGGTTACAGCAGCGGCAAGCGCATCACCAATCGGCTTTAATATGGTTTCAGGGGCAATGTCGAGACGCATACCGGCAATTGCACCGGAGAGTCCGTATAACTGAATTTTAACGCCGCTTGCATAAGAGTCATCTGTGGGAATGAGAATCTTTCTAAACGTCCAATCAGCGCAATTTACAGGATTGCCATCCTTCGGTCCTTCTCCTCCGCCTACTTTCGGGGTCATAATTCGAACCGAGCCCTTCTGCCAGAAGGTAAGTGCATAGGTCTCGCCAACTTCCACCTGTACCGGTGCAGATGTGGCGGAAGTTGTGATAGCGTTACCCGCGTAACCCGCATACGGCTTTTCTGTGGTGCTTACAGTACCGCCCCAACCAAACGGAGAGGTGGAACCCGGAAGTGTCTCGAAATTACCGTTTAAGGGGTCAGTAATTTCCGTTACGCAGAAGTCAGCAATTCTTACGGTATTGTCCTGTGCCTGGTAGAACTGGATGTAGGAAAGAGACGAAATACCGCTTGCGGTGAAGGAACGAAGCGTCCAGTCAGCGCAGTTTACAGGATCTTTGTCTTTATGGAAGTTTTCATAAGCGCCTTCCTTACCGGCAATAAAGCGAACGCTGCCCTTCTGCCAGAAGGAAACAACATAGCTCTTTGCGGGATCCAATACATAGCTCGACAGCTGTGCTGTAACGCCGTACGGATTCAAAAGATAGCCATCATAACCGGCATACGGTTCATTTTCGCCCGGTACAACAGAAACACCGCCCCAGGAGTATGTCTTGCCGTCAGTCGGGTTCGGAACAAACTTACCGTTGCCAGCCTCAAGCGCGTCTACCTTAATGTCGGCAATCATAGTGCCAACCGTTGCAGAATAGAAACGGAGAGAAAGACCGAGGTTACTGGTCGGCGATACGGAATAGGCAACTGTTGTCCAGTCGTTGTA
>JAZSIR010000010.1:0-45991 GCA_045533905.1 Clostridia bacterium
GATGAATATATACATTTTTACAACAATGAAAGAATACAACTTAAAACAAAACTGACACCGCTTGAAAAACGATGTCAGTATGTTGCTTAAAATTTAATATTGTTTACCATAGGGTGCTTTTTTGTGTTGTCTGCACAAATTGGTGCAGTTCACTTCGGGACATGCTTTTTAAAATTTTATCTTTGTACTCTTCCCGAACCGTCGCCACCGGCAAGATTTTCTACATCTTTTCGTGAAACGAGGTTAAAGTCACCGGGAATTGTGTGTTTGAGAGCAGATGCTGCAACACCAAATTCAAGAGCATCCTTGAAATTTTTGCCGTCTAAAAATCCGCAGATTGTTCCACCTGCAAAACTGTCACCCCCACCAACTCTGTCAACGATAGGTGAAATTCTGTATTCTTTTGAATGATAGAATTCTTTTGTATCCCGCGCGTATGCACAAGCAGACCAACCATTGTCTGATGCAGAATGAGAAACTCTCAATGATGAAATTACATATTCAAAATTGAATTTTTCCACCATTTGCTCAAAAATGCTCTTGTATCCTGCAAGTTCCAATTCTCCGCTTGTTACATCTGTGTTTGCAGGTTTAAAGCCAAGAACTTTTTCTGCATCTTCTTCGTTACCGATACAAACATCCACATACTTCATAAGATTTGACATGACTTTTTGTGCTTTTTCGCTTGACCACAGTTTTTTTCTGAAGTTAAGGTCGCAGCTCACTCTTACGCCGTGTTCTTTCGCCTTTTTAAGCGTAGCTTCGGTAAGTTCTGCTGCCGCATCGGAAATAGCAGGAGTGATTCCTGTGAAATGAAACCAGTCGCATCCTTTGAAGATTTTATCAAAATCAAAATCCTCTGCCTTTGCTGTTGAAATAGAGGAATGACTTCTATCATACACTACATTTGATGCACGCATTGCAGAACCTGTTTCTAAGAAGTAAATCCCGAGGCGTTCTCCACCCTTTGCAATGTTTTGTGTCCCGACGTTCATTTTGCGAAGTGCCGCGACCGCACATTCACCGATGGGATTTTCGGGAACTTTTGTTACAAATTCTGCTTCGTGGCCGTAATTTGCAAGACTGACTGCAACATTCGCCTCTCCTCCACCATAACAGACATCAAACTCGTCTGACTGGATAAATTTTTCGTTGTTGGGAGTGGATAATCTCAACATAATCTCTCCCATTGTAACAATCTTTGCCATTTTTAAATCTCCCTAACTAAAATATCTTTCAGTTCTCTTTTTGGAACACACAAAACACCATCTTCATCAAAATAATATTTTACGCTATCTTCCATTTTTGATGTTTTTGTACTCTGATCAGGATATCCTAATCCCAGAAAGTACAAAACGTCAAGCTCGTCTGCTATTTCTAAAATTTCTTTTATTTTTGCCCTGTCAATTGCGCCAAGCCAACAACTTCCCAGCCCTTTCTCCTCTGCAACCAATATCATACTCATAATGGCCGCGCCTGCATCACATTCCGCTTTTTCGGTCGGCTTGATGGTTGTGTCGTTCAAAACCGCAATAAACGCAGTCGGTGTCTGCTTGAATTCAGGGTTCCACGCAGGAATATATCCTGCATATTTGATGAAGGGGAAACATTTTTTCCTCACTTCCTGATTCTTTACGATTGCAAATTTTAGGGGTTGAAGATTTGCGCTATAGGGTGCGACCCTTGCGCTTTCAATAATATCTTTCAAGTCGCCATTTTTAACTTCTTTGTCCTTGAAAATTCTTATTGTTCGCCTTGATTTTACAGAGTCCAAAACGCTCATAAAATTTATCCTCTTGCCATCTTGATTTTTTCAATAAATTCTTTTGCAAGTGCCGTAATTTGCTTATAGTCACCTGTTTTTGCACCCGCAGTAAGCGATGACCCTGCGCCGACTGCAACAGCACCGGCTTTTATCCATTGGTCAACATTGTCTACATCCACTCCGCCTGTCGGCATAAGTTTTGCCTGCGGCAACGGGCCGAGCAAATCCTTGATAATTTTGGGTCCGTAAAGGTCGGCAGGGAAAATTTTAATTATATCAACGCCTGCTTCCATAGCAGTAATAACCTCGGTAACCGTTTCACATCCTGCCATATAAGGGACTCTGTAACGATTACAAAGTTTTGCAGTTTCTAAATTGAAGCCCGGGCTTACAATGTAGTTTGCGCCCGCAAGAATTGCAATTCTTGCAGTTTCGGAATCAAGCACAGTTCCTGCCCCCAAAAGCACAGAGCCGTCATTGTATCTTGCTGCAAGTTCCTCAATAACTTTATGCGCTCCAGGCACCGTGAAGGTAAGTTCAATAGAAGGGCATCCTCCCTCCAGACAAGCATCTGCAATTTTTATTGCTTTTTGTGCAGATTCCGCTCTTACCACTGCAACCAGCCCGACGTCGGTCATTTTTGTTAAAAGTCTTTCTTTTTCCATATATTACACGTCCTTTTATTATAGAGCTGATTGCGTATCGTTCGGATCTCCATTTATTGCAAGGTCATATTCTTCTGTCCAGTCAAGGTTACGGTATTCTGCTGCACGGTCATCTTTTTCAATGAAGTCCATTAAAAGGTCAAGCATTTCCTTTGTCCATGTGTTTTTGTCTATCTGTGCAGTTGTGAACTTATTAAGGCTTATCATTTCAAATCCGAACAAATCCTTAACCTGCGTTTTTGCCGCACCACCCACAACTTCTGCAACAAGATGGCTTGGTATAAACAGAACACCGCCTCCTGCACCAAAAACAACGTCTCCCGGTAACACAATTGCATTACCGATTCTTGTTGCGGTATTATACCCTGTCATTATAAAATCACGGATTGGTGTAGGATCAATTCCTCTGTAATAAACCTGTGTATCCTCTACCTTTTTCATCTGCTCGGTGTCACGCACGCCACCCCAGATTACTGCTCCGCCGTTTTCGTTTTTAGTCTTGTTCTTAAGTGCCGTTGTAAGGTTACCTCCGAGGAAAGTTCCCTTGTAAATCTTGTCATACATATCAATTACCGGAACATCATATTCCATAAGATTGTCTATGACCCATTGGTTGTATGTGCCTGTTCGTCCCTCACTTCTTCCGATATCCTTTGTCACTTCGTCAAGATCAGGTCTGAACGGGCAGTATGTAGCAGTAACGGCACGTCCGATAAGCTTTCTGCCGTCATCGTGAAGAGTGTGAAGCCTGCCCTCGAACTGACTTTCGTAGCCCTTTACAAATATAGGCTTCCATACCTCTTCCAGAGTTAGTGTTTTGAGCGCCTTAAGATACTTTTCTTCTACCTTTGGTCTTCCGTCCGGAAGTCTTTCGCCCTTCCATTGTGGTGTTAACTTTATTATTTCTTCTCTGTCGTTAAAATGCATTATTTTTCTCCCCTTCGTTTTTTTATAGATGCATTCCGCCATCTATAATTATTTCTGAGCCCGTTATATATCTTCCCTCTTCTGAGCATAAAAGCAACACGGCAGGAGCAACATCCTCCGGTTTCCCCACATATCCACAAGGAATACTTCCTTCCACCATCTTTTTAAATTCAACATCGCTGAATGCTTCTTCGTTTCTCGGAGTTTCAATTGCTCCTGGGGCAACGTTGTTGATTGTCACACCAAATGGTGCAAGCAATGGTGCAAAGTTTTCTGCCATTTTCTTTTGTGCTGCCTTTGTAACTCCGTAAAGTGACAATTCGGGATGCTGGTTATACTGATTAACACTTCCTATCGTAACGATTCGTCCCCAACCACGTTTTTTCATTCCTTCAGCATACTTTTTTATAAGCAAATAACTGCTTTTAACATTGCAATTCATTTGCATATCATACTCTTCCAAAGAAAACTCATCCCATTTTCTCTTATACTGAATAGATGCGTTCAAAACAAGGATATCTATATCACCGGTTTCCTCATACAGTCTGTCAATATCCTCTATTTTCAAAAGATTAGCTCTTACTGGGATAGAATTTGGAATTTTATTGCAAGCATTAATGCATTTTTCAATACCTTTCGCACCGGACACAAAAACCTTTGCACCTTGTTTTGAAAGAAGGCTTGCTATCTCAAAACCGATCCCTTGCGTTGAGCCTGTAACAAGTGCTGTCCTTCCTTTTAAATCAAACATCTTTGAGCACCTCCCACACATTGTATTCTTTGTTGTGTTCCATCTCAAATCCGCAAGTAAGCTTTGAAGTATAATTTTTCGGATTTTCTGTATTGCTTTCAAACATTCCATAGTGTGTTGGCACACCGACTTTTGGTTTAATTCTTTTTGTAAGTTGAACCGCTTCGTCAACACTCATATTTCCAAGCTTTCCATTGATGCAAATAAACATAATATCAATAGTATACTTTTTTAATTCTTCAAGCTTTACGTTATACACAGTATCGCCCGAAAAATACATAGTATTTCCGTTGTGCTTCACAATTACACCAACTGCCGGAACTGTGTGGTCGGCAAACACTGCATTTAACTCAAAATCACCGATTTTAACTTTTGTTCCCGCATCAAAGGATTTGTAATTTATAACTCCGCACTCCAAAAGTGTCTTTTCTGCATCCTTCGGTGCTAAAAACATCATTTTTTCCTTTTTCATTAAAGGAATTGCATCAATATCTATATGGTCAAGATGATTGTGTGTACAAATCACCGCATCGCTCTTAAGTTCATCCGGCAGAAACGGTGCTTTTACCATTCTGCCACGATTGGCAATTCTGTCAACAACATTTGATAAATATGGGTCAATGCATATTTCCGTTTTTCCATCGTTTAAAACATATCCGCTTTGCCCTATCCACTTTATTGTAAGCATCAGCTCCACTCCCTGTCATTTGCCCATTCATTATCCCACTGCGTTGTAGGTTCCCATATTCCGGGATATTTTTCGTGCATATGCTGTGCAATAAGTTCTTCATTAAGCTCGTCAATGCCAAGACCTGGTTTGTTGGGAACATTTACAAAGCCATCTTTGAATAACGGATTGTCAATACCAAACGCAAGGTCATTCCACCACGGAATATCGACGCTATGGAATTCAACTGCCAACACATTTTGAACGGCAGCCGCTGCGTGAATTGCCGCCATACAAGCAATGGGACTTTCCGCCATATGTATTGCCATTGCAACGCCGTACTTGTCACACATATTGCCAAGTTTTTTCATTTCCATTGCTCCGCCCACCGTGAGCATATCCGGGTGAACAACAGATACTCCGCCGTTTTTCATAAGGGGTTCAAAGTTTTCAGCAAGGTATATATCTTCACCTGTACAAATAGGAACATTGCAGCTATTTGCGATTTTTACATAGTGGTCGGTATAATGCCAAGGTGCAATATCCTCAATCCAGGCAATATTATACTTTTCAAGACGCTTTGCAAACATAATGCAGTCCTCTATGCAAATATGTCCAAAATGGTCAATTGCGAGAGGAACCTCATAACCGATAACATCTCTTACCTGTTTCACATAATCCTCAAGGTAATCCATACCTTTTTGCGTTAAATGAATACCTGTAGCATGATGCGGGATTGTAAATACCTCATAATTTTTACCAAGCATCATATCCATATCAATCGAACCTTTTTGGTGATTGATTGCCTTCATAGAATATTTCTTTATATCTTCTAAAAAGCCGATGGGTGCATTAAGACAACCCGGCTCGTCCAGCATAAGCTCGATGCCCAAATCCATTTTTAGGAAGGTAAAGCCCTGCTCCATTCTTTTTTTCAAGGCATGTCCCATATCGGTTCCCGTATGCTTTCCGTCAACATCTGTATCACAGTACATTCTGACCTTATCACGGAACTTGCCGCCAAGCATCTGCCAAAGCGGAACCCCCCATGCTTTGCCTGCCAAATCCCAAAGGGCGATTTCTAAGCCTGACACACCGCCGCCCTGACGCGAATGACCGCCGAATTGTTTGACTCTTCTGAACAATTTGTCAACATTACAGGGGTTTTCTCCGATAAGTCTTGATTTAAGCATAAGTGCATATGTTGCGCTTGATGCATCACGCACCTCGCCATATCCAACAATTCCCTGATTCGTATAAACCTTAATAAGCGGACAATGTTTTGGTGCGCCTGTTATGTTTGCTACTCTTATATCCGTTATTTTAAGTTGTGAAGGTTCCGAACATCTGTTAACATTCATTTCCATTTTTTATTCCTCCTTGACATTCCTTATCATATATATTATAATTTGAGTATAGCATACAAAATTATGTAATACCACCACTATTTTATGATTTTTGTCCACTATTTTATGAAAAAGGAGGGGATTGGTCGTTATGCGCCATATGGAAAACGTCTTTTTTGACGAAAATAACAATATTATAATCCGTACTTTTCGCTCGTCTGTGAAACCTGGACGCCGTATTCTTAACGACCATCACCACACCGAGTGTGAGGTTTCTGCTTTCCTTTCAGGGTCGGGAATTTATTCCGTTCACGGACAAGAGTACTCCTTTTCTTCCGGAGATATCTTCCTTTTCGGCAGCAACGAAGCGCATTGCATAACTGAAATTTATGAAGACCTGAATCTTTTGAACGTTCATTTTGAACCAAGAATTTTGTGGGAACGGCACGAAAATGTTGACCTTTTGAAATTGTTCTTTGAGAGGAGCAAAAACTTTTCCAACAAGTTCCCTGAAAAAGACGAAACGCTTTCCAAAACTCTTATCCGTCTTGAAAAAGAAATTGCCGAGAAAAAAATCGGCCATACGATTTTGGTAAAATGTCTTTTGTTTTCTGCGCTTGTTTATATTCTTCGTGCATATGACTGTTCGGGAGGGGAATCTTCATTTTCTAAAAATCTTTCTTTGCTGCCAAATTTGAAAGACGCCATTTTCTATATTGACCAGCATCTTGACAAAAACATCACTTTGAAGGAAATTTCGGATGTTGCTTGCATGTCGCCGACATATTTTTCTGCAGTTTTTAAAAAATTTAATGGTATCTCCCCTTGGGAATATATAACTATCAAAAGAGTGGAAGCGGCAATTGAAATGATAAAATCCACAAATATGACAAAACTGGAAATCGCAGAAAAGTGCGGATTTTCCAGTTCATCTAATTTCTATAAAGCCTTCTTTGCTGTAACAGGGAAAAAACCGGGCGATTACGCCGCCGGTTCTTAAAGACAGTAATTTTAAAGGGCAGAAACGATTGATTTCGTTTCTGCCCTTTCTCACATATCTTTTATCACTTTATTTTTCTTCGGCCGTCAGAATTTCAAGTAGTGCCTGATACGTTTTCTCGGGGTTTTCCCGAAATCTTCGGCAAACCTCCTGCGCCGTTTCCTTTGCCCCTACGCTCATGCGGATATCGAGAAGCGGAAAGCCGCTCTCGCGTATTGAAAGCTCCGCCGCGTAGGAAAGCTCATTTATAGGACGGTAAGAAGCCGAAATATCAGCCGCATTTCGCTCGCGTTTTTTGTAGGCGCGAATCGTTGTTAAAATCTTTTCGCGCACGGAAACGGGGATTTTCTTGATGTACGCCCCATACGCCTCCTCGCCGTGCTGTGTCAGGAAATAGAGACGAAGCCCTTCGTGCAGGTCAATATCCACAAGGCGCGTTTCCACAAGCTCGTCAAGATAGGCTTGCATCGTGAAATAATCCACGAATGCATAATCCATAAAAATATCCGTAATCTGCCCGTTATCAATGGCCTCGCCATAGTTTTGTATGATATACAAAATAATGAGCTTGACCTCGCTCGGCTCTGTAAATGTATACATCAGCGCATACTCCTTATATCTGTGCCATAAAAATAGAGTGTGGTAAAATGCCCCAAGATGCGGGAGAGCATACGGTTTGAATACACTCTTTCAATATCCCGCAGCGAGAGATTGGTGCTGATAATCGTGCTCTTCTCTGCTAAAATGCGGCTGTTTACTACCTGAAAAATATCCGCATCGGTCATAGAATTTATAAATTCCGTGCCAAGATCGTCTATAATCAGAAGGTCCGCTTTATAGAGCTGTTCTTTGAGAATACTCTGTGCTTCATTTTCCCCTCTGCCAAAGCGGGCATCGGAAAGAATTTCCGTAATCTGCCCTGCACTCTGATACAAAACGGAAATTCCGCGCGCAAGCAGTGCATTTGCAATGGCGCTTGACAAAAACGTTTTGCCAAGACCGGGATTGCCGTATAAAAACAAATTATCGGCGTGGTTTTCAAAATTGGCGGCAAATTCGCGGCATTCCTTCAGAATCGTGGCCATATTCCGGCGTGGTGACTCTTTCATCCCTTCTATGGGTGTGTCGGCATAGACGGAAATGTCGAATGTATCAAAGGTCTGCTTCGTGAGAAGCTTGCCCATACCGGACTCAGCCTGCAGCGCCTCCGACAAAAGAGAAAGATAGCAGGCGCAGAGCTTGCCGTCGTGCATCCCCGTATCTTTGCAGTGCGGGCATACATACGGCACCTCAAGGTACCCTTTCGGGAAACCGGCTTCCGATAAAAGTGCATTCTTTTCTGCCACGTAGGAAGTCACTTTTTCCTGATACGCGCGGGCGACATCCTCGGGCGTACTCTCGCCATCCCAGACCGCAGACAACATCGAAAGACCGCCGCCGAAAATAGCATCATCTATCTCCCGGATACGCGGCACGGCGCGGTATACCTCCTCGCGGCGTGCACGGATGCGCGCATCGCGCTCCGTTTTTCGCATATTAAACTTTTTATTGACCTCGCGAAGGCTCTTATCATCCATGCTTATTGATCCTTTTTTCAAGGGCGCGGCGTTCAATGGCATCAAAATCATATACCGCCGACTGCTCGTAATTTATAAAATTGTTTGTTTTCTTTGTGCTCTTTGTGCGCGGGGCAGACGCGGGGGCCGCATCGCGGGAGAGTTCCTCCACCGTCATAATCCCCTGCCGATGCCACGACTGCAAAATGCCGTTTATGTACGGAAACGTTGCTTGTCCTGTTGTAAGAACGGCTTTTTCATATGCCGTTTTGATAAGCTCCTGCGGCATCTGCATTTCCTCCGTCCACTGGAGAAGATGCGCGTATTCCGCATCGGAAAGATCTCTTCCCGTAATGCCGAACATTCGTTTATATTTGCGGGAAAGCTTCTGGCGCTTATCGGCGTTCTGCAGATGCATTTCCGCTTTTTCTATCGTATCAATGCCCTCATCGGACCAGGCAATCGCAATTTTTTCCGCATAGCGCATATTGCACTTATCGAGTGCCGCACAGTGCTCGAGAAGCATCATAATCACCTCAAGCGGCAGGTGCAGCCAGTCATAGAAGCTGAAAAGCGTTGTCGTTTCCGCGGTGCCGAGCGTTTTGCCGAATACATTCTGCGCAAAATCAAGGAGCATCGCCATACGGCGGTCATTCGTGACGGCCTCGGCAATATCGCGTACCTTATACTGCGGTTTTTCCTGTACCACCTGCGGCTCCGGTGTTTCCATCGTAAGATCCACAAATTCAATGCCGCCCTCGGGGCCTTTTCGGATGACGCCTTTTTTCTCCCAGTACCGCCAGGCGCGTACCACGTCCGACTCTAAAATATCAAGAGCTTCCGCAATGTGTTCGTTATCAGGCTTTGTGCCCACAGCAAAGCAAAGGCGCAGCCCATAGAGGTACACCTTTACAAAGGTGGCATTTGCTTCTGCCATATATTTATCTACAAAGACGCTGGCGACCGGAAAAGCCGGAAGCCCTACCGCCCCTGACATTCTGTAATTTACCATGGTTTTCTCCTTTGGGAAAATATCTCCTGCGATGTGTCGGGCGGCCATAGGCCGCCCGACATAAGTATTATACCACCATAAGGGTCAAAATTCCAGTCTTATTTTTACAAAACGGTTACAAATTAATTTTCTTACAAGGGATAGTAGAGATTTTCTTTTTTTCTTCTAAATCTTGCGCATATCCCCCGGAATGTGATGAGGGATTGCTTTTTTATCCGGAATATGGTATACTTTTCCCGAAAGGAAGGAACAAAATGGACAAACAAACCCTTTTATCGAAGTTTGCAAAAACAGAAGAGGACAAACTCTTTCTCGCCCATATACTGGACCGCGAAGCACAGTGCATCCATAAAAACATCCCCGTGGAAACCGAGTTTCTGGACCCGCGGTGTCAGGCACTTGTGCTTTCGGTGCTTCCGCATTTTGCGGCAAGGCCCGTCCTTTTTGGCGGGTATGAAGAGGCCGAGCGCAAAATGCTCTTTTTCCTGCCCGACTACATGGAGGATGTGCCGCAGGATGCCCTCACGGTTTTACGAGCGGACCACCGCGATACGCGTCCCCTCTCGCACCGCGACTACCTCGGCAGCATTTTGGGCCTTGGCGTGGGCCGCGCAGGTGTGGGTGATATTTTAGTCCGCGAAAACGGGGCGGACATCATTATCCGCGCTGCGCTTTCCGACTTTTTCCTCACACATTACGTTTCTGCCGGCCGCACCGCGCTTTCCGTTTCCGCGCATCCACTCGAAAGCCTTATGCTCCCCGAAACCGAGCCGGTGTATAAAACGGCCTCCCTCGCCTCACTCCGTGCCGATGCCGTGCTCGCGGCCGCCTTTTCCGTATCGCGCACGCTTTCTGCCGAAGCGGTACGCGCGGGCAAGGTCTACCTCAATAATCTCCCGCTTACAAAGGGGGATAAACTGCTTTCGGAGGGCGATAAGCTCCGCTGGCAAGGGAAAGGCAGATTTATCATCGAAGAAACAGGTGGGCTTAGTCGAAAGGGCAGGCTTTTTGTCACATTCCGTTTTTGAAATATGGGATTTTTGAACAATTTGTAAAGATAGTATAAATAAAACGAAAACATCTCATCACGTTGCTTGACAGACGGGATGTTCTCATATAGGCTATACCCTGTGATATATCGTAGGAGGTTTTACTATGAAATTTTTTTCCTTTTTTAAAGATATGCCCCGAAAGCGGCGCCTACTTCTTTTCGCTTGCATTCTCCTTCTCCTTGCCGTGGTGCTTCTCCTCGGGCGCGTATTTTCAAAGGACAAAACGAGCCAAAGTAGCCGCGAGGTGGAAGTGGTGCGGGGCAATATCGTCTGCACCATTGAAGGAAGCGGCGTGCTGGAGGCAAATGACCAGTATACCATCCGCTCGCTTGTAACGGGCGAGGTGCTTTCCGACACGTTCCAGGAAGGCGATATGGTGAATAAGGATGACCTTTTATATGTCATTGACAGCACGAATCTCGATTACACCCTGCAAAAAGCCGAGTCTAGCGTTGCCTCGGCACGGCTTTCCTACGAAGAAGCTCTCGATACGCTCTCACACCAAACGGTAAAAGCGCCGATTAGCGGTGTGATTACTTCACTTTCTGTAAAAGAAGGCGACGAAATTGCAAGCGGCATACAGGTGGCGGAAATTATAAATGCCGACCGTATGCTCCTCACGCTTCCGTTCCTTTCCCAGGATGCCGCCGACATCTCGCCCGGTGCCTCGGCACAGGTGGTAGCGGAATCTGCCCCATCGGAAGTGCTTTTCGGCACGGTAAAAAGTGTGGCCAGCGGTAGCACAATAAGTACGCTCGGCGCCGCTGTCACAATGGTGGAAATTCTCGTGGAAAATCCGGGCGGCCTTACAGAGTCCTCCCGTGCCACAGCCACTATAGGGGCATATGCCTGCCATGACAAGGGCACGCTTGTCTATGAAGAAGCGAAAAAGGTGACTGTAAAAACGGGCGGTACGGTGCGTTCTCTCTCGGTTTCCCTTGGGGACCGTGTCGCTGCGGGCACCACGCTGTTTTCTCTGGAAAACGAAAGCACGGCGCGAAGTGCCGAGCGAAGCCGCCTTTCGTATAACGACGCTGTTTTAAGCCGCGAAAATACATATGACCAGCTCGAAGACTACCAAATTAAAGCGCCGATTTCCGGCAAAGTTATTCAAAAGACCGTAAAAGCCGGAGATAAACTGGAAAGCGGCAGCGGCAGTAACGCCTCTTCTATGGCGATTATTGCCGACCTTTCTGTTCTTACCTTCGAGATGAGCGTTGACGAACTCGACATTAAAGACGTGCATGAAGGACAAGAAGTACGCGTCACGGCCGACGCCATCCCCGGACGCACCTTTTTAGGCCATGTAGATACCGTAAGCATCGTGGGCACCGCCACAAACGGGGTGACCTCGTATCCCGTAAAGGTTGTTTTAGACGATGCGGAAGATACAGGCCTCATCCCCGGTATGAACGTAAACGCCACCATTATTACAGAATCTCGCGAGAATGTTCTCGTAATCCCCGCCGCCGCCATCTCGCGCGGCAATATGGTGACGGTGCGCGGTGCGGCAGAAAAAGTGCCCTCTAAAGAGACAGCAGAAGCCGATACGGCTGCAGAGCGTGTGGAGGACAAAGCTGCAGAAAACACTTTTGCAGGAGAAGCGCCGGACGGCTATCACTTTGTACGGATTGAGACAGGCGCAACAGATGGTACGAATATTGAAGTTCTTTCCGGTCTTTCAGAAGGAGATATACTTTTGATTAGCGCCTCTGTCGGCGATACACAAAGCGCCGTAAACTTCACACGCGAAGGGGCAGAGGCCATGATGAGCGGTATGCCCATGGGCGGCGGTATGCCTATGGGCGGCATGGGCGGCAGTATGGGTACGCGCCCCGGCGGTCGCTAAAGGAAAGGTGGGCTTTTTCTGATTACCTTACAAGATGTATATAAAATCTATTCTGACGGCGAAACCGAAATTCGGGCGCTTGACGGCGTTTCCCTGCACATCGCAAAAGGTGAATTTGTAGCCATTGTCGGCTCCTCGGGAAGCGGCAAGTCTACCTGTATGAATATTATCGGCTGTCTGGATGTGCCCACAAGCGGTTCTTATATTTTAGACGGCACGCCTGTTGCCACCATGCAGGAAAAAGAGCTGGCCTTCGTGCGAAACCAAAAGCTCGGCTTTGTATTTCAGCAATATAACCTCATCCCAAAGCTTACCATTTTGGAAAATGTAGAGCTTCCTCTTTTGTACCGCGGCATACCTTCTGCCACGCGTCGCCAAATGGCGATGGAAGCACTCGAGCGCGTGGGGATTGCCGACAGATACAAGAAACTGCCGTCCCAGCTTTCCGGCGGGCAGCAGCAGCGTGTTTCTATTGCCCGCGCCCTTGCGGGAAGACCGCCCGTAATCCTGGCAGACGAGCCGACGGGTGCCCTCGATTCCAAAACCGGGCGCGAGGTTCTGGATTTTATGAAAAGCCTGCACAGGGAAGGCACTACCATTGTTTTAATCACGCACGATAATGCGATTGCCGCAGAGATTCCGCGCGTGGTACGCATTGCAGACGGAAAAATCCTTTCCGACAGCGGAGAGGGGGCGAGCGCTTGAATTTTACACAATCCTTTCGTTTGGCGCTGAAAAGCCTTCGCGCCAGCAAAATGCGCTCGTTTTTGACGATGCTCGGCATTATTATAGGCGTTGCGGCTGTTATTATCATCGTGAGCCTCATGTCAAGCCTTACAAACTATGTAATTTCCACATTTGAAGATATGGGCGCAAATCTTATCACCGTTTCCATTTCAGGGCGCGGCGGCGGACGAACGGTACACCCCGACGAAATGCAGGAGCTTATGCTCGACCATCCTGAAATCGGCTACATTTCCCCTACGGTCTCTCTGTATGCAACTGTGAAAAAAGATAACGAAAACATCTCCATGCAGGCCACAGGGGTGAACGAATACTATGATGAAATCAAGCAGATTGACGTGCAGCTCGGGCGCCACCTTTCGTTTGTGGACATCGATGCACGCTGCAAAAACTGTGTGGTTGGGACATATGTGGTGAAGGAGCTTTTTGGCGAGGAAAATCCTTTAGATAAAATGATTTCCGTAAACGGCTATCCCTTCCGCATTGTGGGCGTTTTGGAAGAAAAGAGCACAAGCGGCGCCGGAAGTGCCGACAGCGTGCTCCTCCTCCCCTACACCACGGCCAAACAAATTTCCGGCAGTGCAATTTCTTCCTACAGTGTCAGCGCTGCCACGAAAGATACGATAGACGCTACCAATACGATTTTGGAAACGTTTCTCCTCGAAAAATTTACCTCCGACGATTATTTTACGCTCATAGATCAGGCGGCCATCATTGAAGAGCTAAACCGCCTCATCGGTATGATGACCACTATGCTTGTCGGCATTGCGGCGGTCTCCCTTTTGGTTGGCGGCATTGGCGTTATGAACATTATGCTCGTATCCGTCACGGAGCGAACGCGCGAAATCGGCATACGAAAAGCCCTCGGGGCAACGCCATGGGATATTTTAGGGCAATTTTTGGTGGAAGCCTCCGTCACAAGCGGTATTGGCGGCATTTTAGGCATTGCAGTCGGCATCGGCGGTGCCTCTAGTGTGGCCTCCCTCATCGGGATGCCGTTTACGCTTTCTATCCCTTCTGTGTTTATCGCCTTTACAGTTTCCGCCGCCATCGGTATTGGCTTTGGATACTTCCCTGCAAAAAAGGCATCGCGTTTAAATCCCATAGATGCCCTTCGATACGATTAAGAAAGGAGTTTTACAGACATGCGAAAAAAAATATTCGTTTGCCTTTTGGCATGCCTCTTTCTATTCTCCGCCATCCCTTCTTTCGCGGCAGAGACGGACGGACGGCTCGCGCTTCTTAAAAGCCTCGAAATTATGGAGGGGTATGAGGACGGCTCCTTCCGCCTTGAAAACTTCTTAACACGTGCGGAATTTACGAAAGTTACGGTTTCGGCCTCGGAAAGCCGAAAACTTGTCTCGACTGCACTTTCCACTTCGCCTTTCCCGGATGTTCCGCATACGCTTTGGTCGGCACCCTATATAAAACTTGCGGCACAAAACGGGTATGTAACGGGGTATCTTGATGCTACCTTCCGTCCCGATGCTACCATCACCTACGCAGAAGCCACTGCGGTATGTTTGCGTCTTTTGGGCTATCAAAACAGTGATTTTGGTACGGCCTGGCCGCGCGGACATATGGAAATTGCGGAAGATATCGGTCTTACAGACGGCATCGTGCTCGACTATGCCGCCCCCATCACACGCGGCGATACGGTAACGCTTCTTTATAATCTTTTAGACGGCACCGTAAAGGGTACGGGACAGAAATACGTTGCTCTTCTCAATTGTACGGTCGAAGACAATGTGGTAATTCATCCTTCTTCCGCGGGGGACTCCTATATTCCTGACTCGAAGGTATTGACTTCGCTTGGCACTTTTAAGAAGGGAAAGCATTTTTCGCCCGACTGGGTAGGACGAACAGGTCGTCTCTTTGTTGAAAACGGAGATACCATTTGCGGCTTTGTGCCGAATACACAAACCGTTTCCACCTATGCCGTATACTCTGTTTTACAGGACGGCGTTATCACCTATAAAAACGGGCAAATGGAAAAGGTTTCGCTTTCAGACGGTCTTCCCCTATATAAAGACAGCGTACTTTCCGGTACCTTCCAAAAATCTGCGCTTCGCATGGGGGATATTCTGCGTGTTGTATATGACGAGGACGGCGACGCCGAGTATGTGAGCCTTGATACCGATGGCGTAGACGGTCCGTACACGGCACAAAACGGCACGTGGCAAAGCCGCTTCCCCATAAATAGTACGACCGTGATTATGCGCGACAGCCAGAAAGTATCTGCCGCCGACATTCAAACACATGATATTCTGTACTATTCGGAAGCACTTAACATGGTTTTGGCATATACGGACAAAGTAACGGGCATCTATAAAAACGCGTCTCCTTCGAAAGATGCCCCCACCACCGTCAACATTTCCGGCACTTCGTACACCATCGAAAGCGTGGAGGCTTTCCATAAGCTTGCGGCGGGCGGCGCTTTTGCCTTTGGCGATACCGTAACACTCCTTTTAGGGAGAGAAGGTGAAATTGCAGACGTTTTGACCCCCGGCGATACAGGGGACGTGGTCGGCTTCGTGACAGGTGTAGGGACAGAAGCCTTTGAAACGGCGCTTGGGGAATCGTATAGCGCCTACTCTCTGACGCTTACGCGCCCTGACGGGCAATCGGTCACCTTTGAAAGCGATCGCGATTATTCCCATCTTTTGAATGCGGTGGTTTCTGTCACCTTCTCCGGAGACCGGGCACGCGCCGCCCGAGTGGAAAGTTCTTCCTTATATGGCACATTTTCACTTTCTTCGCAAAAACTCGGCACAGAGTCTCTGGCAACCAATCTGAAAATTCTGGACACCTATTCCGCCAGTCAATATGTAGGGGGCAGCACCGTTTCCGTTTTCCCGTCAAGGCTTGACGGCGTAAATATCCCGTACGGCAAGATTCTGTACGCCGCGCGAGACGGGCAAAACCGCATTTGTGAGCTGATTTTAAAGGATGTTACGGGCGATATGCACAGCTTCGGCATCGTTACAAAAGCGAAATCTATGTCGGAAGGTTCTCAGCTTTCCGGTACATACAGCTATATTATCGACGGAACGACAGGTACGTACCAAACAAACGGAACTCTCTTCTCCGTCTATTCTGACAATCCTGCGCAGTTTACGTACAGCGGCGGCAAAGTGCACAGCATAACGCCCCTCTCTGAAATTTCCGGCACCGTTCGAGAAATCACGGCAGGCTCCCTTCTCTACGCAGACGGCAGCCGCTATGACATAAGCGAGGCCGCCATCTACACCGAAGTGGATGCAGGGGTGTATGTACGCAAAAAGGTAAGCGACATAGGAAGCGGCAATTATGCAATACGTGCCTATTATGACCGCTCCCCCTCCCAAGGCGGAAAAATACGTATTTTGGTGGCAACGAAAAAAATAAGATAGAAAATGGCCGGCTCCAAAAGGTCGGCCACGGCTTCGGAAGCGTCTCTTCCGTCTTCCGTAAAGACCTTGATACCGTTATCTCGGCAGGGTTATGGCTTGCTGTGACGGAAAGACAGATTGTTTGTGACTTTCCGTTTCAAAAATAAAAAGGTGACTTTCTTTTCTGAACAGGTCCGGTAAAAACGGACAATAGAAAAAAGAGCCTCCTATGGTATAACGAACCATAGGAGGTATTTTTATGCCATAGGCACTCTTTTTTGTGCTGTCCGCACAAATGGAGCAGTTCATTCGGAGAGTCCATTTTTGCTTATATTTCTTTTCGTACGCCCGTATCCTCCGTAAGCATCTTTGCGGGATAGCCAAGCTTTTCAATGGCCTTTATAATCCTGTCGCAATCCTTTTCGTAGGCATATACAAAGCCGCAACCGCCACCGCCGCTGCCGTTGATTTTACCGCCGAGAGCGCCAAAGGCTTTTGCCGTAGCCAGAATTTCCTCAATGCGCGCGGTGGAAATCTGGAGCCCGTCGCGCAGGTTGATATGATGGCGGGAAAGGAGACGGCCGAGAGCCGCATCGTCCACTTTTTCTTCGGAAAGAAGTTCCTTTCCTTTCAGAAGGATCCGATAGTTATCAATCGCCGCCGTGAAAACTTTTCTCTGCTCTTTGTCGAGTGTATCGAGAAGCGGCATTTTTTCATCCTCTACAAACTCGCGGATATCGCGAATGCCATATTTCGAAAGGGCTGCGAGCGCATCCATCGCCGGTTTTTTGGCGTTTGCCAGCACGCGCGTTGTATCCTTCTGCTCGAGAGAATCAAACAAAATGAAGCGACCGCCGAGATGCGACGAAAGGCGCGTCACCTCTGTTCTTCCCTCCGGGAAAGAAAGGTTCACAAGGCCGCCGAGTGTGGAGGAATAATGGTCCATCATCCCGCCCGGCTCGCCGAATTCCGTAACCTCGGCGCGGTGTGCAAGCTCGGCAATTCTCTCGGGCTTTTCAGCATCAGGATGGCCGATGGCTTCTAAAATTGCGCGGGTCAGCACCACGATCATCGTGCTCGAGGAGCACATGCCCTTGCCGATAGGAATTTCCGAATCCATCTGGATATCAAACCCCGAAAGCGGATACCCTTCTCGAAGGAGAACGTTGATCGTGCTCTTTAGGTAATCACGGCTGCGCGTGTATGTAATTGGTTCGGAAATATCAAATTCGTAAATAGTATAGAGACCTTTCTTGTTTTCCTCCCCGAGTGTCTTGATAGAGGAATCGCGAATGGCAATGCGGATAAGACTGTCATCCCTTTTGGCGATTCTGGCAAAAAAACGCAGGTTTATGGCAACTGCAATGACCTCAAGCCCCAAATAATCCAGATGCTCGCCGAAAAGGCACAGTCGACTCGGTGTAGAAACTCGGATTTCTGTGCGCATTTTATACATCTCCCCCTTGCTTTTTCAAAAATAGTGCTGTATACTATGAGTATACCAGATTTGGGAAAGAAAAGCAAGGCATATCTGTAAAAGAACACAGCAGATTACACAGGCGAAAGGAAGAAATTCTATGCAAATAGGAATTATCGGCGCAGGCAATATGTCCTCCGCCATTATGCGCGGCCTTATCGGGAGCGGTATGGCCCCTTCTGCTATTTTTGTAAGTGACATTTCCGAAGAAAAGCGCGCTGCCGCCCGCGCCGAGGGTGTCCGCGTTGGCACAAATGAAGAGGCGGCTGCTTTCGGCGATGTTATCATTCTCGCCGTAAAACCGAATATTTTTGAAAAGGCGCTTCCGCCGATTGCCGCATCTGTGGCAGGAAAGCTTGTCATCTCCATTGCGGCAGGCAATACGATTTCGTATGTTTCCTCGCTTCTGCCCGCGGCGCGCGTGGTACGCCTTATGCCAAACACCCCGGCCCTTGTCGGCGAGGGGATGACGGCGATTTCCTTCGCACCGCCTGCCACCCGCCAGGATGCCGTTTTGGTGGAAAAGCTCTTCTCTGCCATCGGCAAGTGCATACACGTCCCCGAGTCTCTGATGGATGCAGTGGTTTCCGTAAGCGGCAGCGGCCCCGCCTATGCCTATATGCTGATAGATGCGATGGCCCAGGGCGGCGTACGCGGCGGTCTTTCTGAAGCCGATGCGCGCATTTTAGCGGCGCAGACCGTGTTTGGTGCGGCCAAAATGGTGCTCGAAACAAACATTGCCCCCTCCGTTCTTACGGATAACGTCTGCTCTCCCGGCGGCACGACGCTTGCCGCTGTGGAAGCCCTGAAACGCCGCGGTTTCCGCGAAGCAGTTTTAGAAGCTGAGGAAAAGTGTGCCGCACGAAGCGTGGAACTGAAAAAATAGAAAAACACTGCATACCTGTCCTTCTTCCCGCATATTAGTAGAAGCAGAAGGAGGATGTATATGAAATTCCGAGACAGGCTCTTTTGCTTTTGTATGCCCTGCGCTGTTTTTGCCGGCCTTTTGCTCGGCGCTGCGTCCGCCTGCCGTGCGGAAACGGGAGCGCTCTTTGTGGCGGCGGCGGAAAGCTTTGCTTCTCCCGCACTCGCCTCGGAAAGTTTTTTGCATGCACTATGGCAAAACGGTGGACTTGCCGTGCTTTTAATTCTCTTGGGGACTTCCCTTCTCGGCGGCCTTCCGATGGCTTTTCTTTTAGGCCTTCGCGCCTATGCCGCAGGCTTTGCCGTTTCCGCGCTCGTATCCGCCTACGGGGGACGCGGCTTTCTCGCGGCTGTGTGCGGCATTTTCCCGCACCATCTTTTCTACATTCCTTTTCTGTGTCTTCTGGCGATACACAGCGTGCGCTTTGCCGTGCGCCTTTCTGATAAGAAAAATTCTGCACCCGCACGCCTTTCCTCGTATCTTCTTTCTTCCCTTTTGCTGACGCTTCCCATCTTTTTGGGGTGTCTTGTGGAAGGCTATATTTCCGCGCCGCTCCTCCGGGCTGTTTTGGGCGCATATGTGTAAAGGAGAGCTCCCTTTGAAGCAGTTTACCACATTTCTGAAAACAAAAAAGAAACTTTCGGAAGCTTCCATCGCGTCCTACGTGCGCGATGTGGGGCTTTTTTCTGCCTTTTTGCAAAAGGACCTTTCGCGGGCTACGGAAAAGGATGTTCGCAGTTTTGTTCTGCATATGCAAAGTGAAGGACGGGAGACGGCTACTATTTTGCGTTCTCTTTCCTCCCTGCACACGTATTTTTCTTTTCTCGTAACCAAGGGCCACTGCAAAGCTGACCCCACCCGAAATATCCGGCGCCCCGCCTACACCCGCAAGCTCCCCGTAATTTTAACCGAGGAGGAAGCGGTGCGGCTTTTAGAAGCGCCCAAAGGAGACACGCCGCTTGCGCTTCGCGACCGTGCACTCCTTGAACTTTTATACGCGACCGGCATCACGGTTTCGGAGCTTCTCTCCCTGAACGTGGAAAATATCAACATCCGAAGTCGTACACTCCTGCTTCGTTCTCCCGCGCACACCCGCGTGGTCCCCTTTGGACGCCCGTGTGCGACGGCACTTTCCGCCTATATGAAAAACGCCCGCCCCCTTCTTTTCAAAGGGAGCGGTGCGGTTGCGCTTTTCGTAAGTTCGGGTGGCACCCGCATTACGCGGCAGGGTGTGTGGAAGCTGCTCAAAAAATATAAGGAAGCCGCGGCGATTGATAAGGATGTAACGCCGCAGATGCTCCGCCATTCCTTTGCAGCACATCTTCTCGAACACGGGGCCGATACAGCCTCCCTGCAGGAGCTTATGGGCTTTACCGATGCCGGTTCCCTTGCCATCTATACGAAAATGCAGGAAAACAAAATTCTGGATGTGTACGGAAAAACACACCCCCGCGCAAACTAAAAACATATTTTGCAGCCTTTCTGCATAGGATTCTACCAAAAACGGCAGATATTTCTGTCGGAGATGGAGGTCCGCTTTCCTTGAAAAAATATTTTTGTATTTTTCTGATTCTGCTTTTTTGCCCCGTGCTCCCTGCCAAAGCCGAGGTGCCTATGCTTTCCGTACAAGCGAAAGCCGCACTTCTGATGGAGGCGGAAACGGGGCGAATTTTGTTTGAAGAGAATATCCACGAAGCCTTCCCGCCTGCTTCCGTGACCAAAATTATGACGATGCTGCTTACGATGGAAGCCATCGAAAAAGGGCAGATTACCTTTGACACGATGGTGACGGCAAGCGAAAATGCAAAGCGGATGGGCGGCTCTACGATTTTCCTCGACACAGGCGAGAAGATGCGCGTATATGACCTTCTGAAGGGCATCGCAGTTGCTTCCGGAAATGATGCATGCGTGGCGATTGCGGAGCATCTTGCAGGGAGCGAGGCGGAATTTGTGCGCCGGATGAACGAGCGTGCCCGCGAGCTGGGTATGGAAAATACGAACTTTGTAAACTGCAACGGGCTCGATACCGAGGGGCACGCGATGAGTGCCTACGATATTGCGCTGATGAGCCGCGCTCTTATCCGGCACGAGAAAATTTTTGAATTTACGACCATCTGGACAGACAGTCTCCGCGACGGATCTTTTGACCTTGCCAACACGAATAAGCTGATTCGGTTTTATGACGGCGCGAACGGTCTGAAAACGGGGTCTACGGACGATGCTCTCTACTGCCTCTCCGCCACCGCAAAGCGCGGGGATATGCAGCTTATTGCCGTCATTATGGGCGCCCCCTCCTCTACGGAGCGCTTCGCGGGGGCGCGCACACTTCTCGACTACGGCTTTGCCGGCTTTGAAATTGCGAAAGGGCCGGATACCGGAACGCCCGTATATACGGCAGAGGTTTCGCTCGGTGCTGAAAGCACGGTGCCCCTTTGCCTTGCCACTCCCTTTTCTGCTCTTTTGGAAAAAGGAAAAAGCGGAGAGGTAGAAACGCGGTTTGAAGTACCCGAACCGCTGACAGCGCCGCTTTCCGCGGGCGATGCGGCCGGCCGCGCACTCTTTTATCTTGGCGACGAATGCCTCGGGGAGGTGCCGCTTACCGTTTCGGTCGATATGCCGAAAAAGACGCTCGGGCAAATTCTGACGATGCTTCTCTCCCGGTGGTGCGGCTCGAAAATGTGAATTTATAAAAATGCACTTGTACTTTCCGGCCATTTCTGCTATACTGAAAACAGAGAAAGTTTATAGTCCACAAAGGAGTTTACTATATGGGAAACGAGACACATAAAACAAGTATCGGGGGGCAGGCACTGATTGAAGGCGTTATGATGCGCGGGCCGCGCACAACCGCCATGGCCGTCCGCAATCCCGAGGGTGAAATTATCATCGAAAAATGGCCCACGCCCGGCACGGAGCGCGCAAAATTCTTTAAGCTTCCCTTCATCCGCGGCATTTTCAATATGGCCGATTCCCTGCGCTTTGGCTACAAGTGCCTGATGCGCTCGGCCGAGATTGCGGGGCTTGAGGAGGAAGAAAAAAAGGACGAAAAGAAGGAAGCCTTCCTTATGAGTCTTCTGATGGTTGTGAGTACCGTTTTGGCCGTGCTTTTATCCGTGGGACTTTTTCTGTATCTGCCTGCGTTTTTATTCCGTCTCCTTGCAGATGCCGTACCTGTATTTGACAATAGCGTTTTCCGCGCCGTTTTTGAAGGCGTGTTCCGCATCATTCTGTTTGTGGGCTATATGGCCGCAATGCTCCTTATGAAGGACATCCGCCGCACCTTTATGTACCACGGTGCCGAGCATAAAACGATTTACTGCTATGAAGAAGGCCTTCCGCTGACGGTGGAAAATGTACGGAAAATGCGCCGTTTTCATCCGCGTTGCGGCACTTCGTTTATGATTTTGGTACTGCTTGTCGGTATTATCATTTCTATGTTCATCCGCGTGGACGCCCCGCTTCTTCGTACGCTTATTAAGCTTTTGACGCTTCCGATTGTGGTGGGCGTAGGGTATGAGCTTATCAAATTTGCCGGCAGACACGACAATATGGTAACGCGTATCATCTCCGCGCCCGGCGTATGGCTTCAGCATCTGACCACCATCGAGCCGGATGACGGGCAGATCGAATGTGCCATTGCCGCAATGGAAGAAACGCTTACGGGTAACCGGGAGGATGACGCATGGTAATCCGCTCTCTTCTCGCTTCTGTCCCTATTCCGCGCCTCGATGCCGAAATTCTCCTCGCGCACGTTTTAGGCATCCCGCGCGAAAAGCTTCTCTTTATGTATAATACGCCCGTCGCACCTTCCTGTGCGGCGGCATTTTCTATGCTTTCCGAAAAGCGGCTCGCCGGCTGCCCTGTTGCATATCTCTGCGGCGAAAAGGAGTTTTATTCCCTTCCCTTTTATGTAAACGAGCACACGCTCATCCCGCGGCCCGATACGGAAACGCTTGTGGAGTGGGCCATTCCGTATGCCAAGGAGGCACGTGTTCTTGACATTTGCACCGGCAGCGGCTGCATCGGGATTACCGTGGCAAAAGAAGGCGGCGCAGAAAGCCTTACGCTTCTCGATATTTCGGAAAAGGCGCTCGCCGTGGCCGAAAAGAATGCGGCGCGGCACGGCGTGGCGGCAACGCTACTTCTGTGTGATATTTTAAAGGACTCCATCGAAGGGGAATTTGACCTTATTTTGTCGAATCCCCCGTATATTGAAACGGATGTCATCCCCGCGCTTTCGGGCGATGTGCGCGACTTTGAGCCGCATCTTGCGCTTGACGGCGGCGATGACGGGCTTCTTTTCTACCCTGTGATTATCGAAAAAGCAGCCGCACTTCTCCCTCCCGGCGGCCGGCTCGGCCTTGAAATCGGCTACTCGCAGGGCGAAGCCGTTTCCAAAATGCTCGCTTCCCGCTTCGAAGAGGTTGCCGTTCTTCCGGACCTTGCGGGGCATGCGCGCGCTGTGGTAGGGCGGAAAAAGGATCTGAAAATTTGACAAAGGGGAAAAGATATGATATACTGCACAGTAAGGTGGTGCAGTATCCTAGTCAGGATGCCGATTCCCAGGACGGGCCTAAAAATCCGTAGAAGGGCATATCGATGAAGTTCCTGGTGTTGGCTTTCGATGCCAGTCGGGGGTCGATGCTGGGGGTTAAGGTTTAGGGGCGAGTCGCAATGGCATGCGATGTGGACCCCTTTTCCGTGGAGACCTACGTGCGTGCTTTCCGCCCGCTCGCCTTTGGCGACGGAACGAAGTACGGCGTGGGAGTAAACCTGCCATGCGGTGCCAGGCGGCGCTGTGGGCAGAGTAGCCTGCCTTGCGTGGATATGAAGGATAACGGTTCAGGCTCCGCTTTTGTCGGCCAACAAAACGGAGACATTGCTGTTTGAAATCCTATCTGCAAAAAAGGCTAAGAATCGGTTTGACTGTTGAGGAAATCTCCTAGGCTGTTCGAGGTAGAGGGATACGGAGGATTGCAGTGCGGACTAAGTGGCAATCCGCTTTGCATCCCAAAAGATGCAGCTTCTGTTTAATCGGAAACGGCCCGGAGCGGCGACGCGCGGGCACGGAAGTGGGAAATCCAACGCGGACCTATGCCGCAAAATTTACTCCGTATTCTGCCACCCAATTTTTTTATAAGGATGACTTTTTGTGAAAGACGATATTCCGAAACAAAAACGCAAAAAAATAAAAGTAAAGAGCAATCATACGTTGAATCGGAAGGTGAGCGTGGGCTGGGTTCTCACGACGGTGCTTCTGACCTTTTTTCTTTCTGTGGCAATTACCGTGTTCACATCTTCCCTCCTCGGGGATGTGGCGCTTTCGATTGCCGTTTTCATTTTATTGTCCATTGTCCTTTTAGGTATACTTTTTGATATTCTGGGAATTGCGGTCGCTACTGCGGCCGAGGCGCCGTTTCACGCGATGGCCTCAAACCGCGTCAAGGGTGCCGTGGATGCGATCCGTCTTATCCGAAACGCCGAGAAAGTTTCGAATTTCTGTAACGACGTTGTCGGCGATATCTGCGGTATCGTGAGCGGTGCTACGGGCACGTTCATTGCCACCGCGCTCATCACGGACTTTTCCCTTCCCTCGTTCTTTACTACGCTTGTGGTAACGGGCACAGTCTCCGCCATCACGGTGGGTGGCAAGGCGCTCGGTAAAACGCTCGCCATCAACCAGTGCAATCAGATTGTATTTGCCATCGGCAAACTCATTTCTATATTTCACATAAAGAAAAGCAGGAAATAGTATGTACAAACTTCTGGAAACGGTGAACACACCCGCGGATCTTCTCGGCCTTTCCTACGAAGAGCTCGATGTGCTCAGCCGCGAACTCCGCGCTTTCCTAATTGAAAACATCCCGAAAACGGGCGGGCATTTTGCCTCGAACCTCGGTGTTGTGGAGCTGACGCTCGCTCTGCACCGCTCTTTTTCCGTGCCGAAAGATAAGCTCATATGGGATGTGGGGCACCAAAGCTATGTGCACAAAATTCTGACCGGCAGAAGAGAGGCATTTTCCACGCTTCGGCAGTTTGGCGGTCTTTCCGGCTTCCCGAAAACAGAGGAAAGCCCCTATGATGCTTTCAATACCGGCCACTCCTCCACCTCCGTTTCTGCCGCACTCGGCCTTGCCTGCGCCAGAGATTTACAGGGGGGCGAAGGCGAAACGATTGCCGTTATCGGCGATGCCGCCTTCGGCAGCGGTCTTTCGATGGAAGCGCTCAACCATATCGCACATTGCCACCACAAGGTGATTGTGGTTCTCAATGACAATCAGATGTCTATCGGCAATGTTGTGGGCGGCTTTTCGGAATATCTGAACAAAATCCGCACCCGTTCTTCATACTATACGATAAAGCGTGAAACGAGTGACGTTCTGCACCGCATTCCCCTCTTGGGGAAGCCCTCCGTAAAAGCACTTCAGAAAATAAAAACATTCCTCAAATACTGCATAACGCCCGGCGTTGTTTTTGAAAAACTCGGCTGTAAGTATCTCGGCCCGTGTGACGGGCACAACATCCGCCAGCTTTGCGATACATTTGAGGAAGCTAAGAAAATTTCAGGGTCCGTAATTATACACGTTCTGACCAAAAAAGGAAAAGGGTACGCACCCGCTGAAGAAAACCCCGCAGCATACCACGCCGTTTCCCCGAAGAAATCGGCCGGAGAAAGCTGCAGTGTCCGTTTCGGGAAAACGCTTCTTTCCCTTGCGGCAGAAAACGAAAAAATTGTGGCGATTTCGCCTTCGATGCCCGAAGCCTCGGGGCTTCCCCCCTTTGTGGAAAAGTTCCCCGTCCGCTTTTTTGACACAGGCATTGCCGAGGCGCACGCCGCCACGCTCGCCGCAGGGCTTGCCAGGGGCGGGATGGTGCCCGTGCTTTCCATTTATTCTTCCTTTCTCCAAAGAGCGTACGACTCGGTTGTGCACGACATTGCCCTTTCGAATCTGCACGTGGTGCTTTCGATAGACCGCGCAGGTGTTGTAGGCAATGACGGGGAAACCCATCAGGGGCTTTTTGACCTCTCGTTCCTCTCGCACATTCCGAATATGGCAATTGTAGCGCCGGCAGATCTCGATTCCCTCTCGGAAATGCTCCGATATGCTACAATGGAGCACCGGGGCCCGATTGCCGTTCGTTTCCCGCGCGGCACGCTTCCCCCGCTCGCGCTTCCCCCATTTGTGTTTGGGAAAGCCGCCACGCTCCGCGAGGGCAAAGATATCACGATTGCGGCGCTTGGCCGTATGGTACATATTGCGTTTGCCGCTTCGGATCTTCTTATGGAAAAAGGCATATCGGCGGAGGTTATCGATATCCGCACCGCAAAGCCGCTTGATCTCGCTTCTCTTCGTGCCTCGCTTCTCAAAACGGGTACGCTTCTTACAGTGGAGGATAACACGGCGCCCGGCGGTATCGGTGAGAAAATTGCAGCCGCACTTTCAGGCGAAGGGCGCGTTGTGCCATGTGCATTCCCCGATGCATTTATCCGCCACGGCGATGTGCGGGAGCTTCTGGCGCTTTACGAGCTGGATACCGAAGGCATCGCAAAACGGGCAGAAAGGACTTTGAAGGCATGAAAACGCGTCTTGACATCTATCTCTGCGAAAAAGGACTCGTTCCCACCCGCGAAAAGGCAAAAGCCGTGATTATGGCGGGTGAAGTATATGTAAATGACCAAAAAGCGGACAAAGCGGGACAAACCGTTTCTGAAGAGGATACGGTAGAGGTCCGCGCCGATTCCCTTCGGTATGTAAGCCGCGGCGGGCTCAAACTCGAAAAGGCTATGGCCGTTTTTCCCATTTCTCTGGAAGGTGCCGTCTGTATGGATATCGGCGCTTCCACGGGCGGTTTTACGGACTGTATGCTTCAAAACGGCGCCCGGAAGGTGTACGCTATCGACGTCGGATACGGCCAGCTGGCCTGGTCCCTTCGCACGGATGACCGCGTTGTAAATCTTGAGCGCACAAACATCCGCTATGTCACGGAAAACGAAGTGCCCGATACGATTGATTTTGCAAGCGTGGATGTTTCCTTCATTTCGCTTCGCCTTGTGCTTCCCGTGGCGTTCTCCCGCCTGCGCGACGGCGGCGAGATGGTTTGCCTTGTAAAGCCGCAGTTTGAAGCCGGCCGTGAAAAGGTTGGAAAAGGCGGCGTGGTACGGGATCCCGAGACGCACCGCGAAGTGATTGCCGCCGTAATTTCCTACGCGGAAGAGGCGGGCTTTTCCGTACAGAATCTCTCCTTCTCGCCCGTAAAAGGGCCGAAGGGAAATATTGAATACCTGCTGCATATTACCAAAACCGATGCCGAAAGTGCACCGGTGGATATCCCGAAAACGGTGGAAGCGGCACATCTGGAAGCAAAGTAAAATAGAAAAGGAGCTGTAAAACTTACAGCTCCTTTTGGTTTATATCTCTTTCGGAAGAACCGTCCGTTCATCTTTTACATTTTTCAGAACGAAGTGTGTTCTCGTGGCCGAAACCCCCTCAAGGCTCTTGATGTGCCGGTGAATACTTTCGAGGCTCTCCGACGTATCGGTCACAATCTTCAGGATGAAATCGAAATCCCCTGTCAGATAGTCGCAGGAAATGATGTTCTCATTCTCGCGCACCATCTCCGTGAAGGAATCGTAAAAGCGCGGGTGCTCAAGGCTTACCTCCATCAGCGCCGTCATATCATTTCCCATCTGCTTCTGGTCCAGAATCACGGTGTAACCCTCAATGAGACCGCACTTTTCCATCTTGCGGATTCTTTCCAAAACGGCAGAAACGGAAAGATTGATTTCTTCCCCTATGGCCGAGGCCTTCTGGCGTGCATTTTCGCGAAGGCGGTGTAAGATTTTATAATCAATTGCATCCATATGCCCTTCTCCTTTTTCCTTTGTTACTTTCCATTTTACGAAATTTTCGGCATATTGTCAAGTGTATTTTTCGCGGCAAAACATTGCTTTTTCGGCGACAGCGTGGTAAAATACAGGTAGATACGGCAGAAAGGAGCAAAAAATATGCCTTTTACCATATTTGCAAAAATTCTTTCTTACATCTTTGTTCTCATTATTTACCTTTTTATCATTAAGATTATCCAGATGGTCACACAGGACATTGAGGTGATGCGCCGCCGCAAAACGAGCGACATTGCGGCACACACCTACATAAAGCTTTTAAATCTCCGCCACACGCTCGACTTTGCGGCAGAGGAAAACTATCCGCTTCTGAAGGATTCCGTTTTAGGCAGAAGCCCGAAATGTGATATTCCGATTGACGACCCCTTCCTCTCCCAAAAGCATGCCGCCTTTCTGTGGCGCGACGGTGTTTGCTATCTGCAGGATATGGGCAGCACAAACGGGACAAGCCTCAACGGCGAGAAGGTTTCGGGCGACCCTGTGGAACTACTAAACGGCGACCGCCTCGATATCGGCCAGCTCTCCTTCATTTTTGTGACGGAGGAGGGGCACCATGCGTAATCTCAAAAAGCTTTCACCGCTTCTTTTAGTGCTTCTTGTAAATTTTCTGGGGTTCGGGATTCTCTTTTTATCCGATGCCCGGCCGGATAAGGTGGCCGCGTACTATGCGCTCGCGCTCCTCGGCATTATTCTGATTTCCTATATTGTCATCGTTTTTTTCTCCCGCGGAGACGAATACCTTTTCCTTATCGTTTCGATGCTTCTTTCTGTGGGCATCATTATGCTCTTTCGCCTCGATACGGCGCAGGCTGTGCGCCAGATTACCTGGTTCTATGTCGGTATGGCCGGCTTTTGCCTCGTGTACGGCGTATACCGCCTTGTTCCCTTCTGGCACCGCCTTCTGCCGCTTTATACCCTTGTGGCCTTTCTCCTTTTTGTGGCCACGCTTCTTTTCGGCACGTACAGCGGTGGCGCAAAAAACTGGCTTTTCGGCTTTCAGCCGTCCGAGCCGATTAAAATTCTGTACATTTTAGGGCTCTCTGCCCTTTTCACGGCGCCGTATGATACCTCGCATGAAAAGACACTCGCCTTTTTCGAAAAGCGCCTGCAGTTTCTCAAAAAGCCTGTCCGCTTTGTGCTTGCGCACTTTTCCTCGCCGGCAAAGCGGCCGCTTCTGATTATGGCCTATGCCTATATGCATCTCGGTTTTCTGGTGCTGCAGAGAGAATGGGGCTCGGCCGTCTTGTATTTTGCCATCTATTTTGTGATGCAGTTTGTGTTCGGCGTAAAATACCGCTATCTCTTTCTGAATCTGTTTCTCGCCGCGGGCGGTGGTCTTTTAGGATACCGCTTCCTTTCGCATATCCGCGAGCGCGTGGCTATCTGGCAGGACCCCTTTGCCGACAAAAGCGGCCTTGGGTATCAGATTGTGCAGTCGCTGTACGCCATGGCCGCCGGCGGCTTTGCAGGTGCCGGCATCGGGCAGGGCTTTCCCGAATTTGTGCCGGTTGTAAAAAGCGACTTTATTTTTGCCGCTATCTATGAAGAGCTCGGGATGCTCGGGGCGGTGGCCGTTGTATTTCTTTTCTTTTTGCTTGTATACCGCGGCATCAAGATTTCCCTTATGGTCAGAACACCTTTTCATAAGGCGGTAACCCTCGGCATAAGCCTTATGTTCGGCTTCCAGGCGCTCATTATTATCGGCGGCGTCACGAAGATGATTCCGCTGACGGGTATCACGCTCCCCTTTATGAGTGCGGGCGGCTCCAGCCTTGCCACTTCCTTTGCTTCGCTTGCCATATTGCAGGCCATCTCTGCGAAAACGGAGGATTTAAGCGATGACATTTAACAAAAAAATTATCGTGGTTTTAGCCCTGATGCTCACGCTCTTCTGCGGCGTAACGCTGTACTTTTCCTATTTCCAGATTTTCAAAAGCCCCGCGCTTTCGGGCCACAGTGAAAATCCGCGCACCGTGGCGCAGGAAATGCGCAAAAAGCGCGGCTCGGTGTATGACCGTGATGGTGAGGTTCTCGCCAAAAGCGAAATGACGGCGGACGGGCAAAAGCGCGTATACCCTTTTAACCGCCTGTATTCCCAGCTGATCGGTTTTTCCTCGAATCGCTACGGGCGTACACTGCTTGAGGACACCTATAACCGCTATCTTCTCGGCGGCGGGGCGGACAATGCCCTTACAGAGGCGCTTTTCGGCTATGCAGGTGAAAAAGGTGCCGATCTGCACCTTACCGTAGAGCACGACCTGCAGCTTCTGGCCGCCAATCTGCTCGGCGACCGCCGCGGTAGTGTAGTAGCGATGGATCCCGCCTCGGGCGAGATTCTCTGTATGGTGTCAAAGCCATGGTTTGATGCCAATACCATTTCCCAAAATTACGAAACACTTTCCGAGGAAGCGGGCAACTTTTTCCCGCGTGCAACGGACTGGAACTATGTGCCCGGTTCCGTTTTCAAAATCATCACGGCCGCGTCCGCCCTGGAAAACGGCCTTGAAAATACGGAATATGAAGATACGGGCACATTCACGGTCGACGGCTATGATATCCATAACTACGGCGAGAAGGTATACGGACTTTTAGATATGGACACGGCCTTCTCAAAATCCTCCAACACCTATTTTGCCTCTCTGGCCACCACGCTCGGGGAAAAGGCACTTCGGGAGACGGCGAAAAACTTTTATTTCGGCCGCGAAATTCCGTTTGACATCCCCGTCCGGAAAAGCACCACGCTCACCGGTCATCCCACGGCAACGGATGTGGCGGCCGTCGGCTACGGGCAGGGTGATACGGAGGTAACGCCGCTGCATATGGCAATGATTACTTCCGCCATCGCAAATGACGGCGTGATGATGGCGCCGTACGTTGTAAAAAGCGCAGAAGCGGACGGAAGTATCCTATATAAAAAGGAAAGCCGTATTCTGAACCGCGCCGTTTCGGTCACAACGGCAAGGCGCATTGCCGATATGATGGAAAAATGCGCATCGGAGGGAACGGCCGCGGGAGTAGCCATCCCAGACATCACTGTCTGCGCCAAGACCGGTACGGCAGAGGTCGGCGAAGGGCAGAAGGACCACGCCTGGTTTGTAGCCTATGCCCCGCGGGAAAATCCCGAAATTGCTGTTTCGATTGTCCTCGAAAATGCGGGCACAACCGGTTCTGCCTGTGCCTATATGGCCAAAAGCCTTATTTCCTCCTATTTGCAATGAGATTTTTACCTTTCTGTAAAAAAAATGTAAAAAAGCACTTGCATTTTTTTGTGAGTTCGTGTAGAATTATGGTATACATTTTATGCCATCGAAGGCACATCCGGAGGCGACTATGGAACTGCTTAAACAACGCATTTTGAAAGACGGCAAGGTTTTTCCCGGCAATGTCCTGAAGGTGGACAGTTTCCTAAACCACCAGATGGATGTTTCGCTTTTCTGCGAGCTGGGCAAAGATTTTTACCGCCGCTTTAAGGATGAAAACATCACAAAGATTCTGACGATTGAATCCTCTGGCATTGGCATCGCCTGCATTGCGGCTATGTTTTTTAACGTACCCGTGGTGTTTGCGAAGAAAAATAAGACGAAGAACATCGCCGGAAATGTATACACAAGCCGCGTGGAATCCTTCACACACGGGCGCGTGTATGACATTATTGTCTCCCGTGAATTCCTCCACGCGGACGACCGCGTTTTGCTGATTGACGATTTTCTCGCAAACGGAAGTGCTCTTTTGGGACTTTCCGCGCTTGTGCGGGAGGCAGGTGCCACGCTTGCGGGCGCGGGCATCGTGATTGAAAAAGGGTTCCAGACGGGAGGAAAGCTCGTCCGCGATACCGGCCTTCGCGTAGAATCGCTTGCCATTGTTTCCTCGATGGATGAGAATGGCACGGTGCACTTCGCGAACTGATTTTTCGAAAATATGGCAAAGGGCCGTATTTATAAAGCGTCTATGGCGCACGAATTTAAGGAGGAAAAGAATATGACAAAGCACATGAAACTGCTGGCTGCTCTTTTGGCTCTCACACTGGTATTCTCTGTTGCTGCATGCACAAAGGATGAGCCGAAACCCGCCGCAAACCCCGAATTCAAAGTTGGCGTAATCCACATCAGCGACCCCGCTGAAGGCGCAGGCTACACCTTCGCACACGAGCAGGGCATCCTCGCTATGCGCGACAATCTCGGTCTTGCCGACGACCAGATCATCCGCAAGATCAACATCGACGACACCGATGTACAGGCAACCAAGATTGCAATTGAAGAATGTATCGATGAAGGCTGCTCCATCATTTTCGGTACCAGCTTCAACTATATGAATACAATGGAAGAAATGGCCGCAGAATATCCGGACATTATCTTCTCCCACGGCACCGGTTACAAGTCTAACGACACCAATATGAACAACTACTTCGGCCGCATTTACCAGGCCAGATACCTCACCGGTATTGCTGCAGGTCTCAAGACCAAGACAAACAAGATCGGTTACGTTGCCGCTATGGGTGTTGACAACGCTGAAGTTACCGGCGGTATCAACGCTTTCGCAATGGGTGTAGCTTCTGTAAATCCGGAAGCCAAAATCTATGTAGAAGTTACAAACAGCTGGTTCAGCCCGGACCTCGAAAAGAAAGCTGCTGAAGCTCTCCTCGACAAGGGCTGCGACGTTCTCGGTCAGCACTGCGACACCACGGCTCCGCAGGTGGCAGCTGAAGAACGCGGCGTTTGGGGCTGCGGCTACAACTCCGATATGACCAAGGATGCTCCGAAGGCACACCTTGTAGCTCCCGTTTGGAACTGGGGCGTTTACTACACCATGGCAACACGCGCTGCTATGGAAGGCAAGTGGACAAATGAAAACTACTTCGGCGATATGGTTGACGGTCTCATTGACCTCTCCCCCTTGTCTGAAAACTGCGAAGAAGGCACAAAGGAAGCTATCGAAGCTGCAAAGGCTATGATTCTTTCCGGCGAATACAAGGTATTCGAAGGCAAGGCCATCGTAGACGGTGCTTTAGTAGATGCTGACCTTAAGGATAACAAGGGCAACGTGATTGTTCCGGCCGGCGGCGAAGTTTTGGACGATGCCACCATCACAGGCGCAATCAACTGGTACTTCGAAAACGTAGAAGCATAAAAAATCCGGGAAGCGACGCGCAGTCGCTTCCCTTTTACGAAAGCAGCGGACTTCGGTTCGCTGCTTTCGTAAAAGGGACATATACTTTTCAAAAGAAAGGATGGGTTCTCCTCTTGAATACAAGGCCTGCCATTGAATTATGCGACATTTCCAAATCCTTCGGCACAGTGCTTGCCAATAACCGCATTAACCTTTCGGTAAAACGCGGCGAAATTCTGGCGCTCCTCGGTGAAAACGGAAGCGGCAAGACGACGCTGATGAATATTCTGGCCGGTATCTACCAACCGGACAGCGGCGAAATTTATCTCGATGGTGAGCGTGTTTCCATTCACGCGCCGGAAGATGCACTCCGCCTCGGCATCGGTATGATTCACCAGCACTTCAAGCTGATTGACGTGCATACGGCCGCGGATAATATCATCCTCGGCGCGGAGCCGCGCGGTCTTTTTCTGAAGGAATCCCGCTATGACAAGGTGCGGGAGCTCTGCGACCGCTTCGGTCTTTCCATCGACCCGAAAAAGAAGATTTATTCTATGTCTGTCGGCGAAAAGCAGACGGTGGAAATCTTAAAGGTTTTGTACCGCGGGGCTGATATTCTGATTCTGGACGAGCCGACGGCTGTTCTCACTGTGCAGGAAATCCGCCGTCTTTTCGATATTCTGCGCCGGATGCGCGACGAGGGCTGTGCCGTTATTATCATTACACATAAGCTCTCTGAAGTTATGGAAATCAGCGACCGTGTAACGGTCCTTCGAAAGGGTGAAAGTGTGGCAACTGTGGAAACGGCCGCCTCCGATATGCACTCGCTTACGGAGCTTATGGTCGGGCGCGCGGTAGAGCTTTCCATTGACCGCCCCACACGCGAGCATACGGGCACGCTTTTGGAAACACATCACCTTTGTGTGGATTCGGAAGAGGGCGTTCGCGTTTTGGACGATGTTTCCCTCATGCTTGAAAAAGGCGAAATTCTCGGCGTTGCAGGCGTTGCAGGCAGCGGCCAGCGTGAGCTTTGCGAGACGATTGCGGGCCTTATGCCGATTGCAGAGGGCGCCATCCTGTACAAAAACAAAAACATAGAAAATATGACACCGCGCCAGATTTTCAAGGCCGGTATTTCCATGAGCTTTATTCCGGAGGACCGCCTCGGTATGGGGCTTGCCGCTTCGATGGGCATTGTGGACAATATGCTCCTCAAAACGTATCAGGACGCCAAGGGCCCGTTTGTAGAGAAAAAAACAGCACGCGCGATGGCAGAAGCCATCACGGAAAAGCTGCAGATTTCCGCAGCAAGCATGGATGCACCGGTAAGCCGTATGTCGGGCGGTAATGTGCAGAAGGTGCTTTTGGGACGTGAAATTGAATCGAATCCGAAGGTGCTGATTACCGCTTACCCCGTTCGAGGACTTGACATCAACACCTCTTACACAATTTACGATGCACTCAATGAACAAAAAAAGGCGGGCACGGGCGTTCTCTTTATCTGTGAAGATCTGGACGTAATGCTCGAGCTTTGTGACCGCATCCTGGTGCTTTGCCACGGCCGCGTAACAGGCGTTGTAGATGCGAAAACGACTACGAAGGAAGAGCTCGGTCTTTTGATGACTGATGCCCATACGAAAGGAGATATGCCGAATGCTGACTGAGTTTTTCTCGCGCTTTCACATTGCCAAGAAGGCGGAAAGTACGGGTTTTAAGCCGCTTCTTCTCTCCTTCCTTTCTCTCCTTGCGGCGCTCTTTATCGGTGCGCTCTTCATCCTTTGCCTCGGCAAGAATCCGTTTGAGGTGTACGGCATTATTATAAAAGGTGCCTTCAAGTCCGCACGTACGGGCTCCTATGTTTTCAAAACGATTGGGTACGCCATTCCGCTCGTCATCACTTCCATCGCCGTTTCGATTGCTTTCAAGATGAAGTTCTGGAACATCGGCGCGGAAGGCCAGATGATTGCGGGTGCGATTTTCGCTTCCTACTTCGCCCTTTTCCACGACACGATGCCGCACGCGCTCCTTCTTCTCGTGATGTTCGTGGCCGGTGCCGTCGGCGGCGGTCTTTTAGGCGCTTTGCCGGCGTATTTCAAGTGTAAGTTCGATACAAACGAAACGCTCTTTACGCTGATGCTCAACTACATTGCGCTCAGCTTTATCACCTATTTCAAGGACGGTCCCTGGTCGGAAACCCCCGGCTTTCCCGGCATTGCAAAATTTGCGCAGAATGCACGCCTGGATGTGCTCGGCGGTGTGCATATCGGCTGGATTTTCACCGTACTTTTGGTTGTGGCGGCCTTCTTCTATATGCGCTACACCAAGCACGGCTATGAAATCAGCGTAATCGGCGACAGCCTCAACACCGCCCGGTATGCGGGTATGAACGTCAGCCGCGTGATTTTGCGCACTATGTTCATAAGCGGTGCGCTTTGCGGCATCGCCGGTATGATTCAGGTTGCGGGCATTGAGCATACGCTCGGCGAAGGCGTTGCCGGCGGACGCGGCTTTACCGCCATCATCATCGCCTGGCTCTCGCGCCTCAATCCCTTCGTATGTGTACTCTTCTCGATGCTTTTTGCAACGCTTACACAGGGCTGCTCGGGCGGGGCGCTGCTGCGGATTGGTCTTTCTCCCTTCGTAGCAGACATTCTGCAGGGCATTATCCTATTTGTTATTTTAGCCTTTGACTTCTTTATGCAGTACGAAATCATTTACAGAGGGAGGAAAAAAGTATGAATATCATTAACCTTCTGACAGCCGCCATCAAAGCCGGCATCCCCCTTCTGTTCGGTACCACGGGTGAAATTATCACGGAAAAAGCAGGGAATATGAACCTCGGTGTAGAAGGTATGATGTGGCTGGGCGCCTTCTTCGGCTTCTTTACGGGTCTTACGACCGACAGCCTCGTCCTCGCGCTCGGCGCGGCCTTTCTCGCAGGGCTTCTCGGAGCACTCATCTATGCATTGCTTACGGTTACGCTCCGCGCAAATCAGACGGTTTCCGGCCTTGCCCTTACGATTTTCGGCACCGCCTTTGCAAACTTCTTTGCACTTCGTATGATTACGGACAACGGCGGATTTCTGCCGAAGCTCTCGCCGCGGCTGACGGCTGTGCTTGCAGATAAGCCCATTCCGGTGCTCGGCGAAATTCCGTACATAGGCAAGCTCCTTTTCGGGCATAATATTCTCGTATATCTCGGTATTCTCATCGCCGTTGTTTCCTACATATATATGGCGAAAACACGCGCCGGGCTTCGTATGCGCGCCGTGGGGGAATCCCCGGCTACGGCAGATGCCGCAGGCATTAAGGTTGCCCGCACGAAATACATCCACATTCTCTTAGGTGGTGGCGTGTGCGGCCTTGGCGGCGCCTACCTCTCTCTTGCATTTTTTGGCGGGCAGTGGCAGAACGCCTGCGTAAACGGGCAGGGCTGGATTGCCGTAGCGCTCGTTATTTTCGCAAACTGGAACCCCGTAAAGGCCATTTTGGGTACGCTCCTCTTCGGTATGTTTGAGGTTATTCGCTTCCGTGTGGACTGGCCCGTGCCGGCAGCTTTCTGGGATATGCTTCCCTATTTGATTACGACGATTATTCTCGTTGTAACCTCAATCCGCCGCTCGCGCGAGCGCAGACAGCCTCTCGGCTGCGGCAACAACTACTTCCGTGAAGACAGATAGGAGGAAAAAAGATGGAAGGCTTTTATGAAACAATTGTAAGGCACCGCAAAACACCAAAAGAGAGGCTCGTAGATCTCGGCATCTTTTTCGGCGGTATTTTTTGCACCGTTTTGGTATTCCTGATTTTTGCCGGTATGTCGCTTAAATCCTATGGCGTTGTCATCTCGGCTACCGTTCTGGTATTCGCATTCCGTTCCATCGCGCAGAATAACTGGGAATTCGAATACATCGTAACGGCGGGGCTTGTGGATATTGATAAAATCATTGCCCAGAAAAAAAGAAAGCGTGTGCTTTCCTTTGATGCACGTGACTGCGAAATGATTGCGCCCTTAAACCGCGGGAACTACTATAAGGAATATAAAAATCTTCCCCTTTTAGACTACACGGCATATAGGGGGCACGAAGATAACTACTTCGCCGTTTTTGAACGCGCAGGCGCGCGCACCTGTGTTCTCTTCCAGCCTACGGAGGATATGGTGCAAATGTTCAAGTCTTGTAATCCGCGCAATGTTTACGTTGCGTAAAATAAATTAGGAGGGTTTAGTATGGCAACACTGAAAGGTACAAGAACAGAAGCAAATCTTATGGCCGCATTCGCAGGTGAATCGCAGGCCAGAAACAAGTACACCTACTATGCATCCCGTGCAAAGAAGGACGGCTTTGAACAGATCGCCGAAATCTTCACGGAAACTGCAAACAACGAAAAGGAGCACGCCAAAATCTGGTTTAAGCTTCTGCACGACGGTATGCCGGACACGCTTACGAATCTTAAGGATGCCGCCGCAGGCGAAAACTACGAATGGACAGAAATGTACGCCGAATTTGCACGTGTTGCAAAGGAAGAAGGCTTCGACCACATTGCTTTCCTTTTTGACGCCGTCGGCAAAATCGAAAAAGAACACGAAGAACGCTATAACGCTCTCGTGAAAAATGTAGAGAATGACGCCGTCTTTAAAAAGGACGAAGAAAAGGTTTGGATTTGCGCCAATTGCGGTCACATCCACGTAGGAAAAGAAGCACCGGAAGTTTGCCCCGTTTGTGCACATCCGAAGGCATACTTCAAGCTTTTGGCCAAAAACTATTAAAGCGAACGGCTGTAAAAAAGCTACACGCAAATAGGGACTCTCCATTTTGGAGAGTCCCTTTGTGTATATGCCGTTTTGCGCTCTACGCTTTTTTACATTCCCAAATTAGTAACCGACTTTTTCCCAGCACTCAAACGGCGCTGCGATTTCTTCGCTTACATATACCTGCGTCTTCATAAGCTGGAGCATCGAGCTTGGTACAAGCGGGGTAACCGGTCCGTGCAGAACGAGACGGGAAGTCATTCTCTGCCAGGAGGAGAACGTGTTGTTTGTTAAAAGTGCATGCACTTCGATACGTTCTCTTGCGTTCTTAACGTCAACCGGACCGATTGTGGCGGCCTTCGGCGGAACGTCTGCAATGTAGCCGGACTGGCCGAATACGCCGTGCAGAGAGTTCTGCGCAACCGTTAAGGGATGGAGCGTAACAATCTTCGCTTCCTGCTGGAGGTATTCTTCCATATTATCGGTAATGAACTCCTCTACGGGGTCAATAAAGGCCATATGACCTGTCCAGCCGGGAGAAGAGCTGCAGATATCGGCACCGCCCTCGCCACATTCCGTAATCATTTTGGAGTAGCAGCTAATGTTCTTGTTTGTGGGATAGTGCACGTTTTCCATCGGCATACGAAGCTTTTCGTCGATTTGGTATACGAGGTACTTCAGCATCGAATGTGCAAAGCCTGCCTTGTAGGTTTCCGGTGCGATGTTGCCCTGGTCATCTGCCCATTCGTCCATTGCAAAAATGTGTACCTTTTTGCAGTCTACCTGGAAGTAGTTAATGAGCTGTGCGAGCGGAATGTACGTTTCCGGTTCGGGATTGCCGAGAATGAGGGTGATTTTTCTGTTGTTCTCGGAAGCTTCCTTAATGCGCGAGAACAGCGTAGCAATCAGCACCGGATGCGGATTCATCATAACCTTGATGTTGAAATCCGGGTTCGGATGCTTCTCGAGCTCCTTGCCGCTGATTTTGCGAAGGCGTTCGCATACTTCGCGATCACGGAAGGGTACGTAGTCCCCCGGGACAAACTTGAAATCTGTCGGCGGATCAAAAATAATGTTGTTCATTACAAAACCTCTCCTTTTAGTATTGTTTTTTTCACAGTAAACCAATGGTCTACCAGAATTACATTGGCAAGGCTTCCGGGGCGAAGGGTTCCCACATTGTCAAGCCCGAGGAGCCGCGCGGGATTTCGCGACGCGTACGTGAACATATCACATACCGAGCCGCCCGTGTGTTTTATCATATTTTGGCAGGCTACATCGAGCGTAAGGCGCGAGCCTGCGATTTCACCTTGATGGTCGAAATTAATGTCAAATGCCTCCTCGCAGCCGGGAATGGGCGGACCGTCCGCTACGAAAGCATCGGAAATTAAAATAATTCTGTCTCTTCCTTTAATTTTAAGAAGCAGGCGAATCATATAGGGGTCTACGTGAATACCCAGCGAATCGCAAATAATTTCGGCATAGATATCCCGATTATAGTTAACTGCCTCATCTACGCAAACGCCGCGGCATTCGGGATAGTTTTCAATCGTGCCTGTGGCATTGGTGTGGTGTGTGGCAAGCCGAAGCCCGTACGGCATAAGCGCCTCAATCTCATGAGGGCGCGCCGTGCTGTGTGCTACGGAAAAAACGATGCTTGGAATTTTCTTTTTTACATACTCGACAAACGCACGCGTACCTTCACGCTCCGGCGAAAGGCACCATACCTTCGCAAAATCCGACGCGGCATCCACAATTTCCGCGTAGTCTTCTTCGCGAATTTCGCCCTTCCATACGTTTTTCTCTCTGTCGCATCCAAAGTCGGGGTTGAGATACGGCCCTTCCATATAAAGGCCGAAAACATTCGGGCAATCGCCGTGCTCCCTTGCCGCGTGAATGCGGCGGATGGCCGAGAGATGCTCCTCTCGCCCAAGGCTATAGTACAGCGCCGGCAAAACGCTCGTAACGCCGTGGCGCAGGAGTGTTTTCGAAACACCCTCCGGCTCCTCATGGAAATACCGCACGCCATCGCCATGCGTGTGGATATCGATAAGCCCGGGGCCTACGAAAAGCCCTTCGGCATCGATAATCTCCGCACCTTCCGGCACCGAAAGCTTGCGCCCGGCAGCAAAGATGCGCTTGTTTTCCATTAAAAGTACGCCATCCGGCTCATAATGGTCCGAGAAAACGAGAGTTGCATTCACAATTGCGCGCATACGACCCCTCCAATCCCCATACTCTGCCCCCATTATAGCATCCTTCTTTATGGCGTGTCAATCGAATTGGCTACGAAAAATTTTCGTTTTTTCTCCTTGAAAAACTGTGTATTATATGATATTATTATATTGTAATGCGCTATATTACGAAAATTTTCGGAGGTGCATATGAATCTCGCGAAGCTTGCAAAACTCGCCCATGTTTCTGTTTCCACCGTTTCCAAAGCATTCTCCGGCAGTCGGGAAATCAGCGACGAAACGCGCGAAATGATTTTAACCCTCGCGAAGCAAACAGGTTGCTTTGAAAAATATTATAAACCGAAATACGAACGAAAGCTTATTGCGGTAATTTGCCCCGAGCTTTTGGGCGTACATTATTCTGCCATGGCCACCTGCATTGAAAAGGCGATTGCCGAAAAAGGCGGCACGATGCTTCTCTCCTTCAGTAACTTCTCTCCCAAGGCGCAAAGGGATCTTATTGAGTATTACACCACGTTTGCACATACGGACGGCATCATTGTGATTGAGCCGACGGAAAAGATTCGTACGAGTTCCAAAATCCCGATTGTACAAATCTCGCTTGGCGAAGATGCAGGGAATGTGCATACGGTGAACATGGAAATTGCGCCCGGTATGCGCGCGGCGCTTCGCTATTTAAAGCGCATGGGCCACACAAAAATCGGGTTTATCGGCGAGGCGCATACGCCGATGGAATACGAAGTGTTCTGCACGCACATGAAAGAAAACGGACTCACGGTTTCGCCTGAATTTCTCTCCATAAACGAACACCGTTTTTATGATTGCGGCTACTATGGCATGGAAGAGCTTCTTGCTCGCAAGGAGAGACCGACCGCGGTGTTCGGCGCATACAGCCATGTTTCCCTCGGTATGCTGCAAAAGCTGCGCGAAACACAGCTTCGCGTGCCGGAGGATATTTCCGTTCTTTGTATGGACGACATTGAGGTCAGCCCCTATAGAGACGTGGAGCTTGCCTCTATCCGTATGCATCTTACAACGCTTTGCGACGAGGCGGTATCGCTTCTCTACCAAAGCTTCCAAGGCGGCGATAGTCTCATAAAACACACCATAACGATAGAACGGGACTTTTCGCCCGGGGCGTCTATCACAGACCTTACAAAAAAACAATGAAAAATCCGCACACAATTGTGTGCGGATTTTTAAGGTTTGGCGTATGAAGCAGATGTGCAAAAAACTGCCCCCAAAGTGGCAGTTTGATTATTTATCCATATTTTGTTTTTGCGGTGTTGATGGATGAAATGCGCATTTTACGAATTGTTCCACACGCCCGAAGGGCATCTCACAAATCCTGAAAGGATTTCTTTCGTTAAAAAAAGCACCAATCTTGTACAAGATTGGTGCTTTTTTCTGGTGACCCCTACGAGAATCGAACTCGTGTTACCGCCGTGAAAGGGCGATGTCTTAACCGCTTGACCAAGGGGCCGCATATGGTAGCGGCGAGTGGGCTCGAACCACCGACCTAACGGGTATGAACCGTTTGCTCTAGCCAACTGAGCTACACCGCCACATGACCTTGCGCCTCAAACGCAGGTATTAGTATACTACAAAATATTTACTTTGTCAAGTAATTTTTTTTATTTTTTCTTTTTTATTTTTTTACTCTCTCTTTTGGTCTATTCCATAGCCTCGTCCCATATACTGTACAAACCATAGAGAAAGGAAGAACAGCGATGCTTGACGAAAAACGATTCACAAAGCCCGCACCGAAGGAGGCTATGCACAACCTGATTCTGGAAAACCGGAAAAAGCTTACACTTTCCGGCATCGAAGATGTAGACAGCTTCGATGAAGAAAGCATTTCCCTCTTCACGGATTCGGGTCTTTTAACGGTGCGGGGTGATTCTCTGCATATTCAGAAGCTGAGCGTGGAGAGCGGCGAGGTGCTCATTACCGGTCAGATTGATTCGCTCGTCTATTCGGAAGAGGACGGAAGAGCGCGCCGCGGTATAGGCTTTTTAGCAAAGCTCTTCCGGTAGACGATGGCTATCTCCGTAAAAGAACAGACGCTCATTTTTCTCATATCCATTCTTGTCGGCGTGGCGGGGAGCATATTTTTTGATATGTTCCGCGCCTTTCGTCGGCTCGTGAAGGCGCGCGCTGTCTGGGTAAGCATACAGGACCTTCTTTTCTGGCTTATCACGGGCTTTTCCGTCTTTCTGTTTTTATACCGCATCAATTTCGGCGAAGTGCGCTGGTACATTTTTTTCGGGATTGGTCTTGGGATTTTTTTCTATTATCTTGCCTTCCGAAACCGTATCGTTATGCTTCTCCTCTTCCTCGCACGGATGCTTTTATCCATCCTCCGTTTTTGTCTCCGGCTTCTTGCACTTCCGCTTCGGTTTTTGTCCCGCCTTATGCGGCCCGTTTTCTTCTTTGTATGGACGCCATGCACCGCACTCGGCCGCCGATGCCGTCGGCTTGGCCGCGCTTTTTGGCGGTGGGCACGGAGAGACGGAAAAAAATTGAAAAAAAGATTGAAAATGTATTAAAAAACCCTTTACAAATCCGCACTTTTCATATATAATACTTCACAAGTGGGGTAATAGCATGAACAAGAGAAAAAAACAAGGCCAACCGAAGAGAAAACTGAATATTCACGCTCTTTTCATGATAGGTCTTATCATGTATCTTTGTTATGCATTGATTTCCCAGCAAACCACTCTTCATTCCTCGAATGTGCGCATTGCTGAGCTCGAGGAGGAAATCGTTTCTGCGGAAGGCCGCCTTCTGGAAGTACAGGATATGGATGCCTTTTCGAAGTCGGACGAGTATATTGAAAGAGTGGCACGGGAAAAACTGGGGCTTGTCCTTCCCGACGAAACTGTTTTCGTAGATGTAACCGGCCGCTAGTCTTTAGAGTATGCCGTCATCACATTCGGAAGGTTTATAGCCCGCCACTCCTTACGATATTCTATTTTCCGAAGGGAGCAGCATACATTTATGTCGGTTGAGGTTGGAGCAATTCTGGAAGGCCGTGTGGAAGGCATTACAAATTTTGGCGCTTTTGTAAATATCGGGGACGGTAAAACGGGTCTCGTACATATTTCGGAAGTTGCCACCGCGTATGTAAAGGACATTCGTGAGTTTTTGACGGAGGGGCAAACGGTGCGCGTGAAGGTTATGTCACTCGAACCCGGCGGCAAAATCGCCCTTTCGATTAAAAAGGCTATCAGAGAAGAAAGGCCCGCCCGCCCGAAAAGCGCACCCACCGGGCGCCCGATGGAATTTGACTTTTCCAGAAAGCGCGAAAGCACCGGCGACAGCTTTGAGGACTTACTCCTCCAGTTCAAGCACGACAGTGATGAACGGATGCAGTCGATGAAGCGCGGCAACGAACCGCGCCGCACCAGTCGCCGCGGCAATAACTGACGGATACAAATTCTGCCTCTCTTTTATAAAGAGGCAGTTTGTTTTACGAATACTTCTCCTGTTTCTTTGGCACACTACCTCAAAAAGGAGGTATGCCTGATGCCGAAACGGAAAAAGGCACGAAAAAATCCGCAACCGTATGACACATACGCCCTCGCAGAAAAAGCAACGCGGGATCCGGATACGAATGCCGCACGGCCGAGCGATGAGAATGTCGCCGGAATGCGAGCATGGTCTGAGGAAAACAAACTGTAAATCGGTGCCTTACGGCGCCGATTTACAAGTATTTAGGAGGTACATACTATGGGACTTACACTGGCACAGAAAATTATTGAAAAGCATCTTGTTTCCGGCGAAATGAAGGCAGGAAATGAGATCTCCATCCGCATCGACCAGACGCTGACGCAGGACTCCACGGGCACGATGGCCTACCTGCAGTTTGAAGCGATGGGGATTCCGAAGGTGAAAACAAAGAAATCGGTGGCGTACATTGATCACAACACCATTCAGGCCGGTTTTGAAAATGCCGACGACCATAAATATATTCAGACAGTAACGGGCGCACACGGTATTTACTTCTCCCGCCCCGGCAACGGCATCTGCCACCAGGTACATCTGGAACGTTTCGGCGTTCCGGGCTACACGCTTTTGGGTTCCGACAGCCACACGCCGACAGGCGGCGGCATCGGTATGCTCGCGATTGGCGCAGGCGGCCTTGACGTTGCAGTTGCGATGGGTGGCGGCGCGTACTTTCTGGCTATGCCCAAAATGGTGCGCGTAAACCTTACGGGCAAGCTTTCCGGCTGGGTTTCTGCAAAAGACGTAATTTTAGAAGTCCTCCGTATTTTAAGCGTTAAGGGCGGCGTTGGCAAAATTATTGAATACGCCGGCGAAGGTGTAGCTACGCTTTCTGTCCCCGAGCGCGCCACTATTACGAATATGGGTGCCGAGCTTGGCGCCACCACTTCGATTTTCCCGAGTGACGAAGTTACCCGCGCATTTCTTCGTGCGCAGGGCCGCGAAGAGGACTTCACGCCCCTCGCAGCGGACGCGGATGCCGTATATGACGAGGAAATCACAATTGATCTTTCCTCCCTTTCCTCGCTTACAGCTATGCCGCACAGCCCCGACAATGTAAAGAGCGTAAAAGAGCTTGAAGGGCTCAAAGTTGATCAGGTGTTTATCGGCAGCTGCACGAACTCTTCCTATACAGATATGATGAAAACAGCCGCCATCTTAAAGGGCAAAACGGTGCATCCGGATGTCAGCCTTGTTATCGGCCCCGGTTCGAAGCAGGTGCTGCAGATGCTTGCAGAAAACGGCGCACTTGCCGATATGATTGCTGCCGGCGCCCGTATTTTAGAATGTGCCTGCGGCCCGTGCATCGGTATGGGACAGGCTCCGAAATCGAATGCCATTTCTCTCCGTACCAATAACCGCAACTTTGAAGGTCGAAGCGGCACAAAATCTGCGCAGGTATATATCGTAAGCCCCGAAACGGCGGCGCTTTCCGCCATCACAGGAAAGCTTACCGACCCTGCAGTTCTCGGCGAACGTCTCGAAATCGAAATGCCGAAGGCCTTTATTGCCGAGGATAATATGGTTGTGGCACCCGCACCCGAAGGGCAGGAACCGGAAGTTGTGCGCGGCCCGAACATTAAAGAATTCCCCATAAATCGCCCGATGGGTGAAAAGGTGGAAGGCAAAGTGCTGATTCGCGTGGAAGATAATATCACCACAGACCACATTATGCCGTCGAACGCTTCGCTTCTCCCCTTCCGTTCGAACATTCCGCATCTTTCCTCGTTCTGCCTCACGCCCTGCGACCCCGATTTCCCGGCCCGCGCCAAGGAAAACGGCGGCGGCATCATCGTAGGCGGCACAAACTACGGGCAGGGCTCGAGCCGTGAACACGCCGCGCTCGTCCCCTTATATCTCGGTGTGCGCGCCGTTATCGCAAAAAGCTTTGCACGTATCCATATGGCAAACCTTATAAACTCCGGTATTCTGCCGCTTACCTTCGAAAACGAAGCGGATTACGATGCCGTTTCGATGGAAGACGTACTCGAAATCGAAAATGCACCCACACAGCTTCTTTCCGGCGAAGTGATTACCGTGAAAAACGTAACGCGCGGTACCGAGTTTAGGACGACGCTTTCCCTCTCCCCGCGCCAGAAGGAAATTCTCCTTGCCGGCGGCCTTTTGAACTACACTAAAAATAACGCATAACTCCAAAAGGGAATGTAAAAAAGTCCAGATCGCAAAAAGGCAATAAAAGCACGGTATATGGAGTGCGAATCTTTCGTAGAAATCTTATCTAAAGCCGAAAAATCTCATTTTGTTCGATTTTTCTTTCTTTTAAAGCCTTTTTGCTACACAAAAACTCCACCGCTCGCAGACGTCGCAAGTTTCACTTTTCGCCCGTTTGCTTTCGCAAAGCGTCCGTTTTCACTCACTTGCTCCTTTCCCCCTTAACGTCTTACGACGTTCGGGGTCCCCAGA
>JAZSIR010000016.1:0-120810 GCA_045533905.1 Clostridia bacterium
ACATTTTTACAACAATGAAAGAATACAAATTAAAACAAAACTGACACCGCTTGAAAAACGATGTCAGTATGTTGCTTAAAATTTAATATTGTTTACCATAGGGTGCTTTTTTGTGTTGTCTGCACAAATTGGTGCAGTTCACTTTATCGGTGCTTTTTTCATTTTATATATTTCTCGAGGCTTTCCGGTAGGCAAGCGGGCCCATCCCCGTCAGCGTTTTGAAAACGCGGTTAAAATGCGTGGTCGAGCCAAAACCGACCGCTTCCGCCACATTCGTGATCTGCATATCCGTTTTATATAAAAGCTTACGCGCTTCCTTCACCCGCACATTATTCAGATATTCGCTGAAGGAAATGCCGCACAGCTTTTTGAAGGTACGGGAAAAGTAGCAGGGGCTGATGTAAAATAAATCGGATATAGTGTTGAGCGAGAGATTTTCCGTATAGTGATTATTGATGTACCCCGTGATTTCCGCAATGGATTTATGGGTGGAGTTTGCATAGCTGTCAATGTCGCTGGCGGGGCGGCGGTTGTTTTTGTTGATGAAAAGAAGAAGCTGCATCAGCGAAAATTGCATATAGGGACTTTCACATATGTCGCCTTTTTCCTTTTCAGCTACCATCGTTTCAAGAAGTGTTTCAACAAACTGTTTTTCTTTGGGGTTCAGAACAATGGTGTGAACAGCTTCATCGAAGCACAGAAGCGGATTTTCTTCTTTGCAGACGGGAAGGAGGTCTTTTATAAATTCTTCCTTAAAATTGATAAGCAGTCTGTCATAGCCACATTCTGCGAAATTTGCGGTACAGTGGATTTCGTAGGGCTTTATCAGCACAAGCGAGCCGCCTTCCACGTGGTAGGTTTTGTCTTTTATAAAATAGTATCGCTCGCCCGAATAGAGGTAATATAGCTCATAGCAGTCGTGATAATGATACGTTTGTGACGGAATGGGCGAGGGGACAGAGGCACGCTCTATAAAAAAGGACGATTTATAGATGGCCTGAAAATTAAATTTTTCGCCGGTATTCGGGCTTGCTTTTTTCATATGGCATCCGCTCCTTATTTATAAGTATAATGCCTTCTTTGGAAAAAAACAAGTAAAAAATAAAAAACAATGCACCTAAAAAGACAAAATATGTAAAGAATGTGGCAAAAAGGACAATATAAGTGTTGAAAAATATATGAAAATTGTGCTAGTATAAAGAAAAATACGGAGGTGTTGTAAAATGGCGAAAAAGAAAAGATATGTTCAGGTTGGTATTGGCGGCAGAGCCAGATTTTTCTACGAGGCGCTTGTAGGCAAGTATGCAGATACTTGTGAACTTACCGGTTTTTGCGATCTGAACCGTTCCCGTATGGAATATGCGCAGAAAGTGGTCAAAGAAAAGTACGGTTACGGCGATATCAAGATGTACGATGTGGAAGAATTTGAAAAGATGATTGAGGAACAAAAGCCCGATTATGTAATCGTAACTTCAATTGACAGAACACATCATAAATATATTATAAAGGCTATGGAAATGGGCTGCGATGTTATTTCCGAAAAGCCGATGACGATGAGCGACGATAAGTGCCAGGCCATTTTGGATGCGGTAAAGCGGACGGGCAGAAATCTCCGCGTATCGTTTAACTACCGCTACGCGCCGTATAATTCCAAGGTGCGCGAGCTGATTATGGCCGATACTATCGGCGATGTAAAACAGGTACATTTTGACTGGATGCTCAACACCGTGCACGGCGCCGACTATTTCAGACGCTGGCACCGCGACAAGCGTAACAGCGGCGGTCTTTTAGTACATAAAGCAACGCATCACTTTGACCTTGTAAACTTCTGGCTCGGTACAAAGCCGCGCGAGGTTTTTGCATACGGAGATCTGATGTTCTACGGCAGAGAAAATGCAGAAAACCGCGGCATTACCAAGTTCTATTACAGAACACACGGCTCCGAAAATGCCAAGGGCGATCCGTTCGCATTTGATATGCAGGGCAGCGAAAGCCTCGAAGGGCTTTACCTCAATGCAGAGAAGGAAGACGGCTACCTGCGTGACCAGAGCGTCTTCGGCGACGGCATCAGCATCGAGGATGTAATGAATGTGCTTGTCAAATATGAAAGCGGCGCACAGATGTCCTATTCGCTCAATGCATTTTCGCCGACAGAGGGCTTCCGTGTAGTCTTTACGGGCACAAAGGGCAGGCTGGAGCTCGTTGTTTCCGAAAGAGTTTATGTAAATGCGGCAGGCAGCAAGGATATTGAAGGCGCGGCTAAAAAGAGCCAGATTACTGTAACGCCTATGTTTGGCGAGCCGTATATTGTGGAAACGGAGAAAGCCGAGGGCGGCCACGGCGGCGGTGACCCCGTGCTTTTGGAAGATATCTTCGGCAATCCTCCGCACGATCCGCTCGGAAGAGCTGCTTCGCACGAGGATGGTGCCATGAGTATTCTTACAGGTGTTGCGGCCAATAAATCCATTGCAAGCGGTCTGCCTATAAAAATCAAGGATCTTGTAATATTCTGAGGAGGAAGAAACCATGACAATTGCGGCACTGAAAGAAAAACTGGAAAAAAGAGAAAAGCTGTATTCCACAATGCTGTGTCATATCGGCTACACGGGCCTTCCGGCACTTTATAAGGCAAACGGCCTTGACTTTCTGGTGATGGACCTCGAACACGGCTCCTTCTACCCTGAAAATATCGGCGACTTTACGCAGATGTGCCATAAGGAAGAACTGCCCGTGATCGTGCGCGTGCAGGACTGCGAGTATCACTGTATCTCGAAGCCGATTGATATGGGAGCAGACGGTGTTCTGATTCCCCGCACAGAAAGTATGGAGCAGGTGGAAACTGCCATCTCGTCCATGCGCTTTTACCCCTACGGGAAGAAGGGCGTCGGCGGCAGAGCGCTGCTTCGCGCGGGCGAGGATATTTATGATATCAACAAAAACCGCCTCCTGTTTTTGCAGATAGAATCGGAAAAGGGCGTAAACCTTCTCGATGGGATTCTCACAAAGTACGGCGACCAAGTTGCAGGCCTTATTATAGGGCCGTGCGATATGGCGGTTTCTATGGGCTGTGGCCTGGATGTAAATCACCCTAAAATGATTGAAAGCATCCGGAAAACCATCTCGATTTGCCAAAAGCACAAGAAATCCCTTGGTATCTTTATGGACGATGATACCGTTGCCGAAAGATGGCACAAAGAGGGAATGAATATTTACTGGGTGGGTACAGAACTCACAATGCTCGGCGCCGAGATTGCACGTAACCGCCGCAGAATCGACGAATTTTAATCGAACGGGGGCATTTTATATGATACACGGATATGAAATGGAAATGAAGCCGTGGGAGGCATATATGGAACCCTTCCGGATTTTCGGCAATTTATATTTTGTAGGGAACCGGTATGTGTCGTCGCACGTGATTGATACGGGAGAAGGCCTCATTCTGCTCGATTCGAACTTCCCCGAATGTACATTTCTTCTGACAGAGGGGATGCGGAAGCTCGGCCTTAATCCGTATGATATTAAGTATATTCTCCATTCCCATGGCCATTATGACCATATCGGCGGCACGAGAGCACTGACGGAGTATTTCGGCGCAAAAACCATCATCGGTGCGCCCGATGTGCCAATGGTGAACGGCAGTGAGAATTTATCGTGGGCAGAAGAACTTGGTTTTAAGTTCTTTGAAGCGTTTGAGCCGGATATTCTTTTACACGACGGGGACATATTCGAATGCGGCAAAACGAAAATCCGTGCGGTGAGCACTCCCGGACACACCCCTGGAACAATGTCTTACTTTTTTAATGTGGATGACGGCAAGACCACTTACATCGCAGGTATGCAGGGCGGCGCAGGCGTAAATTCGATGACAAACCGCTTCCTCAAGGCCTATAATCTCCCGATTTCCTGCCGTGAGGACTTTGTAAATTCTATGGAAAAAATCAGGAATGAACATGTGGATATATTGATTGGCAATCACCCGGGAGATGTTGATACAAAGGGTAAGTATGAAAGAATGCAAAAAGGGGAGAAAAATCCCTTTATAGACAGCAGTGCGCTTGAAAGAAGACTTGCATATATTATGAATCAGTTTAACGAGATGGTTGCATCCGGAAAGTAATTAACGCTAAAAGGAGCATAAAAATGGCAGTAGTTAAAATTAAAGAAATTAAAGAGCGCATATTAAACATATTTGAAAAAGCGGGCGTTCCTCATAGTGATGCAGTGCTTATCACAGATGTTCTGACCGATGCACAGATGAAGGGTATTGTAACACATGGCTATGTGCGTGTGAAAAAATACATAGACTGCATAAAAAGTGGCGGAATAAAGAGTGAGGCAGAGATTAAAACAGTTGTTGATTTGCCGTCATGGGCACTTATTGACGGTGACGGCGGCTTAGGTATAGCAATATCGTGCAAAGCGGCTGAAATTGCCATTAAAAAGGCAAAGGAAACAGGCGTGGGTCTAGTTAATGTATTTAACAGCCATCACCTTGGCCCCGCAGGATATTATGCCGCTATGTGTGCTGATGAAGGTATGGTGGGTATGGCCATGAGTAACGGTGACGTATTGGTTGCCGCTACGGGAAGCTGTGAAAAGACAATAGGTAATAACCCATTTGCATATGCAGTGCCGGCAGGAAAGTATGATAAAATTCTTTATGATATTGCTATGAGTATGGGCTCAGATATGAAAATCCTGCGTATGCTCGAAGAGGGAAAAGCAGTCCCCGAGGGTTGGATGATTGACTCCAAGGGACGTCCCTCAACAAACCCTGCGGATTATCCTGCGGGCGGAACACTCCTTCCCTTTGGCGGATATAAGGGTTACGGTCTTGCTATGATGGTTGAAACCTTTGCAGGTGCACTTTCAGGCTCTGCATTGACAAAAAATATTCACGCATGGAATGCTGTCCCCGGTACATCAGGAAATGTAGGTCATTTCTTCATGGCACTTGATATTTCAAAAATTGCCGATGTCAGGGACTACGAAAAGAAGGTTGAGGGAATTATTGACGAGATAAAATCCTCAAATCTTGCAGAGGGTGCAGACGGCATTTACTACCCCGGAGAGAAGGAGCGTGTTACACAGCTCGCTTGCTTAGAAACAGGGGAGGTAGAGGTCGCGGATTCTACTATGCTTCTTTTAGAAGAGGCAGAAAAGTCCTTATAAAACAAAAAATGGGATGTAATGAAGTAGTCTTTTTTGCATCCCATTTTAAAAACACAACGTGGTGATTAATATGAAAAAGATTGTTGCACTCAGCAGTTTTCCGCACGAGCTTGGCTATGAAAAAGAAGTGTTCGGCAAGCTGGAAAACGTGGAATTTATTATTTCTCCCCTCAAAAATCCATCAGAAGTTATTAGGGTTGTGTGTGATGTAGATGTAATACTTTTTACAGATGTGCCGATGGATAAGGAGTTTATAAATCAGCTTGAAAAATGCAGACTTATAATTCGCTACGGTATAGGCTATGATAATATTGATATAAAAAGTGCCGCTCAAAAAGGTATTATTGTGTGCAATGCCCCGAATTACGGCGTAATCGATGTGGCAGAGCACGCCGTAAGTCTCCTTCTTTCCTGCACGAAGCGCCTTACCTATATGAGCGACTGCATAAGGGAGGGGAACTGGAGCACCGGCACAATGGGCTCCTCGCGAAGACTTTTTGGCAAAACGGTGGGCTTTGTCGGCTTCGGGAAAATCGCGAGATGTGTATGCGAGCGCACCAATGCTTTCGGAACAAAGGCGCTTGTGTATGATCCGTATGTAAATGCTGAAACGCTTTCGGCCTATCGCGCGGAAAGTGTGGATTTTGACACGCTTCTTAAAATGTCCGACTATGTGACCTTACATCTCCCGCTTTCGGAGAAGACGCGGCATATGTTCGGCGCAGAAGCATTTGCCAAAATGAAAACCACGGCCTGCTTTATCAATACGAGCCGTGGCGGACTTGTGAAGGAAGCGGACCTTGTGGATGCCCTTGAAAAAGGGGTAATTGCAGGGGCGGGTCTTGATGTATTTGAGGATGAAAGCGGCGGGATCGATCGGCGCCTGCTTTCTATGCAAAATGTAGCGCTGACGCCGCATGTCGCCTGGAACACGTTCGAGGGAATGGAAGCACTGCACAAAGAGGTGACGGACAATGTCGTCCGTTTTCTCAGCGGCGAAACGCCGGAAAGCATTGTAAATGCTTTCTGATTATCCGAATAAATAAAGGATGCACTAAAGTGCATCCTTTATTTGTGGAAGAGCCGAATGGATTAGATTGCATATATTTTTAGTAAAATATCTCGCTTCAAAACAAAAACAAAGAGTGCACTTTGTGCACTCTTCGTTTTTGGCAGGGGCAGTAGGACTTGAACCCACGGCACTCGGTTTTGGAGACCGATGCTCTACCAACTGAGCTATACCCCTAAACAGCAAATATTAAGTTTTATTGAGTTACCATACGAATATAGGGACACGGCTTTGGAGACCGTTGCTCTACCAGCTGAACTATACCCCTATATGTAGACTAAAACGCCCGCTTACGCGGGCAATGGTGGAGATAAGCGGGATCGAACCGCTGACCTCTTGAATGCCATTCAAGCGCTCTCCCAGCTGAGCTATACCCCCATGACCCGTTTATTATAGCATGCACCCGCATAAATGTCAAGAGAAAAATTTCTTTTTTTTCAAAACGCGTACAAATAAAAATTCCAAAAACCGAAGTTCTTGGAATTTTGGAGCTGTCCAGCGGATTTGAACCGCCGACCTCTTCCTTACCAAGGAAGTGCTCTACCTACTGAGCTAGGACAGCATCTCGAATACCTACATAGTATAGCACACGGCTTTCGGTTTGTCAAGAACTTTTTTTGAAAATAGAACTTCAAAGAGGCGAGTGCACAACCAGGGCAAAAGGAAGCTGTAAAAGCGCAGAACAGGCCGCACATCCGGACAGTCTTTTTTGGAAACAATTGCATTTTGAAATTGGCTATATTAAAATAAAATTAGGGAATGGAAGAACAATTTAGAGAAGAGGGTGTTTATGGATTCAATTTTAGGCTTCTGGGATCAGATGACAGCAAATCCACTCTTGTTTATGGCCGTAACTTTAACGCTCGGCGTTATCCTCGTTAATGGCTGGACGGATGCTCCGAATGCAATTGCCACCTGTGTGGTTACAAGATGTATGCCGCCGAAAGCGGCAATCCTGATGGCGGCACTTTTCAATTTCCTCGGCGTTTTTGTAATGACACTTCTAAACGTCACCGTTGCCGAAACGATTACGAAAATGGTGGATTTCGGCGCGGATGCTGACCTGTGAGGATATTGTGCAGAAGATCTACATCAACAATATTCATTCGATTAATCCCGGGGCGATTGTGTTTGCGGAAAATATCGTAAAAGCTGCAGAGGTTTTAGGGGAGATTATGGGTGAATTTGAGAATTTCAAGAAATCAAAGAAGATTCAGCCGCTCATCGTAAAGCTTAACGACATCGAGGAGGAATGCGATAAGATTTACCTCCATTCTGTACAAGATCTTATGAAAAATGCCACGGATATTCCGGAAACTATCGCATGGCGTGAAATATTCGATTGCCTGGAGTCCTGCATCGATGCTTGTGAGCGTGTAAGTGAATGTATCGGCTCTGTCATTATGAAGAATACCTGATTTCAAAAAACCGCCTGCCTCGAGAAGCAGGCGGTTTTTCATTTCCGCAGAGCATAATCGCAATATAATGATATTTTCCCGCAAGATTTTATATTGCTTTTTATAGTAAAAGAGTATAAGATTAGATACAAGAAAAGCAAATGAGGAGGAATTTCCATGCAGTATGAAAATAACGTTATGTTCACAGGCACGATGCCTGCGCTTGTGACACCCTTTGATAAAAATTGCAAGCTGAAGAGAAACACCGTAAAGGAACTTATCGACTGGCAACTTTCGGAAGGCTCCACAGGCTTCTATATCTGCGGCTGGACGGGGGAAGGCCCAGCGCTTTCTGCATCCCTTCGTATGGAAATGGCAGAAGCTACCGTGGAAGCGGTTGCAGGCCGCGGCGCAGTTATCAACCATATTGGTGCTGCCAACGTGTATGAAGCCATTGCGCTTACAGAACATGCGGATAAAATCGGCGTAGATGCGGTGGCCTCTTTGGTACCTACATATTTCTACCAGCTCACGCCCGATGAACTTTTCGATTACTATAAAACAATTGCAGCCCATACGGATAAACCCGTTTTAGTATATGCACTTCCTTCCGTGAAGGGTTTTGATTTCCCGACCTTTATGGAAAGACTTATGGAAATCCCGAACGTAATCGGCCTTAAGTGCACCATCGGGGATGATTTTATTCAGCATAAGCTGAAGGAAATCAACGGCGGCAACATCAACGTTATCAACGGGCCGGACGAAACACTTATCTGCGGTCTCACCATGGGTGCAGACGGCGGTATCGGCTCCACCTATAACGTAATGCCCGGCTGGTTCGCAAAGCTTTTTGATTCGTTTAAAGCAGGTGACCTTGCCACCGCACAGGAATATCAGTATAAGGCAAACCGCGTAATTGACGCGCTCCTTCGTTTCTCGAAGTTCGGCGCTATCCGCGGCACAAAAGCAGCACTCGCACTCAAGGGTTTTGATGTGGGCGATGCCATTTTCCCGGCACGTCCGTATGATAAAGATGAGCTTTTGGCATATAAGAAGGAACTTTCCGGCCTTGGCATCGAATTTTAAAAGAAATCTTCTCTGTGAATAAAAAATGGGCGGAAGAATATCTCTCGTTATCATAACGGGAGATGTTCTTTTACACCCGGATTTTTGGAGGATATAGAATGAAAAGAAGCGAAATCAATGCGGCCCTTCGGGAACTGGAGGAAATGACAAAGACCTGTAAGTTTCCGTTGCCGCCGTTTTGTCATTTTACCCCCGAGGAGTGGCAGGAAAAAGGGCACGAATACGACGAAGTGCGCGAGTGCATGCTCGGTTGGGATATTACGGATTATGGCATGGGAAAGTTTGACGAGCTCGGCTTTTCTCTCATCACCATTCGAAACGGAAACCGCGCTATGCAGGATAAATACCAAAAAGTGTACGCTGAAAAGCTTTTGTACCTGAAGGAAGGGCAGTATTCGCCGAATCATTTTCATTGGTATAAGACGGAAGATATCATAAACCGCGGCGGCGGTAATTGCCTCATCCGCGTGTATAATAGCCTGCCGAACGAAGAAATCGATTACGATTCTCCCGTCACAGTCTACACAGACGGGCATAGCCGCGTAGTGCCTGCAGGCACGCAAATTCGTTTAACACCCGGGGAGAGCATTTTTATCCCGCAGTATCTCTACCATGATTTTGAGGTGGAAAAAGGCACAGGTCCGGTCCTTTTAGGTGAAGTGAGCCAGTGCAATGATGACGAAACGGACAATCGGTTCAATCCTCCGATGGGGCGTTTCCCGGCCATCGAAGAAGACGAAGAGCCGTATCGGCTTTTGTGTAACGAATATCCGCCTGCGAAATAGGGAGGGTAAAAAAATGTATGATGTAATTGCCATCGGCGAAGTTCTTATCGATTTTGCGGCAAAAAGCACGGATGCGGACGGCTATCCCACCATGTGCGCAAACCCCGGCGGCGCCCCGGCAAACTTTTTGGCGGCGGCAAGTGCATATGGCGCCAAAACGGCTTTTATCGGTAAGGTGGGCGAGGATACCTTCGGGCATCTTCTTATAAACACGCTCGAAAAAGCGGGAATAGATACAAAAGGCATCGCTTTGGACCCTTCTGTTTTCACAACGCTTGCGTTTGTAACTTTAGACGCGGCGGGCGACCGCGCCTTTAGCTTTGCCCGAAAACCGGGCGCGGACACGAAGCTTTCCTGGGAGGATGTGGACACCGATATGCTGGATGCGGCGAAGGTAGTACACTTTGGAACGCTGAGCCTTACGGACGAACCGGCGAAAACCGCCACGAAAGAAACGATTGCCTACGCAAAAGAGCATGGCAAACTCGTAACCTTTGACCCGAATCTTCGAAAACCGCTTTGGCGGAGTATGGAGGAAGCAAAAGAAGCGATGCTTTGGGGTCTTACCGTGGCGGATGTAGTGAAGATTAGCGATGAAGAAGTGGAATTTCTCTGGAATGTAAGGCCTGAGGAGGGCGCGGAGAAACTCCTTTCGGAATATGGCGTGCGGCTTGCGATGGTAACGCGCGGCAAAAACGGATGCATTCTCAAAAACAGGAGGGCGGAGGTGCGCATCCATAGTCCGCACGTAGCGCCTATCGATACCACAGGCGCAGGCGATATCTTCGGCGGCAGCGCCCTTTCACGCATTTTAGAGCTTTCGAAGGATGTGTCACTTCTTGACGAAGAAGACCTTCTTTATATCGGCCGTTTTGCCACGGCGGCGGCAAGCCTTTCTACGGAACGCGCAGGGGGCATACCGAGTATCCCTCCTAAAGATGAAGTGCTTACTTGTATGGAAAAAATATAAAAAGAGGCTGAAAACATATGTTTTCAGCCTCTTTTCTACTTCGAAGAGGAACGCCTTGCAAGCTCGCGGTAGGCAAGCGGCGTCATAAGTTGCGCACGCTTAAAAACCTGAATAAAATACGAGGGACTTTCAAAACCGCAGGCGACGCTTACTTCTTGCACCGATTTTCCGGCTGACAGCAGAAGACAGGCGTTGGAAATGCGCACGGCATTTAAGTAGTTAAAGTATGTCATCCCCGTGAGGGATTTAAAAACGCTGCAAAAATGGTGTTTGCTGTAGCCCATAAAAGCCGCCACATCATCGAGCTTGATTTTTTCGTGGAAGTGTGCATCCGTCCACGAAACAAGTGCCTGCAAACCGGCATTATTTAAAGACGGAGGTGCCTCGGAAGACTTTTCGGCTTCATAGAGCGTGAAGTGGTGCACAAGGCTTAAAAGCGTGGGAATGCAAAACGCTAAATCTGCATCGTTTTCTATAAGCGTATTTAAAAACTTCCGGCATCCGTCATAGTCGGGGCATATGCGCACGGCTTCCTCAATACTGCAGCTGAAAAGCGAAAAATAACGGTCAAGGTTCATGTAATGGGCAAAATGCGGCAGGCTGATTTTCAGCACTATCATTTCACCGCTACATGCGCGGATGTCATTCGAATGTACAATCTTCGGAGGAATAATAAACACCTGTTTTCCGCCGAGCTCGTATGTGGTGTCTTCAATAAAAAGTGTGCCCGAAAGGTTTTCGCAAAACAGAATTTCGATAGCCTTTGCATAGTGAAGTGGCACAATGTCATTTGACGGGAACCGCTTAAAGCAGATGCTGTAAGGCGCCTCAAGGGAAAAAACATCTTGTTCCTCAAAGGTGTTTGGCCTTTTGAGACAGTCATAATCGTATGAAATTTTGTTCATGCCACTTCCTCCTCTCGCGCATCTTACTAAAAGTATAGCACTTCTCGCTGCAAAAAGCAAGAAACTTTCGCAAAAGACAAGCGCCACGCGATATCGCGCCGAATTTAAACGGGAATAGTATTGACAAAATGGGAGAAATATGGTACAATACCAGAAACGAAAGAGAATTAAAAGCGGAAGAAAACAAAACGAAACTAAAATAGGAGGGAAAGTATGTATAAAGGTATCACAATTAAACCGCCGTTTTTCGAAGTAGGCCCCAAGGCATATCTCTACGGAGAGGAAATGCTGGCGCTTGCAAAGGTAATTGATAAAACGGCCATGAAATATGATGTAGACGTTATTGTAACGCCGCAGTACACCGATATTAAACTTCTTGCGGATAACACCGAGAGAATTTTGGTGTTTGCACAGCATATGGATTCTCTGCCGATCGGCCGTGGCCTTGGCAGCGTTTTACCGGAAGCCGTAAAGGCGGCAGGTGCTGTGGGCGTTATGTTAAACCATGCAGAAAAGCCGATTTCTTTTGAAGAAATTGAAAAAACCATCAGGCGTGCCGACGAAGTGGGCCTTGCCACCATCGTTTGTGCCGACACGGTAGAAGATGTAAAGGCCATTGCCAAAATGGGCCCGAACCTCATCGTAGCCGAGCCGACAGACCTTATCGGCACCGGCCAGACGAGTGATTCAAACTACGTGCTCGACACGATCCGCACCGTAAACGAAATCAATCCTGATATTATGGTACTGCAGGGCGCAGGCATTTCGAACGGTCAGGACGTATATAACACCATAAAGCTTGGCGCACAGGCCACGGGCTCTACAAGCGGCATTATCAAAGCGGCGGATCCCTATGCTATGGTAGAAGAAATGCTTTACAATCTCAGAAAGGCATGGGACGAACTTCACAAATGAGAGAAGAAGCGAAAGCGGCGGCTATAAACGCATATAAAATTGAAAGTGAATGCCTTATGGAAATGCTTTCGTATTTTGATGAGGACGCGTTTTCAAAGGCAGTAGAGCTTCTTGCGGGTGCTACGCGCATCGGCACCTGCGGTTGCGGCCATTCCGGCATTATGTGCCAGCATTTCTCGCACCTACTTTGCTGCATTGAGCGCCCTTCGCGCTTTATTTCGCCGGCAGAAGCCGTGCACGGCGCAACAGGCTTTTTAGAGGCGGGGGACGTAATGGTATTCGCTTCCCGCGGCGGCAAAACGAAAGAGCTTTTGCCGATTATGGAAATCTGCAAAAAGAAAAATGTGAAAACGATTACCATCACGGAAAATCTCGAATCTCCGCTCGCACTCGATGCCGATGTTGTGTTAAAGCAGTACGTTAATCGCGAAACTGATAAGTACAATGCACAAGGCACAACCTCATCCACCGCGCTTTGCATGATTTTCCATGCACTGCAGACGGCGCTGATTGAGGAAACCGATTACCAAAATGAACAATTTGCCTTAATCCATCCCGGCGGGGCCGTGGGGGAAAGGCTAAATAAAAAATAGGAGGAAAGAAAAATGGAATTTAAAGTGTATCAGAAAGAACTGGAATTACAATCGAGAGGTTGGATTCCCACATTTCACGATGTGTCGAAGGAAATTATCGAAATCGTAAAGGCTTCCGGCGTTAAGAACGGTACTGTATGTATCGCTTCCCACCACACCACCTGCTCTGTTATGATTCAGGAATGCTCGCACGATATCGATTCTTTTGACCTCGAATTTTTGCAGCATGACCTTCTCGACATCATGCGCAAAATGATTCCGGACTTTGCAGAAGAACATCAGTACCGTCATCCGGGCCCGATTCACGCACAGTTCGGCAGATACGTAAACGAACCCGGCGACTACACCAGTATGAACACAGACGGTCACCTTCGCAGCGTTTTCTTCGGCAGAAGCGAAACGATGACGATTAAGGACGGCGTCCTCGATGGCGGCGAATTTGCCCACATCTACTTCATCGACTGGGACCATGTACGCGCCCGTCGCCGTCAGCTCAATGTAACCGTTATGGGTACCACAGAGGATGTAGAAGACAGAAAGTGGAATAACGGCGAAGTGATCAACACACTCCACAAGTACACCGACGAAGAAAAGGCATACGATGTGCACTACGATCTGCAGCTGAAGAGATAACAGAAGAAATCAAAAAGAGCTCTCGAATTTTCGAGAGCTCTTTATATTTGCTTTTTAGATGATGCGCCGTGCCGCATACAGCGTGCGGTTGGCCATACTGTCGATACTGATTGTTCTGCCCGTTTGCGGCGCGTGGATGTACTGGTTATTTCCTACATAGATGCCCACATGGCCTGCACTGCGGAAGAAGACAAGGTCGCCGGGGGCGAGGTTTGCGCGGGAAACAGAACGTCCCATCGCAATCTGCGAGTAGGTTGTACGCGGCAGATAGATGCCGAAATGGCGGAATACATACTGCACAAAGCCGCTGCAGTCAAAGCCTGCGGGCGTGGTGCCACCCCAAACGTAGGGAACACCGAGGAAGTTCTTCGAGTATGCAATAATCTGCGAAGCGAGCGAGGCATTCGGTGCTGCTGTATACGAACCGGAGGAAGAGGAACTCCTACCCGAGGAGGAACGTGCTACCGGTGTCGGATCGGGAACAAGGCTTCTGTCAAAAACGATTAAATCCTTGTGCACATATCCGATCTTGTCTTCAATACGGACTTTGCACCAGGAACCTTCTGTGGTGATAACGGTGACGGGATCTGCAAGATAAATTTCAGTCAGAATTTTCGCGTCCATCGCCGGCACCTGGCGGACGTTGATAACATCGCCTGCCGCAAAGCCGGTGGTATCGGCGAGGGCGGTAAATCCGAAAAGAAGCATACCGGCCACAAATAAAACTAGGAAAACGGCAAATTTTTTCATAAAAACCTCCGTAGAAAACCAAGATGCATTTTAGTATACCATACCTTTTAAGGCTTGTCAAATCAGATTAGAAAAGGCGGCGTACTGTCGAAATCGGTCGGTTTAAGGGATCGACGGAAACACTGCGGCCTGTCTGCGGCGCGTGGATATATGTACCGTTTCCGGCGTAGATGCCTACATGGCCGCCGCCGCGGAAAACGATAAGGTCACCGATCTGCATATCTTCGATGCTTACGGGTGTGCCCGAGTACATCTGCGAATAGGATGTACGCGGAAGAGATACGCCAAAGTTTGCATATACATATTTGGTGAAACCGCTGCAGTCAAAGCCGTAAGGGGAGGAACCACCGTATACATATGGAACGCCGAGGAAGCTTTTGGCGTATTCCAAAACAGCATCGCCCATAGTAGCTGCAGCCGTCTCGGCGGCCTCATCGGGTGTTACGGAGACATAGTTTCCGTAAATGTAACCGGTTTTGTCACCCATAAGAATGCGACACCAGCCACTTTCATAGCCGACAACCGTAACATTCTCGCCGTAGAAAAGCTGACCTATAACGCCGGCGCCGGGTGCTTCGCGCACATTCAGAACGCTTGCTGTAACCGTGCCGGTATCCGCCAGAGCGGCGGTGGATGTAAATAAAACGATAGCGGCAGTCAGTACCGCACAAACTTGCTTTTTCATAAAAAGTCCTTTCTTTTTGCTGAAGAAATTTGCGCCAGTTTCTCATTCAACAAGCTTAAGTATAACACAAATATTTCATTTTGTCAAACTTTTTTAACAATTTATTCAATTTGAGCCAAACAAATTGTAGGGAATAACGAGAGAAATTCCCATAAAACGGGCGTTTTGGTGTAAAAAAGCAAAAATAAAAATGTAATAATTTATGTCTTGTAATTTTGTGAAATTTTTGGTATGCTATAAGAAAACGAGAGAAAGAGGAAGCGTATGGCATATATATTAGGAATAGAATCCTCCTGCGATGAAACAGCGGCCTCCGTTACGCTTGACGGGCGCACCGTTTTAAGCGACGTTGTATATTCGCAGGCAGACATACATAAAAAATATGGTGGCGTAGTGCCGGAGATTGCTTCCCGCAATCATATTCTGTCTGTAACGCAGGTTATTGAGGAAGCGATTGAGAAGGCAGGCATTAAAAAGGAAGAACTGGATGCTGTGGCCGTCACGGTGCGCCCGGGTCTTATCGGGGCGCTCCTTGTGGGACTTTCTGCAGCAAAGGGGTTTGCATATGCTCTTGGGAAACCGCTTGTCCCTGTAAATCATCTGCACGGGCATATTGCCGCAAATTATATTGCGCATCCGAAGCTCCGGCCGCCTTTTATTTGCCTTGTCGCTTCCGGCGGCCACAGCCACGTGGTACGCGTAACGGACTATAATCAGTTTACCGTACTCGGCGCTACGATGGATGATGCCGCAGGCGAAGCCTTTGATAAGGTGGCAAGAGTACTCGGCCTTGGTTATCCCGGCGGTCCGCTTGTAAGCGCGTGCGCCGAAGGCGGGAAGGCAAGTATTGCATTTCCGCGTCCGATACAGGGGCTTGATTTCAGTTTCAGCGGCGTGAAAACGGCCGTAATTAATTATGTACACCGCGCCGAGCAAAAGGGGGAACCGATTATAAAAGAAGATATCGCAGCTTCTTTTGAAACTGCGATTGTGGATGTCCTCCGGACGGTTACGATGGAAGCCGCCAAAAGGGAAGGTATTTCCAAAATTGCGCTTGCCGGTGGCGTTGCGGCAAATAAATGCCTTAGGAAAGCACTTTTGGAGGCGGCGGAAAAGGAAGGCATGCAAATGTATATGCCGCCACTGCCGCTTTGTACCGACAACGGCGCAATGATCTCCTGCGCCGGCTATTATGCCTATCGCGCAGGCGCGCGCGGAGATCTTTCCCAGAACGCTTTCGCATCTTTATAAGACCAGTAAAAGGGGCCCGAATTCGCAAAAACCGAATGGGGCCCCTTATATATAAACAGCCGGGCTGTACAGTACAGTGTATGAAAGGAAGGGAGAAACCGTGACCGCTATGCACGAAATCATAAAAACGCCAAACCTGCCGGAAAAACCGGTAACTTTGGCCGTTTCGGCTGTGCCCATCGAGGGCGTCCGGTGCATTACGCCGCCCTGCCTTTCTTTTTTGCCGTCGGCGATGGGACGGCATGCGGACCTGCAGCTTTGCCACCTTGGCGGCAGTTTTATTCTGGCCGCGCCCGAGGTGTTCTCTTTTTATGAAGAAACCCTTTCGCCGTATGGCTTTTCCGTACTTTGCGGTGAAACCCATTTGCAAAGTACCTACCCGGGGGATGCCGCATATACTATAGCGAGAATTGGGAATGTGGCCATTCATAACCCCGAAATTACGGATCCTGTGGCGCTTCGCTTTTTTGAAAAGCACGGCATTTCCGTCATTCCGGTGCGGCAGGGGTATGCCAAATGTATGGTGGTGCCCGTGGATGAAACCTCGCTGATTACGGCTGACCGGGGCGTTGCCCGCGCGGCCCGCGCGGCGGGCCTTTCTGTTTTGGAAATTGCAGAGGGCGGCGTGGAACTTTCCGGCTTTCCGTATGGATTTTTAGGCGGGGCATCCGGAAAAACGGCGGCAGATACGCTTTTTTTCACCGGAAAAATTTCTGCACACCCTTCATATGCAAATATTAAAAATTTTTTAGACGAAAGAGGCATAAAAATCAGAGAAGGACGCATTCCTATATCCGTAGACATCGGTTCTGTCCTGCCGCTTGTGACGACAGGATAGAGGGAAAGGAGCAGGCGGATGCCGCACAGTTTAACGGTTTTAGGGCATATTCCGGATGGGGATATGCCGGACGTTTGTGGCGTGGAAATAGAAAAGGATGCGGATGGTGTCACCTTTACCACCGCATCGGAGGATGATATGCGGCGGCTGAAACGTATTCTCGCGGCGGAGATGGCCGAGAAAATTACAAAAGAACACGAGGAAAAAAGCCTTACGGCCTTCATCACGGCGGCACATCCCTATTTTCTGCCCGAGGAACGATGCGAAATTCTGGAGGCTGCCCGCACGGCAGTTTCCAAAACGCCGCCTGCCGTACGAACGGAATTTATCGAAAGACGGCTCTATCATTTTCTTTCGCATTCCTCCGTTCTTTCACTGGAAGGCTTTGTAAAGTTTCGTCTCAAAGAGTACACGGCACTACTGAAAAAGGCGGCAACTGCCGCGGTGGATGTGTATCTTGCCGAGAAAGAATATGCGGAATTTATTACGCTTTTGCAGCTTTTTATTTCCACAAGGGAATCGGGAATCGCGGCCATACACGTCCTTTGTGCGGACGGGCAGTATGTCCTCTTTTCGGAAAGCGGTGAAAAGCTGCCCGAAAGTTTTGACGAGGATTTTTGGGGTGATGCGCCGCTTACGGAGGATGACCGCCTCCTCAGCACGCTTCTCACCCTTGTGCCGCAGAGAGTTATCTTTCACGGCCCCCTTGATATTTGGAATGTCCGTCTTCTTCATACAGTGATGCAGGTTTTCGAGGGCAGAGTGCATCTTTGCCATACGTGCGCTCTTTGCAAAAATCCGCGCTTGTGATAAAAAAAGCTTGCAACAGGAAGAAAAAAATGGTATAATAACCCTAATAAAAAACGGGAGGTTTTATCATGAAAAAAATAGCAGGCATTTTAGCCGCCGTTCTTTTGGTCACAGCACTTGGCGGCTGTTATAAGTCCGAAACCACGCTTGATTTCAATGCAAGCGGCGGTGTTGAGGTAACATCCGTGCTTCTGGCAAGCCCGGAAATGTATGAAGCAGCAGGCGTTGCTGATGCCGATGCCCTTATCGAGACCTTTTCGGAGGAAACACTCGATTTATATGCATCTATGTACGGGATGAAGGAAACAGGTGAGCGCATTGAAATGACGCGCGTGGATGCGGAAGAAGCAGGCATGAGCGGGGCACTCCTTCGTATGCAGTATAAAAACGTCACCGACCTTACAAGCTCCTTCACGCTTCTTAATTTCCTCCGTGCCACGCCGCTTGTAGAAGATGGCGCAGGAAACGGCCTCAAGATTGAAGAAGAACGCACACTCTTCGGTACCCGGTACACAGGCTCCGGCAAAATCAACCTGTTTGTAGGGGACGATTATAAGACGGAGTATGACACGGCAGACGAAGCTACCAAGGCAAAAATCAGCGAAGCCGCGGCAAGCATCACCTTCAAGTTCCCGTTGGCTTTCTCGAAGAGCAATGCGGATAAGGCCGGTCTTTTCGGAAGCTCTCTTACCTGGGCGGTAACGGCAGAAGCGCCCGAAAAAGAAGTATACTTTACCGCGACAGCCATAAATCCCGTGATTTTCGGTATGGCAATTGCGATTCTGATTCTCCTCATCGTGCTCATTGTGGTTCTGCGCAAGAAGAATGCCGGCCCCGATGCATATTTCATCGACGAAGAGGGGAATGCAATTCCCGTATTTGATGAAGAAGAGGAAGCTTTCGATGAGGAAGAAGAATTCGAACTCGAAGAAGGCGAGGCCGAGGAAGTTGTTTCTGAAGAAGAACTGACGGAAACGGAAGAAATTCCAGCGACAGAAAGCGAGGAAGAACCCTCCGCTGAAAGCGAAACAGAAGAATAAAATATAGAGGCTACCCTCGGGGTAGCCTCTTTCCGCTAGTATAAAAGGTCAGATACCGTGGCCGAGGCACTGTGCCGAAGTGCCTCGGAAACGGCCGTCTCTGTGAGCATTTTCCCACTGCCGCGCACGCGGAAGCGGGCGTGATAAAAAGGGGAAAAGGCGTGCGAAAGTGATAAAAGCGAATCCTCTTTTGAAACGATAAAGGTACGTTTTTTGTGACTACCTGCCGCTTTCTTTTGCAGAATAGGGGAGGAAAGCGGAATCAGTCGTCTCTGCATAAGCAGAAGCGTGGCAATGGCGGCTAAAAACGGCGAAGGAAGCCGAAAGGCAAAATAGAAAAGCCCCGCACTGATAAAAAGCGCGGTGCGGCGTAAAATGCGGTTTCCGCGAAAGGTGCCGAAAATCCGCCAGAGAAAAAGCCGGAAGAGCCGGCCGCCGTCAAGCGGCAAGGCAGGCAGAAGATTGATACAGAATAGTGTGCCGTTTATGCGACCGATGGCAGTATCCCGAAAAAGAAAAAAGAGAAGAAGACTGCCGAGAGGACCCGCGAGCACGACTTTCATTTCCGCCGAAAGAGAGGACTTTCCAAGCCGCAGATGGCAGCCGTAGGGCAGAAGCGCAACGGACAGAACCGGCACGCGGAGCACGCGTGCGGTCATATAGTGGCACCCTTCGTGTACTGCCGCAAAGAAGAGGGCAAGCCACAGCTGTGCACCCTCGGGCGAAAAGAAAGAAAGCGCGGCTAAAAGCAAAAGGCCCACGTGTAAATACACATGGCGAAAGATGCGTATATACATAGGAAAAACACCTCTTTCTAAAAAATATGCAGCTTTTTTAAAAAAAAGAAGGATTTTTTAATTTTGTGGCGAATACTGCTATGGTATTTTAATAGGAAGAAAAAGAATGAGAAAAATGAAAGGAGTGATTCACATGGCAAATAAGTATGTTTATTTGTTTAGTGAAGGCGATGCGAGCATGCGTAACCTCCTCGGTGGTAAGGGCGCAAACCTCGCAGAAATGACGAAACTCGGCATGCCTGTTCCGCAGGGCTTTACCGTAACGACGGAGGCATGCACACGTTACTATGAAGATGGTAAACGAATTCATGAAGATATCCAGGCAGAAATCATGGAATACATCGGCAAGATGGAGAAAGTTACCGGCAAAAAGTTCGGCGATATGGAAAATCCGCTTCTGGTTTCCGTTCGTTCCGGTGCACGTGCTTCCATGCCGGGCATGATGGACACGATTTTGAACCTCGGTTTAAACGAAGATGTTGTAGAAGCACTTTCTGCAAAGAGCGGCAATCCGCGCTGGGCTTGGGACTGCTACCGTCGCTTCATCCAGATGTACTCGGATGTTGTTATGGAAGTAGGTAAGAAGTACTTCGAACAGCTTATCGACATTATGAAGGAAAAGAAGGGCATCACGCAGGACGTGGACCTTACTGCTGACGATTTAAAGGAACTGGCAAGCCAGTTTAAAGCCGAATACAAGGCAAAAATCGGCGCTGACTTCCCGACAGATCCGAAGGAACAGCTCATGGGCGCGATCCAAGCTGTTTTCCGTTCTTGGGACAACCCCCGTGCAAACATCTACCGTCGTGACAACGATATCCCGTATGACTGGGGTACAGCTGTTAACGTACAGATGATGGCATTCGGTAACATGGGCGAAACCTCCGGTACAGGCGTTGCCTTTACCCGTAACCCCGCAACCGGCGAAAAGAAACTCTTCGGTGAGTTCCTTATGAACGCACAGGGTGAAGACGTTGTTGCCGGTGTTCGCACACCGCAGAAGATTGACCAGTTAAAAGAAGTTATGCCGGAAGTTTACGAAGAATTCACAAAAATTTGCGGCAAGCTGGAATCGCACTACAGAGATATGCAGGATATGGAGTTTACGATTGAAGATAAGAAGCTCTATATGCTCCAGACAAGAAACGGTAAGAGAACAGCCGCAGCTGCTCTTAAGATTGCTTGCGACCTTGTAGACGAAGGTATGATTTCCGAAAAGGAAGCCGTTTTGATGATCGACCCGAGAAACCTTGACACGCTTCTCCATCCGCAGTTTGACCGTGCAACGCTTGATAAGGTAGAACCCTTAGGCCGCGCACTTGCTGCATCTCCCGGTGCTGCTTGCGGTAAGGTTGTTTTCACGGCAGATGATGCCAAGGCATGGGCAGAACGTGGCGAAAAGGTTGTTCTCGTTCGTCTTGAAACCTCTCCGGAAGACATCGAAGGTATGAAAGCCTCCCAGGGTATTCTCACCGTTCGCGGCGGTATGACCTCCCACGCAGCTGTTGTTGCCCGTGGTATGGGTACCTGCTGTGTATCCGGTTGCTCGGCCATTGCAATGGACGAAGAAAATAAGGTATTCACACTCGCCGGCAAGACCTTCCACGAAGGCGATGAAATTTCGATTGACGGTTCTACCGGCTGCATCTACGATGGTCTCATCCCGACAGTGGACGCTTCCATCGGCGGTGAATTCGGCAGAATCATGGATTGGGCTGACAGCTACAGAGTGCTCAAGGTTCGCACCAATGCAGATACACCGGAAGATGCCGCACGTGCAAGAAGCCTCGGTGCAGAAGGTATTGGCCTTTGCCGTACAGAACATATGTTCTTTGAAGCAGATAGAATTGCCGCTATCCGCGAAATGATCTGCTCCGATACAAAGGAACAGAGAGAAGCCGCACTTGCAAAGCTCGAACCGATGCAGCAGGGCGACTTTGAAAAGCTCTACGAAGTAATGGAAGGCTACGGCGTTACCATTCGTTTCCTCGACCCGCCGCTCCATGAATTCGTTCCCACAGAAGAAAAGGACATTGAAGCACTTGCCAAAACACAGGGCAAAACGGTTGAGGAAATCAAGACCATTATTGCTTCTCTCCACGAGTTCAACCCGATGATGGGTCACCGTGGCTGCCGCCTTGCCGTAACATATCCGGAAATTGCAGCTATGCAGACCCGTGCCGTTATCAAGGCCGCTATCAACGTTTCGAAGAGAAAGAACGTAAAGATTGTTCCGGAAATTATGATTCCGCTCGTAGGCGAAATCAAAGAACTTGCATTTGTTAAGAAGGTTGTTGTGGAAACGGCTGACGCTGTTATCCGCGAGCTGGGCGCAGATATTACCTACACAGTAGGTACAATGATTGAAATCCCGCGTGCAGCACTCACAGCTGACGAAATCGCCAAGGAAGCAGAATTCTTCTCCTTTGGTACAAACGACCTTACGCAGATGACCTTCGGCTTCTCTCGTGACGATGCCGGCAAGTTCCTCGATGCCTACTATGACACGAAGATTTACGAACATGACCCGTTTGCAAAGATTGACCAAAAGGGTGTTGGTAAACTCGTGAAGATGGCAGCTACGCTCGGCCGTGAAACCCGCCCCGACATTAAGCTCGGTATCTGCGGCGAACATGGTGGCGACCCGTCTACCGTAGAGTTCTGCCATAAGGTAGGACTCACCTACGTATCCTGCTCGCCGTTCCGCGTGCCGATTGCACGTCTTGCAGCAGCACAGGCAAAACTCCGCGAAGAATAAGATGAACCTTAAAAAGGCCTTGTTGGTTTTCCAACAAGGCCTTTTTGCATATTTGACAAGACATTTGACTATGTGACATGTCTTGTCGGAGTATTGTAAGCTGAAAGTGGGATTGGTATAATAGACATAGAATCACACATTCGGAGGAGGAAGCAGTATGGCATATACATGTAAAAGTTGGGAGCCACTTTGGGACTATTATTTCATTGACAAAGAGAAAACCACGGCCCGCCTTAGCGTGAATAGGCTGCAGAAGCAGGAGGTTATGTTTGAATATAAACTTCCGCACGGGCGTGAAATTTTTTATCCTGTTATTTTTAAGGACGGCGATATTTACCGTATGTACTACGGCTCAGGGTTCCGATACAAGGACCCCGAAACCGGAAAACTGAACGAGGATAATACAATGGGTTGCTACGCCGAAAGCCGCGACGGGAAAACTTGGGAATTCCCGAATCTCGGTATTTATGGCGACAACAATATCATTATTGATTATCCCGGTGAGCCGTTCGGCGGTTTTTGTGCGTTTCGTGACGAGAACCCCGATTGCCCGCCCGAAAGCCGTTATAAGGCGATTATGCGTGTAGAGGACGGATGCAAGGTGTTCGCCGAAGGCGGTACGCTTGCGGCCTTTATAAGTGCCGACGGCATCCACTTTGAAAGAATCGAAAATATCGCCAAAGAACCGGGCAAGTTCGATTCTTTGAATACGGTCTTTTGGGACAAATACGATAAAGAATATAAGATTTTCTACCGCGACTTTGATAACGGCAGAAGAAACATCAAGATGATGACCTCGAAAGACTTTAAGACATGGGAAAGACATGGCTTCATTCAGTTTGATGACGATGTGAAGTTTGCGCTTTACACGAATAATATCCGAAGATATTCTTCGGCACCCCACATGTTTATCGGTCTGCCTGTAAGATATGAAGACCGCGGAGAAACCTGGTCGCCCTCGCATGATGCACTTCCTGACGTCGAGTCCAGAAAGTGGCGCTATAGCCTGCATCCACGTGCCGGCACCACAATGACGGATACGGTGTTCATGACTTCGCGCGATGGTCTCCATTGGCATAAGTTCAATGAAGCGATTTGCGACGCCGGCTATGAAGCACCGCGCACATGGAAATATGGCGATCTCTATTTCAGCTACGGCTTTATTGAGGACGAAACAGAGCTCAGCCTCTTCTGTTCCGACTCCACTATAGAGGGCGATTACACGGCGTTTGTCCGCTACTCTATCCGCCGCGACGGCTTCGCCTCGTTTAAGAGCGGCTGGGAGAAATCTTGTCTCGTAACAAAACCGATGATTCTCGGCGGCGATACGATGTTCTTGAATTTCCGCACAAGCGGCTCGGGCACCATCCGCATCAAAATCACCGATGCGGAAGGCAACACCGCGCAGAGCTGCGATATTTTCGGAAATAACGTGCACCGCGAAATTGTGTTTGATAAACCGCTTTCTGATTTTGCGGGTAAAGAAGTTACTATGGAAATGGAACTGCAGGATGCGGAAGTATTTGCTTTTGGCTTCTAATTTGAAAATAATAAAAGGACGCGAGCGCGTCCTTTTGTTATTTTCTTTTTTTCAGAAGCGGCAGAATATCATATCGAACCGTGGCAATCATAATCGACGAGAACAAAAAAGTCTCCGTAATCATGCCGGGGTAGGAATGATATACATAGTTATAAATAAACCAAAGTGGCGAAGACGGGGCGGAAACAAGCCGCACAAGCCGCGGATTCTTCACCCAGAAGGCAATCGTAGTCAGAAGAATTGCTACGATGGGGAGAAGGCTGATGGCGCCGTCCCAGAAGAAAATGCCAACGGCAATGAAAATACCGCAGAATAGGAAAAACCAGCCGTGATGCGCAGCCCATGCCTTATCTTGATTCGAAAAAACAATAGCACGGAAAATGCCGATGCCGTTTAAAATCGAACCGAGCGGTGCTCGCAGCATATAAAAATGTACGCAGAAGAACACGGATGAAATAATCTGCAGCGTTACCACGCGCTTTTGCGTAGGCTGCTGAAAGGATATCATCGAGATGATAAGGGCAATGACGCCAATGCCCTGTGCAATATAAAACATAGCTTTCTCCTTGCGTTTTTTTTGTGAAAACCCGTTCGTTATTCACCTTCGTAGAACACGCAGGGCGTTTCTTCTCCCAAAAGTTCCGTTATGGTTTTCTCGGCACCGTCGAAGGGTTTTACGCCGTCATAGATCCAGCCGAGAGCGCCGTCGCGTCTTTGAATATAGACATTATCAAAGGTGCGGATTTTCTTGTCGTTTTCGTTTGCATAGCGGACGATACCGCCGGCACAGCGGTCAAAAATGTTATTGTAAGCAATGTGGTTTTCCGTATCCCGGCAAAGCCCGAAGCTGTTGAAAAGTGCGGCCGCATTTTCTCTGCCGCGGCTTCCCCAGCCATACCCGCCGAGGCGCAGGATATTATGATGTATACGGACGTTGTGAACATATCGTACATTGTCCGGCGTTTCCATATTGTAGAATTCTATGGACCAATGGCAAAACTCGCAAAGATTGCCGACGTACCGGATATCATCCATAAGGGAAGTGGGAGGTATTTGTGAACACTGATGGGTAATGGCAGTGTCGTAGATCTGATATATCCAGTTACCGTACACATAGAAGCCGTCACAACCGCCGAAGGATTCCACGGCATTGCCGAGGCCTACCGTCCGCTTGTTTTTATCGTATACTCTCCATATAGAGCCGCCCAGATAGCAGAATATGCAGTTGCGGACCGTTACATTTTTTCTTCCGTCAAGACCTGAAACTGCACAGCGCCCCACATATTTGATAAGGAGGTTATCAAACGTGATGTCCTCCTGTGCATTCGGGGTTGCGTGGATGAGGTTATAATCTTCACCGAATTCTATGCTGTCATACACCTCGCCGGGATTGCCTTTGTCACAATACAGATATGTAATTGCCTCGTCCGGATTGCTGTGAAAATTAAACTCTTTGCAAAGCTGATGCGGCCCTTCAAAGCCGTCTTTCCCGAGGAGGTTGCGGTAGCACATAATCTCGTCATACTTACCGAGCACATCCGAATGGTTAATGGCGATCATACCTACATTATTGGAGCACAGGTCGGTATACCAAACATTTTCATATTCGCTCTTTTTCCAGTATTCCGGTTTGGCATAGTTTCTGTAAGAACCGTAGAGACGGGGCTTTTGCCCCGTGCCATATGCGGAGAAGGTCATATGGGAGTGGGGGATTTGGATTTCTCCGCGCCAGATGCCACCGCGCTTAAAGAGGATATTGCACCCGGCAAATGTTTTCTCGGGGTCGTTTACATTTTTAAGCGTCTGCCAGGCGGTGGCAGGTGTTCTGCCGTCATTGTTATCATCGCCGGCATTGGAAATGTAAAAGCACGGGAGAGAAGCATCATATTCGCTGGGCGAATTGGTGATTTCCTGTTTCATTTTTTCGGCAACCGTATCAATTCCGCTTTCAAAATCAGTATAGGTCTTATAATTTTGCATAAGCAGTTCATCGATGCAGGTTACCGCATTTTTGGTGCTTTCGGGCATACTGATTTTCATTTCAGTCCCTCCTATAATTTTCTGGATTTCCGTTTTTCTGTAAGTTCCTCTGCCACCATTTCCTTCTGGAAGAAACGGCCGCGCGTAAAGGGGAAGGGGGCCGGTGCACCTTCTTTATATAACGCAAGGATAGCTTCCACCTCTTTTCGGGTTTCCGTAGTAAACCGCAAAACAAAGGCATGGATATCTGCGTTTTGCAGAGTATGCAGCTTATCGAGCATATAAAGCGGCCGCGCGTTTAAAACCTCGTTTCGGTGCGGATACGCGCAAAGAACAGGGAAAACATTTCCCTTTGCATCGGTCAGCGGATAGGTGCGCCTAGCGCCGTGGCAAGTATCGTGCACTTTTGCGAGGCAGTTTTCCATCGTCATCAGCGTGTGCCGCCCGTATATCATAACAGAGAGCGGCAGGGGCTTTTTCATCGCACGGATTTGTGAGGCGAGAAGCTCAGGTGATGCCATGACAGACTCCGTATCCGCCAAAAGCGCCGTCTGTGCATTCAAAATATGAAGGCCCGCGCCGCCGTGCGGCACAAAGCCCATCTCGCGGCAAAGCGTGCTTTGCCCGATGGTTTGACACATCACGTCCCGAATTCCAAATTCCCGGATGCGAAGAAGCTGTTTTTTCACGGGCTCTGCTTCTTCATCAAAAAAGATAGTCGGGAGAATGGCACCCGCGGGACGGCTGATAGGCCGATCAATCGAAAAAAGCGGAAGCCATATAAAATCGGCATCCAAACCCTCGGGGATTTGCGAAAGGTTTGTAAATATGCAATGTGTTTCCGTTTTCTGCACGGGTTTATGTAGCACAGAAAGGGAGACAGATGTGGAGGCGTACGGAGAAACAGAAGCTTCCTCGAGCGCCGCAAGTCCGTCACGTCTTAGGGCATTTAGAGAAGAAGCTGAAAGATATAAATTCTCGCCAATCTCTGCCGAAATTTTGGCCGTATAAGGTGTGCCGCCAAGCTTTGCAAGCGATTTTTCAGCGGATTCCGCAGAAAGAGGACGAGCCTCGGCGGTGTCCGGTACAGCGCCTTGTACGGTGGCAGTATACACGCCGTCTGACACAGCAAGCACGCTCTCGCGGTTTGCCGCGACAGAAAGCTCCATAGAAAGCGGGATTTTGGGGGCCGACACCTCGGGTATCTCGAGGCGGGTAGAGGCGAGTTTATCTGCTTCCGTGCGGTAGCCGAACATTCTTTTACCGGTTTTACCGATGAAATAGCCGTCCGTAAACCCTTGTCTCGAGAAAAGATGCGTCAGAAAGTCCATTTCAGCCTTTGTGGCGGCACGTTTCTCGTCGATAAGGCGACGGTATACCGAGACAACACCACGCACGTATTCGGGCGATTTCAGCCTTCCTTCAATTTTGAGGGAGGCAATCGGAAGAGACAGAAGCTCCGGCATATGTCCGGCAAGGCATAAATCATGCAGACTTAAGGCGTAGCCGTTTTGATACCGATGGCGGCAGGGCTGTGCACAGGTGCCGCGGTTGCCGCTTCTTTGCGCTAGCATACTGCTGAAATAACATTGTCCCGAAAAAGAGACACAAAGAGCGCCGTGTATGAAAACCTCAATTTCAAGAGGGGAATTTCGGATAAGATCACGCGAGAAAGCTTCGCGCGCAAGGACTACGCGCTGAAAACCGAGTTCCTTCGCTCTTTCAATGCCGCGCGCGGAATGTATGGTCATCTGGGTGCTTGCATGCAGCGGCAAATCCAGTACCGTGCGGCGCAAAAGCGAGGCAAGGCCCACGTCCTGCACAATAACGGCATCCACACCCGTTCCCGCAAGAAAGCGCGCGTACTGCGTCATTTCAGAAAGCTCCGCATCGGTAAGAAGCGTGTTTAGCGTAAGATACACCTTTTTGTGGCGTACGTGCGCATAGCGAACGGCCTCAAGAAGTGTTTCGTCTGTGAAGTTTTCGCCCGCGAGACGGGCGTTGTGGCGGCCGGCACCAAGATAGACGGCATCCGCCCCGGCATCGAGTGCGGCCCGGAGTGCCGCAAAGGAGCCGGCGGGAGCTAACAGCTCATGCATATATACGCCTCCAGAGATTATAAGAGCAAGGAAATCGCACGCGGATTATTCTGGATTTCAATCACATTTCCGCCGGATTCATATTCGCCGTCAAGCGACCAGGGAAAAATCTGATCCATCGTGAAGATAGCGTGCCGCATTTTGAAAAAGGTGATATATTCTGGGTTATACTGTCGCCGCAGAAGCGAAAAGAAAATCTGCTGAAAATCAAGGGGGGAGTGCGGCATACGGATCAGCATAACTTCAAAGAGGCCGTCACTGTAGCTGACATCCTCGGGGGAAAGGCGAAGCATACCGCCGAGCGAGGTGGAGTTGGAAACGGCACCGAACACATAGTCGCCGCTGAAGGTGGCACTGTCGGCCTCTACGGTCACATGACATGGGCGGATGTTCGGGATGTCGCGCATAGCCTCGAAAATATAGGCCATATGCCCAAGACGGTTTTTGTTTTCCTGCGGCGCTTTATAAGAGGAATCGGTAAAAGCACCGAAGGAAGCTACATATGAAAAATGGCGGTTGCCGAACGAGCCGATATCAATCAGACGCGGCGTGCCGCTTTGGATGACCTTTGCCGCCGTTTCAATATCGCGCGGAATGCCAAGGCTTGCGGCAAAATCATTCGTCGTGCCGCAGGGGAGATAGCCGATTGGCGGGCGGGATTCAAGGCACATTATGCCGTTTATTACACGGTTTAAGGTGCCGTCACCGCCTGCGCAGACTACAAGGTCAAAGTCGGCGGCGTTTGCGGCCACATATGCCTCGGTTGTTTCGCCGTCCTTTGTGCAGTAGACAGAAATGGTATATTGGGAAAAGAGCGCTGGGATATCCACATTCCCGGCGCGTGCTTTCCCGGCAACGGGATTGAGGACTAAAAGCATTTTCTTTTTTGGCATTCGTGCACCTCCTTTTTGCAAAACAAATAAACAAAGGAAATTATCAAGCAGATAATTTCCTAAACTCTCATACTCCAAAAAGCCTTATGCAAACATGGGGCTTACGGAAATATCGGCATATATACGCTTAATGGCTTCTGCGAAAATCTCCGCAACGGAAAGAACGTGAATCTTGTCGAGCATCTTGTCGGGCGTGAGTGCGATGGTATCGAGAACAAGTAACTCACGGATGGGCGACTTTTCGATACGCTCAAGCGCAGGACCCGATAAAACGGGGTGTGTGCAGCAGGCGTAAATTTCCTTTGCGCCGCGTTCCATAAGGGCGGAAGCGCCGTTTGTGATGGTGCCTGCCGTATCAATCATATCGTCAACGAGGATAATGGTCTTATCCTTGATGTCGCCGATGATATTCATAACCTCTGCTACATTTGCACGCGGACGTCTTTTGTCGATGATGGCAATCGGCACATCAAGTCGCTGTGCGAACTTGCGGGCGCGTGTTACGCTGCCGAAGTCCGGAGAAACGACAACCACATCGTCAAGACGGTCTGCAAATTTTTCAAGGTAATAAGGAGCAAGTTTGGTAAAACCGAGCAGATGATCCACGGGAATATTGAAGAAGCCCTGAATCTGTGCGGCGTGCAGGTCCATCGTCAGAATACGGTCGGCGCCGGCAGTTTCAATAAGGTCTGCCACAAGCTTTGCCGAAATCGGATCGCGGGCCTTTGCTTTTCTGTCCTGACGGGCGTAGCCGTAGTAGGGGATAACGGCGGTGATACGGCCGGCAGAAGCACGCTTGAAAGCGTCAATCATAATAAGAAGTTCCATAAGATTGTCGTTAACCGGATCGCAGGTGGACTGTACCACAAACACATCCGAGCCACGGACAGACTCATTAATATTTACAAAAATTTCACCGTCGCTGAACTTGCCGACTTCGGCCTTGCCAAGGGAGATTTCGCCGAGCTGCAGACCGCTTCCGGGGGAACAGAGTTTGTACTCTGCAACCTTATTCTTAAGCTCTGCCACGATGCTGGCGGCAAGATTGGGGTTGGAGTTGGCGGTGAAGATTTTGATATCGTTTCCGTGGGTTATCATCTGTAATCGCTCCTTCTTAAATTCTCTTTTTATATTGTACCGCATTTTGCCTTAAAAAGCAATATAAACTTTAGGAAAAAATCAAAAATTTTCCCGAAGTGCAGCAAGGGAACGTTGGGCGAGAGCCATATACCGTTCGCGCTTATCTCGGATGCGCGCAGATAGCGGCGGCAGGATGCCAAAATTCGCATTCATCGGCTGAAAAGAGCCGACCGATTCCGAAGAGATATAGCGGGAAAGCGCACCAATCATCGTCTCAGGCGGCAGAATTTCGATGGATTCACCTTTGACTCTTTTTGCGGCATTGCGCCCTGCCATAATGCCGGATGCGGCCGATTCCATATACCCCTCTACACCCGTGATCTGCCCTGCAAAGAATACATCCGGATTTGCGCGAAGCGAAAAGTCCGCCGAGAGAAGATGCGGGGAATTTATAAAGCTGTTTCGGTGCATTACGCCGTAGCGCACAAATTCCGCATCGCAAAGCGCGGGAATCATAGAAAAAACGCGCTTTTGTTCGCCCCATTTGAGATTTGTCTGAAAGCCTACAATGTTGTAGAGTGTACCCTCTTTATTATCCTGCCGAAGCTGCACTACGGCATAGGGACGTTTGTCAGTCCCCGGCTCGCGAAGCCCGACGGGGCGAAGCGGTCCGTAGAGAAGCGTATCGTGTCCGCGGCCGGCCATCACTTCCACCGGCATACAGCCTTCAAATACCGAAAGCTTATCGGCACCATGCTGCGGTGCACGCTCGGCGGTGATGAGTGCCTCGTAAAAAGCATCATATTCTTCCCGCGTCATAGGGCAGTTTATATAGTCGTCATCTCCGCGGCCATATCGGGCGCCGAAAAAGGCGCGCGTCATATCAATGCTGTCGCGTTCTATAATAGGTGCGGCGGCATCAAAAAAGCTCAAAGAGTCGCCGCAAAGCTTTTGGATTTCTTCGGCGAGGGCACCGTCGGTAAGCGGGCCCGTGGCAATTACTGTGATGCCGTCAGCCGGAATGCGCGTAACTTCCTCCCGCACGACGGTAATAAGAGGGTGCGCGGTGAGCCTTTTCGTAATTTCTTTTGCGAAAAGCTCGCGGTCAACGGCCAATGCGCCGCCGGCCGGCACGCTCGTTTCCTTCGCTACCGAAACGGTAAGAGAGCCGAAAAATTCCATTTCGGCTTTTAAAAGCCCGCCTGCGGAATCGAGGCGGGAGGCTTTTAAGGAATTACTGCATACAAGCTCACATAAATCTTCCATTTGGTGGGCGGGGGAGAAGCGGTGCGGCTTCATTTCGTGCAAAACGACTTCTACGCCTCGCTCCGCCGCGGCAAACGCGGCTTCACAGCCCGCAAGTCCTCCACCGATTATATGGATTTGCATACTTTATTTCTCCTTTGATTTTTCACAATCACGGTTTGAGCATACAGCCTTTGTCGTACGGCCTTTTTTCTTTGAGACCATCGGACTCCGGCACACGTCACAAAGCGCACCTGTCGGCTTATCCCATAAGAGTACGCCGCAGGTTTCGTTGTTTTCACAGGCGTAGAATACGCGCCCCTTTTTCGAATGACGCTCCAGTACCTTGCCGCCGCAGCGGGGGCAGGGAATACCGATATCGGTCACAATGGGTTTTGCATTGCGGCAGGCAGGAAAGCCCGGGCAAGCCAGGAATTTCCCAAAGCGGCCCATTTTATAGACCATATTGCGGCCGCACTTTTCGCAGATTACATCGGAAACTTCGTCCGTAAGCGAAACCTTTCCGATGGCGGCATCAGCCTTTTCAAGCGTTTCCGAGAAGGGACTGTAGAAACTGCGTAAAATTTTCACCCAGTTTTCCTGTCCTTCTTCTACGCGGTCAAGCTGTGCTTCCATATCGGCGGTAAATTCCACATTGATTAGGGAACCGAAATGCTCGGTCATAAGGTCTGTTGTTACATAGCCGAGTTCTGTGGGCATAAACAGTTTTTTCTCGCGCACCACATAGCCGCGGTTTAAAATGGTGGAAATTGTCGGTGCATACGTACTCGGGCGTCCGATACCCTTTTCTTCCATAGCACGGATAAGCGCACCTTCTGTATAGCGGGAAGGCGGCTCTGTAAAGCGCTGCTGCTTTTCGAGGTTAACAAGCGAAAGCGCATCGCCGGACTGGAGTGTGGGCATATCGGAAGATTCCTCTTCGTTTTCGGTTTCCACCTTATAAACCGATTCAAAACCGGCAAATTTCACTTTGGCAAAAGATGCCTTGAAGGTGTAAGCGCCGGCGCTGATATCTGTCTGCAGCGTCGTATACACCGCATCTACCATCTGGCTTGCCATAAAGCGCTCCCAGATGAGTTTGTAGAGCTTATACTGGTCGCTCGGCAAGGTTTTCTTGGCGATTTCAGGCGTAATCTGCACATTGGTGGGACGGATTGCTTCATGCGCATCCTGCGCCGCGGCACGCGATTTGTAAACACGCGGGCGGGTGGGGACATAGGCACTTCCGTAGCGACTCTGAATGTAGGAAAGCGCAGAGAGAGAGGCTTCCGCAGAAATGCGGAGCGAGTCCGTACGCATATAGGTGATAAGACCGATCGTGCCGTGCCCTTCAATATCTACACCTTCGTAGAGAATCTGGGCTGCAGACATCGTCTTGCGGGAGGTGAACCCGAGCCGTCTTGCCGCTTCCTGCTGCATTGTGCTTGTTGTGAAGGGCGGGGCAGGGGATTTCTTCCGTTCATCATATTTGGCAGAGGCCACAGAGAACGAAGCGTTTTTGAGGTCTGCCGAAACGGCTTCGGCCGTCTTCTGGTCGCGAATCGTTATCCTTTTGCCATTTTTGCCGTGGAGCTTTGCGCGAAATGCCTTGCCGCTTTTGGCTTTCAGGTCCGCAGCAACATTCCAGAATTCGTCCGGAATAAACTTTTCAATTTCGCGTTCGCGTTCTACAACAAGACGTGTAACTACCGACTGTACACGGCCGGCACTAAGCCCCTTCTTAACCTTTCGCCACAGGAGAGGGCTCAGCTTGTACCCTACAATACGGTCAAGCACGCGGCGTGCCTGCTGGGCATCTACAAGGTCGGAGTTTATGGCACGCGGCTCTTTAACAGCCGCTTTCAGTACGTTCTCTGTGATTTCATTAAAGGTAATGCGGCACTTCGAGGAGGGATCAATCTCCAGAATGTGCGCAAGATGCCAGGAAATGGCTTCGCCTTCGCGGTCAGGGTCAGTGGCGAGATATACGTGCTTGGCCGCTTTGGCTTCCTTTTTGAGGGTTGCCAGAAGGTCACCTTTTCCGCGAATGGTAATATATTTCGGTGCAAAATCGTTCTCGATGTCAATGCCGAGCTGACTTTTCGGTAAGTCACGAAGATGCCCGAAAGAGGCGAGGACTGTATAGTCCCGTCCCAGATATTTTTTAATTGTCTTTGCTTTTGCGGGAGACTCCACAATAATTAAATTCTTCGCCATGACAAATTCCTTTCTGCGCGTTGCTTTAATTACAGTACCACAGATAATGTCTGTTTGTAAAGGTCTTTTTAATTTTTTTTCAATTTTTCCGAAAAATATGCAAACACATTTTCGGCGGTGCGCCGGTCGAGACCCTTTACTTCACAAAGTGTCTCAAGGGAAGCCGTGCGGATTGCCGTAACCGATTTGAAGTGGCGCATAAGAGCCTTCTTTTTTTGCGGACCCACACCGCGGATGCCGTCCAGCTCGCCCGAAAATGATTTTTGTTCTCTCAACTTTTTATGATAGGTGATGGCAAAACGGTGCGCTTCGTCCTGAATGAGCGTTACAAGGCGGAAGGCGGCGGAAGCAGGTGCCAGGCCGACTTCACCGTCTGCACGGATAAGGCCGCGCGTGCGGTGACGGTCATTCTTCACCATACCGAGAACAGGCACGGCAATGGCAAGACGGGAAAGAACTTCTTCCGCGGCGTGCACATGCCCTATGCCGCCGTCCACGAGAATCAGGTCAGGCAGGGCGGCAAAGTCATCGCTCTGATCGTGGTACCGCATAAAGCGACGCACCAGAATTTCCTTCATACAGTCATAGTCATTGGAGCCGATAATATATTTCACCTTGAAACGCTTGTATTCGGCAGGGGCCTTTTTGCCGTGCAGAAAGACAACCATCGAGCCTACGTTCTCGCTGCCGCCGGTATTTGAAATATCATACGCCTCAATGCGGTCGGGCAGTGCGGAAAGCCCGATTTCCTCGGCAAGCTCGGAAAGTGCCTTGTCCCGATTCGTTTTTCGCAGCACGTCAATTTTGAAGGTTTCGAGCGCGTGACTCGAATTTTTCGTGGCCATTTCACAAAGACGGCGCATTTCACCGCGTTTCGGTGCGCGAACGGCTACGTTCTTTCCCCGTTTTTCGGAAAGCCACGTGCAAAGGGTATCTGCATCCGGAAGCGGCGTCGCTGTAAGCACTTCGGGCGGGACATCCACATCGCGGCTGTAATAGGCCTCTATAAAATCCGAAAGCGTTTCGGCCTCCAGGGAATAGAGCCTTTCGCTTTCGCGGTAGGAGCGACTGCCGAGAAGCTTTCCGCCGCGTAGGAAGAACACAGTGAAAACTGCAAGGTCCTCGTCAAGAGCCAGTGCAAAAATGTCAGCGTCCCGTGTGGAACCGATGACCTTCTGGTCGCGTGCGATGCGGCGGATGCCGTCAATTTTATCACGGTAAGAAGCTGCCGCTTCGAATGCAAGGCGGGAGGCGGCGTCTTCCATTTTCTCTTCGAGGTCAGATATCAGGCGCGCGTGTTCGCCGCGGAGGAAACGGGAAACTTCTTTGAAAATTTTTTTGTATTCTTCGGAGGAAATGTTCCCCGTGCATGGCGCATGGCAGCGGTGCATCGCGTGGTAGAGGCAGGGGCGCGCTTTGCCGATGTCCTCCGGAAAACGCTTTGCACAGTGCTGAATGCCGAAAATGCGGCGCACCACGGAAAGCGTTTCATTGATAACCGCGCTACTCGGATACGGACCAAAATATTCAGCACCATCATCCTCTTCCTTTTTGCGGGCCAGCATAATGCGCGGATAAGCTTCATTTGTAATTTTGATAAACGGATACCCCTTATCATCTTTGAGAAGAATGTTATAGCGGGGCTTGTGTTTTTTTATAAGGTTACTTTCAAGGCAGAGTGCCTCAAATTCCGTGTCGGTCAGAATGTATTCAAAGTCCGCAATTTTGGAAATCATAGCGCTGACCTTCGGGGGATGGTCAACGCCGTGAAAGTACTGGCGGACGCGGTTTTTCAGTATTTTGGCTTTTCCTACATAAATAATAGTGCCGCCCGCGTCGCGCATAATATATACGCCGGGGGAGGAGGGGAGGTTTTTCAGTTTTTCTGTCAGGATATCGTTCATATGCTAAATCCTTTCATAGTCAAAAAAACAGCCATATAGGCTGTTTTTTATATTCATAGGATTATTCAGACACACCTTCACTTATCAGCGCGGTCAAAGCCTCAATGGCTTCGCCTTCGTCAGCACCGTCGGCCGAGAGAAGAATTTCTGTGCCGCGGGTGATACCAAGGGATAAGATGCCCAAAAGGCTCTTGGCATTCACACGGCGCGATTCTTTTTCCACCCAGATGCCGGCTTTGAATTCGTTGGCTTTCTGGATAAATAATGTAGCTGCTTTGGCATGCAGGCCAACCTGATTGAGAACAACGACGCTTTTCGAAACCATAAACTTACGCTCCTAAGGCTAAATTTCAGACTGTGTGCCTTTTTCAATACGCATATTGTAAAAGGAAGCAGCACGCGCGGCGCTTCACTTCCGTATTCTTCAGCACGATACAAAAGTCATAAGCGGGCGGCACAGCCGCCCGAACCATACAGACTTTTTATTCTGCTACCTTTACGACCTCTCTACCCTTGTAGTAGCCGCAGGCACTGCAAATGCGATGGGGACGAATCAGAGCATTGCACTTCGGGCATGCAATCATGCCGGGAACTTCGAGCTTGTATGTTGCACGTCTCTTATCGCGCCTCGCCTTAGATATTTTATTCTTCGGTACTGCCATCTTCCACACCTCATCTTTCCGGAATCCAAACTATGTGTTTAGTAGTAACACACGATATTATACCGCCTTTTGGGCGTTTTGTCAAGAAGTTTTTGCAAAAATTCTGTATTTTGGGGTTTTTTCGCATTTATACGAGGCGAACACCTTCGTCGCCGCTTTCTACGGTACCGATTTTGTATACCGTTTCGCCGGCTGCTTCCAAAATTGCTTTTGCTTCATCTGCCGCATCCTTCGGAACGGCCACAATCATACCAATACCCATATTGAAGGTGTTGTACATTTCGGAAGCGGGGATGTTGCCGGTCTTCTGCATCAGGGTGAAGATTGGCGGCATCGGGTAAGAAGCCGTGTCAATCACTGCAGTAAGACCTTCGCGCATCATACGCGGTACGTTTTCGATAAAGCCGCCGCCTGTGATATGGCTGATGGCGCGAACTTCCACCTTTTCCATAAGGGCGAGGATGGCCTTTACGTAAATGCGCGTCGGCGCGAGGAGTGCTTCGCCAAGCGTTTTGCCAAGCTCGTCATAGTGCTTTGCAAGTACCTCAGGCGCAGAAATATTGAAGAGCTTACGAACGAGCGAGAAGCCGTTCGAATGTACGCCCGAGGAGGCAAGGCCTAAAAGAACATCGCCTTCCGAAAGCTTTGTGCCGTCAATAATGCGCTTTTTATCAACAATACCCACAGCAAAGCCCGCAAGGTCATATTCGTCCACGGGGTAAAAGCCGGGCATTTCAGCCGTTTCGCCGCCGATTAAGGCGCAGCCGGACTGTACACAGCCGTCTGCAACACCCTTTACAATGTCGGCTACCTTTTGCGGCTCATTTTTGCCAACGGCCACATAGTCGAGGAAAAAGAGCGGCTTTGCACCGGAGCAAACGATGTCGTTTACACACATCGCTACACAGTCCTGCCCCACAGTATCGTGCTTGTCCATTAAAAAGGCAAGCTTCAGTTTGGTGCCGACACCGTCTGTGCCGGAAACCAGAACGGGTTCTTCCATACCGGTAAGATTCGGAGCAAAAAGACCGCCGAAACCGCCGATGGGGGAGAGAACGCCGCTTGTTGTAGTTCTCTTTACGTGTTCCTTCATAAGGCGAACTGCCTCGTATCCGGCCTCAATATTTACGCCGGCTGCGCTGTAAGCATTATTACTCATTTTCACCGATTCTCCTTTCCTGGAAAGAGCGAAGTTCACGCTCTGCGGGAATTTCTATATCATATTTACCCGTGAAGCACGCATCGCAGAAGCCGCGCGTTCTGTCGGGCAAAAGGGAACCAAGGTCTTCAATGCGGAGGAATGCAAGGGAATCTGCACCGAATTTCTCCCGCATTTCTTCGGGGGTGTACTTGTACGCGATGAGTTCGTCACGTGTCGGGATATCTGTGCCGAAGTAGCACGGCCAGAGGAAGAGGGGGGAGGAAATGCGCATATGCACTTCCGTAGCGCCGGCTTTTTTCAGCATCATAATCAGCTTTCTGCAGGTGGTACCGCGTACGATGGAGTCGTCTACGATAACCACACGCTTGCCGCGCACGTTTGCGGCAAGAACATTGAGCTTTATATCCACGCTCTGCTCGCGCATTGCCTGCGAGGGCTGAATGAAGGTGCGGCCGATGTAGCGGTTTTTGATAAGACCGGTACCGTACGGAATACCGCTTTCTTCCGCATAGCCGATGGCGGCACAGATGCCGGAATCGGGAACGCCGATTACGATGTCTGCCTCTACAGGGTCAGACTTTGCAAGGGCGCGGCCCGCCTGCACGCGTGCATCATATACGCTCGTTCCTTCAATGATGCTGTCGGGACGGGCAAAATAAATGTATTCAAAAATGCAGAGTGCACTTTTATCTGTGCAGTTTTCTGTGATGGAGCGGATGCCGTTTTCGTCAGCGATTACAACTTCACCCGGCTCCACATCGCGCACATAGGTTGCGCCGATGGCGTCCAGTGCGCACGTTTCGGAGGCGAAGATGTAGCTGTTTTCCTTTTTGCCGATGCATAAAGGACGGTACCCGAGGGGATCACGTGCGGCCATAAGCTTTCTGGGGCTCATTACAAGAACAGAGTAGCCGCCGCGGAGCTTTTTCAGAACACGTACAAGCGCCTCTTCAATGGAAGGTGCATTTACACGTTCGCGTGCAAGAAGATAGTTGATAATTTCTGTGTCACTCGTCGTCTGGAAAATGGCGCCGTCCGCCTCGAGCTTTGCGCGCTCGCCGACAGGGTCGGCAAGGCTGCCGTTATAGGCTGTGGCGAGTGTACCTTTACTGTAGCGTGTTACAAGCGGCTGCGCATCCTCGCGCACCTTGCTGGATGCAGCATAGCGCACATGGCCGAGAGCGGCCGTGCCCTTCAGGTGGTTCAGAACAACCTCATTGAAAACATCGGGCACAAGACCCTGGTCCTTGTGATAAATAATCACGCCGTCGTCGTTTACTGCAATGCCCGCGCTTTCCTGACCGCGGTGCTGCAGCGCATAGAGGGCGTAGTAAGTCAGATGTGCAGGATCGAGGCCGTCGCGGTCAAATATACCGAAAAGGCCACATTCCTCGTGTAATTTTCCGTCGTACATATTGTATTCCCCCTGGTATCAGATTAAAGATTTCGAAGTTCGTCCTGAAGCTTTGCATCCTTTTCGCCTACTTCGCGGAGCATAGAAAGCTTGTGTTCTTCCAACTTTTCCGCAACCGAAGGATTCGAAAGCGCAATTATCTGTGCAGCTAAAATGGCTGCATTTTCACCGCCGTCAATTGCCACGGTTGCTACCGGAATCCCCTTCGGCATCTGTACGATGGAGAGAAGGGAATCGAGCCCGTCCATTGTCGAGGATTTAATCGGGATACCGATTACCGGGAGGGTAGTAAAGGCAGCAAGCACACCCGGAAGATGTGCGGCTTTGCCTGCGGCGCCGATAATTACGGAGAAACCGCGTTCCTTTGCGTTTTTGGCAAAAGTGGCAGCGGCATCCGGTGTGCGGTGCGCGGAAAGAACGCGTGCTTCCACCTCGATGCCGAATTTACGGAGTGCCAAAATGCACGGGCGAAGTGCCGGTAAATCGGAATCGCTTCCCATAATAAGTGCTACTTTCGGAGACATATGAACCATCCTTTCAGATCATAAAAGTATATATAAAGGGTAGAGTTACAAGGCTTGCCGCTGTCGTTATGCAAATGGCGGTTGCGGCATATTCGGTATCTCCGCCGAACTCCTCCGTCAGAACGGCAAAAACCGACTGGCAGGGCATAGCAATCTGCATCGCTACCACAGAGGGCAGGATGGCATCCATCGGGAGCTCGAGCGAAGGAAGAAGCCAGCGAAGGGCGAAGAGCGCCCCGAGCGGCATTAAAATCATCTTGATCAGAATAATGGTAATTGCAGAAAGCGAGGATAAAAGAGCGGCAGGCTTTACCGAGGCGAGCGAAGCGCCGAGGAAAAGCATAGATAACACCGTGGTGGTGTTGCCGATAGAAGAAGCGGCTTCGTGCAGAAAATCGGGAAGCCGGAGAGAAAAGATAAACATAAACGCCCCGATAAGATACGAAAGCGTGGTGGGATTTAGGAGCCTTTGGAAATTGAATTTTCCGTTCTTTGTGCGGCTTAAAATCAGAACGCCCACGGTCCAGGCTGTAAGGTCATTTGCAATTGTGAAGAACGCGGCATAAAATACAGCTTCGGGTCCCCAAAGTGCTTCGAGAAGGGGATATGCGAGGAAAATGGTGTTCCCGAATGCCGTAAGGCAGGTGTGCACGTTTTTTCGTTTATTGCCGAAGCGGAAGGGCGCCGCCGAAACGCTCCCAAGAAAAAGGAGAATACCCACAAACAAAATACCGAGCACAAAAATGGCGATGGCGGTGTTTTGCGTTTCAGCCGTTTTCACCTGTCCCGAAAGCGTGGTGATAACGAGAAGCGGAAGCGTGATGCGGGTAAGAAGCTGGGAAGTAGCGCCTTTCAGGTTTTTCACGAGCCCTGTTTTGTCCGCTATGAGCCCTACCAGCATAATCACAAAAAGCCATACGATTTTCTCTAAGATTACGCTCAAAAAGACCACGCATCCTTCCATCAAAAATACACACTAGAGTATATCACAAAACACATCCCTTTGTAAATAGAAAATGCAAAAAGAAGGGAATTTTGTTGACAAAATATATAAATAGGAGAAAGAGGGGAGAAAAAATAGGGCAAACATACCAAAGTATGTGCATATACTATATATACAACTTCGGAAAAGGAGAGAACAAGGTGCGCATTTTTGTAGTCCATAAATCTATAATTCTGACGGGGATTGTCGCGGTGCTCCTTGCAGTATTTCTGGCACTTGGCAGCATACCCGCCGCACGGCCTGCGGCGGGGGAGGCTGTGCGCGATGTGCCGATTTATTCCGTGGAGACAGGGGAGAAAAAGGTGGCGCTTACCTTTAATGCTGCATGGGGAGACGAGGATATCGAAAGCATATTGCACACACTTTCGGAACAAGGCGTTTTCTGTACCTTCTTTCTCGTGGGGGAGTGGGCGGAGCGCTTTCCGGACAAAGTGAAAATGATCCGGGAGGCGGGGCACGAGATTGCGGCACATTCCTATGCCCACGCGCATTTCGGGGCACTTTCAGCCGAGGAAATCCGGCGGGATATTGCCGCGTGTGATGAAAGCATCCGTAAAATCACGGGCGAGGCACCTTTTCTCTTCCGTGCGCCATACGGCGAGTACACGGAAGAGGTGGTGCGCACAGTGCGGGAAGCGGGCAAGGAAATTATCCAGTGGGATGTGGACAGTCTCGACTGGAAGGGCAGAACGCCCGAAGAAATGCTTTCGCACGTTCTGCCGCGTCTCTCATCCGGCTCCATTCTCCTTTTTCACACGGGAACCGCGCACACAGCCGAAGCCCTGCCGGGCATTCTGGAAAAAATAGAAAAAGAAGGCTATGCCTTTTCTACTGTAGGCGACCTTATCCATCAGGGGAAATATACTGTGGACCATACGGGCCGTCAGCATCCGCTTTGATAAAAAGAACGGAAGCAAAATTTCTTGATTTTTCGGCGTTTCTTGCGAATTCGCCCAAAAAGCGGAAGGAAAAACTCGCTTTTTTTATAAAAAGTATTGCTAAATTTTAACCGCTATGGTATAATGTACCCGAAATAGGGATACGAATGTCCCAAAAAAGTATAGGAGGAGATTTCCATGAAAAAAGTTATTTGCGCAGCTTTGGCAGCATTGATGGTTCTCACACTGCTTCCGGGTTGTCAGAATGACAAGGGTGGCGAAGGCGTTACAGAACTTCTCATCGGTATCCCCGGTGCTGACGGCGTAACCGTAAAGCTTGCTGAGAACTTCAAGAACGCAAACGCTGACAAGTATAAGGTAACCACAGACGAAACAGCCTGGGGCGACTTTGTACAGAAGATCAAGTTACAGTTCGTTGCAAAGAACGACGTAACACCGGTATTCTTTACCGACTCTATGCAGGCTATGACATTCGGTGCACAGGGCGCTGTAGCTGACCTTACCGAATGGGCAGACAAAGAGCTCGACAAGGAACTTTACACAAGCGCTCTTACTGCTATCACTGACACAGAAGGTCGCCTCTGGGGTGTACCGCACGGTGTAAACTCTGTTGCTGTTCTTTACAACAAAGACGTTTTTGATGCCCGTGGCGTTGCATACCCGACAGAGGACTGGACATGGCAGGATATGCTGGATATGGCAAAGGAACTTACCTACGACAGCGATGGCGACGGTGAAGTAGATGTTTACGGTATTCAGTACTCCTACAACATCACACTTGGCTGGCTGCCCTTCATGGCTGCAGTTGGTGTAAATCCGTACAAGGATGACTACAGAAACTCCAACCTCGATGACCCGAAGGTTAAAGAAGCTATGGAAAAATATGCACAGCCGATCAATGATGGTCTCCGCATGCCTGCAGCTGACCTTGCTGCATACGGCGGCAACCAGGCATTTGCTGATGGCAAGATCGCTATGAACCTTGTACAGTACAGTGTTGTTAACGGCATTAACATGAACTATCCGGGCCTCAACTATGACGCAGTTATTATGCCGATTGGTTGGAACGGCGAACGCTCTTGCATCTACGTACCGAACACCTGGCAGGTGTATGCAGGCCTCGACGAGAATGTAAAGGCTGCAGCACTTGACTGGCTCAAGTACTTCCTCAGCGAAGAAGCTCAGATGCTTATCGCTGCAGAAGGAACAGGTCTCCCGTCCATGAAAACAGCTCTTGATGCAGTTCCGGCAGCACAGCCTGTTCCGGCAAATCTCGATGCTTTCTGGAAGGGCATTGACGAGCACGGTATGACACTTCTCGAAAACCCGGCTTCTGCAACAACACGTACATTTATTGATGCTATGTGCAATGATATCCAGAATGGTGGCAACATTGACGAAGCAATCGCAGTTGCACATGACAGTATGCAGAAGGAGCTCGACTACTTCTACGAAAATCGCTAAATCGTATCGGTTTTGAAACAAAAATGGCGTAGCCTTTTGGCTGCGCCATTTTATATTTTACAAAAGAATAAACGGACACGCACGAAATAAAACCCTCCGTCATACAATGCAAATATACTTGTTTGACGGAGGGTAAAGTTTTGTGGGTATATCTTTTGGGAATCCTGTTTCAGAATCTTTGTATGGTTTCATATGTCAGCCAGCCCGGCGCTTTTCCGAAGCCGCTTTCTCCGGAGGAAGAGGATGCATATGTAAAGGCGTGGGAAGCGGGCGACGAGGAGGCGCGGAATGTTCTCATAGAGCACAATATGCGCCTTGTTGCACATGTCGTTAAAAAGTACCAGGGAAGCGGTGTGGAAAACGACGACCTGATTTCCATCGGCACCATAGGGCTTATCAAAGCCGTAAATACATATAATAGCGGTAAGAAAATCCGCATCGCCACATATGCCGCACGCTGCATTGAAAACGAGGTTTTGATGGTCCTGCGGGCGAACCGCAAGCTTCAGGGCGAGGTTTCTTTGCAGGAACCTATCGGGTTTGACAAAGAAGGAAACGAAGTACGGCTTTTGGATGTTCTGGACAGTAGCGATGAGGATATCACCGAAAGGCTTGACCTGAAATACCGCGTAAAATGTCTGTATGCGGCTATGCGCGCCGCACTTCGCCCGCGGGAAAAGCGCGTTCTTATGATGCGCTACGGCCTCGGCGGCGGGGAAGAAGAAACGCAGCGGGAGATTGCCAAAGCCCTCGGCATTTCCCGATCCTATGTCAGCCGCATCGAAAAGAAGGCAATGCACAAGCTTTCAGAAGCACTCGTAAAGGGGATGTAAAAAGGCAATAAACTGCCACTAAAAAGGGTTGTGAAACTTAGTTTTCACAACCCTTTTTAAATGTACAATTTTATTTTGCTTGTAGATTTGCCAGCTCGTAAAAATATCCCTTTTGCGCCATCAGGGAATCATAATCCCCGATTTCTACGCATCGGCCGTGCTTCATCACCACGATGCGGTCAGCATTTCGAATGGTGGAGAGTCGGTGCGCCACCACGAAAGTGGTGCGGCCGTGAATGAGTTTATCCATAGCATCTTGCACCTTTTGCTCGGAAACATTATCAAGAGCACTCGTGGCTTCGTCCAGGAGAATAATCTGCGGGTCGCGGACCATGGCGCGGGCGATGGCAATGCGCTGGCGCTGCCCACCCGAAAGCCGTCCGCCGTGCTCGCCGATTTGCGTGTGAATGCCGTTTGGAAGTTCGTTTATAAGGTCGCGCAAATTCGCAAGGTCAATTACGCGTTCAATTTCCCTGTCCGGGATATGGTTAAGACCATAGGCGATGTTATCTCGAATGCTGCCGGAGAACAGAATATTTGTTTGCGATACCACGGCAATGTGGTGCCGGTAAGCGGTGAGGTTGATATCTCTGATATCATGTCCGTCTACAGTAAGCGTACCTTCCGTGGGGAAGTGGAAGCCGATTAAAAGGTTTAACGCCGTTGTTTTGCCGGAGCCGGATTCACCTACAAAAGCAATACATTCGCCCTTTTTTACATGCAATGAGAAATCTTCAAGGACGTGTGCCGCAGGGTCATCCGGATATGTAAAGCCGACATGATCAAAATCAAATGTACCTTCCACCGTGGGAAGTCGCTTTTTGCCACGGTTATTTTCAATATCGTCAGAGGCTAAAATTTCCGAAACGGAGCCGAGCGATTCAAAACCGATGGAAAGCTGCGGGAGAAGAGATATAATAAGGTTTACATTTCCGAGAAGTTGGGAAAAATAGGTTTGGAATAGTGCAATTTCGCCTACAGAGATTTTTCCTTTGTAGGCGAGGATGCCGGTAAAGCCAAGACAGAGCATCTGGAAAATATTCATAACGGCCCAGGCAGAGGCGCCGAAGAGGTTCTGCATCGTATCGGTGCGGACGGCTTTGTTTCGCACAGCTTCCAGTGTACGCGACATCCTGCGTGTTTCTACGCCTTCCAGCCCGTGCGCCTTTGTAACCGGAATCATTTCCACCATTTCCGCTACATCTGCGGACATATGCTCGATTTCTTTCCGGAATTCCGAAACGCGAAGGCGAATCGGAGTACGGAAGCAGCGGTTTAAAACAGCCGCAACCGGAATGGTGAAAAGAAAGAAGAGCGCAACTAGGGGGCTATGCATAATCGTGATTGATGCAGAAATGATGAGGCCCACAATTGCCTGCATAATGTGTACCATAACATTATTTGAAAGTGCTACAATATGGTCAACATCACGCAGAATTTTGGATTGGATACGTCCCGAGGAAAAGTTCTTGTGGAACGAAATGGTAAGGTGCTGGAGTTTTCTCACAAGTGCATGGCGAAGCTGCATTTCAATATCGCGCGCCACGCGGATAGAAAAGTAAACCTGAGCCTGATGCGACGGGATGTTTTGGGCAATAATCAAAGTGCCGAAAAAAACATACATGATGATTTTCTGACCGGCATTATCGGTGGGACTTATTGCGGTGTTAATAATGGCCGTGGTTACAAGCGGCGTAACCCATGCCGGTAGATTTTTGAGAATAAAAAAGACAATAGAGAGCAGAAACCTGCCCACATTGCCACGAAATAGCTGTAGTAAAGTTTTTACCGGTTGTTTTCTTGCATCATAATGGAGAAAAATTTCCTCGAAATCCAGTTTTTGCTTTTGCATAACCGTCCACTCCTTTTCGGGGCGTTTTGCCCGCAGATTGCTTTCGCTTTCCTGAAAATCCCTTGAGTGTTACGGTCATTGTAGCATCCAAAAAAATAAAAGTCAAGCCTTTTTGTAAAAAAGAATATTACGTTTCTGTTACGGGGTTCCAAAGGTATTTGGCAAGGTCAACTTGCCCGTCTGAGACGCGGATGCCGTCAGCCTCAAGAAGGGAAATCTGCACATTTTCGCCACCGAAAACAAATGCCTTCGAAACATACCCGTTGCGGTTTACCACGCGGTAGCAGGGGATGGAGTCGGGGTCGGGATTTACGTGGAGCGCATAGCCTACCACGCGTGCCCATCTGGGATTGCCCGCGAGTGCCGCAATCTGCCCGTACGTGGCCACTTTACCGCGGGGGATTTTTCTTACAACCGCGTAAATGCGCGAAAAAACGGAATCACTCATTATTATCCTCCAGAAAGATGCGAAATGCCGTGGGAAGTGCAATGTCGCTTTCAAGTTTTTCTTTATCAGCCCAGACAAAGGAGTCGGGCGTATTTTTGACAGGGATGCAGTAGCAGACCATATGCCACTCGGCGTGTGTGAATATGTGCACGCGCTCGAGAGAACGCGTAGGCGCCATAGGCGAAACACAAAATTCTTCCGCGCGGCGCACAGCCTCGTCGGCCGTACATTTTCCTTCGATATTCGGAAGCTCCCACAATCCCTTCAGAAGGCCTTGTGCCTTGCGCTTTCGCACGGCGATTTTACCGTCCTTTATAAAAAGAAATACTGTCTTCTCATAGATTGCCCGTGCGCGGCGCGGCGAGCGCTTCGGTAAGGCTGCGGCTGTGCCTTCTTTTTTTGCAAGACAAATGCCGGCAAGCGGGCAAAGCTCGCAGCGGGGTGCCTTTGGAATACAGACAAGGGCACCAAGCTCCATAAGGCTCTGGGTGAAATCACCGCATTGTCCCTCGGGATACACACGGGCAAGATTTGCGGAGACCTCTTTTTTGGCAGAAGGCAAATCAATGGGCGTCTCATCGTTTGTAAGGCGCGCCATCACGCGGAGTACATTTCCGTCCACCGCAGGGGTGGCCGCTTCAAAACAGATAGAGGAGACGGCACCGGCCGTATAGTCACCAACACCGGGGAGGGCGAGAATATCTGCATAGACTGCAGGGAATTTGCCGCCGTGTTTTTCCATCACGATCCTTGCCGCGTTCCTAAGATTGCGCGCACGTGTATAGTAGCCAAGTCCTTCCCAGAGCTTTAAGACGGCATCCTCCTTCGCATCGGCAAGCGCGGAGATGGTGGGAAAAGCATCTATGAATCGCAGAAAGTATCCGCGCACGGCTTCCACGCGTGTCTGCTGCAGCATAATTTCAGAAAGCCACACGTGGTACGGATTTTTGTCCTGCCGCCAGGGGAGATCCCGCGCGTTTTCCGAAAACCAGGGAAGAAGCAGCGAGGGTAGTGTATTGTAGATAGAGGAAATTTTCCGGTCTTTCATAAGGGACTCCATATATTAAGGAAATAACACCGCGGAGGGTGCAGTTTCAGTATAGCATTTTCCACTTTCAAAGTCAAGTATTCACCAAAATGAGGGGCGTGTCGAAAAAAATACTAAAAAATGAAAAAAATATTCTTTTTTCGCTTGACATCTTGCAAGAGATATGATAGAATACTAATCTGCATCATAAGAATGGATAAATATGCATATTTGATGCTGCTTTTGAAGGAAAACGCGGGGCCGCGCGCGGCACGCGTATACGCATATTTTGTAATTTTAAAATGAGGTGAGATTTATGGTACATCCCGTGCAACTCGGCAAGAACACGCGTATGAGCTACTCCAAGATCGGTGAAGTATTGGAGATGCCAAATCTAATCGAGGTGCAAAAGAATTCTTACAAATGGTTTATTGAGGAAGGCATCCGTGAGGTTTTCCATGATGTGTCGCCTATTACGGACTATACCGGTAACCTCATTTTGGAATTTGTAGATTATTCTTTGGACGATAAGCCGAAGTACAGCATTGCGGAATGCAAGGAGCGTGACGCGAACTACGCCACCTCTCTTCGTGTAAAGGTACGTCTCCGCAACCTCGAAACCGGCGAAATCAAAGAACAGGAAATCTTCATGGGTGATTTTCCGCTGATGACCGAGCAGGGTACGTTTATCATAAACGGTGCAGAGCGCGTTATCGTCAGCCAGCTCGTTCGCTCGCCCGGTATCTATTTTGAAGAAACTTTTGATAAGGTAGGGAAGAAGCTTCTCGCTGCCACCCTCATCCCGAACCGCGGTGCATGGCTCGAATATGAAACAGATTCGAACGATGTACTTTGGGTACGTGTGGACAGAACACGTAAGCTTCCTATGACTGTCCTTCTCCGTTCTCTCGGACTTGTAACCGATATGGATATTACAGGTCTTTTCGGCGAGGACGAAAGAATTCTGACAACAATTGAAAAAGATGCAGCCAAAACAGAAGAGGAAGCACTTTTTGAAGTATACCGCCGTCTGCGTCCCGGTGAACCGCCTACGGTGGAAAATGCCCGCTCACTTCTGCAAATGCTGTTCTTTGACCCGCGCCGCTATGACCTCGCGCGCGTAGGCCGTTATAAGTTCAATAAGAAGCTTGCTATCTCTACCCGTATCGTAGGGCTGGAGGCAGCAGAAAATATCGTAGACGCGGAAACCGGTGAAATTCTGGTAGCCGCCGGCGAAATTATAAAGCGCGAAGATGCAAAGGCAATCGAAAGCGCAGGCGTAAACCTCGTACACGTTGCTTTCACGGATAAGACAACGGGTGAGCGCAAAGTTATCAAGGTGTTCTCCAATAATATGGTAGACATTAATTCCTTCGTAGGCTTTGATGCCGCAGGTCTTACCATCGGCGGTAAGGTGCGCCGCAGCGTTTTAGAAGAAATTCTTGCTGAAAATAACACGGAAGAAGATATCCGCGCTGCCATTGCACGCCGCATAGATGAACTTTGCCCGAAGCATATCACGGAAGACGATATCTTCGCTTCCATTAACTACTGCTTAAACCTCTTTGATGGTCTCGGTAATGTAGATGATATCGACCATCTCGGGAACCGTCGCCTCCGCGGCGTAGGTGAGCTTTTGCAGAACCAGTTCCGCATGGGTCTTGCCCGTATGGAGCGCGGCGTTCGCGAAAGAATGAGTATTCAGGACCTCGATATCGTAACACCGCAGTCGCTCATTAACATTCGCCCGGTGGTCGCAACCATCAAGGAATTCTTCGGGTCCTCGCAGCTTTCACAGTTTATGGATCAGACGAACCCTTTAGGCGAACTTACACATAAGAGAAGACTTTCTGCTCTCGGTCCCGGCGGTTTAAGCCGTGAGCGCGCAGGCTTCCAGGTTCGTGACGTACATTACACACACTACGGCCGTATGTGCCCGATTGAAACGCCTGAAGGTCCGAACATCGGTCTTATCAACTCGCTCAGTACCTATGCAAGAGTAAACGAATACGGCTTCATTGAAGCACCGTATCGTAAAGTTATTAAAGAAGAAGGCCGTGTAACCGATGAAATTCATTATATGACGGCAGACGTCGAGGATGATTTTATCGTAGCGCAGGCTAACGAAGAGCTCGATAAAAACGGCAAGTTCGCCCACAAAAAGGTAACGGCCCGTCACAGAGATGAATTTATGGAAGTAAGTCCCACAGAAGTGGATTATATGGACGTTTCGCCGAAGCAGGTTGTATCTGTTGCTACGACGATGATTCCCTTCCTTGAAAACGATGACGCGAACCGTGCACTTATGGGTTCGAACATGCAGAGACAGGCTGTTCCGCTTCTCAGCACCGATTCTCCCGTAGTTGGTACAGGTATGGAATACAAAGCCGCGAAGGACTCTGGTGTTGTTGTTCTTTCCCCGTGTGACGGTCTCGTAGAAAAGGTTTCGGCAAGCGAAATCGTAATCCGTGATGAAGATGGCGAACGCCATGCAATGCGTCTTTCTAAGTTTATGCGTTCGAACCAGGGCACATGCATTAACCAGCGCCCGATCGTAAGCCGCGGCGAGCTTGTGCATAAGGGCGATATCATTGCTGACGGTCCCGCAACTGCAAACGGCGAAATCGCACTTGGCCGAAACGTACTTATCGGCTTTATGACCTGGGAAGGTTATAACTACGAAGACGCTATCTTAATTAATGAAAAGCTCGTTCGTGACGATGTATTTACATCGATTCACATCGAAGAATATGAATCCGAATCGAGAGATACAAAGCTCGGGCCGGAAGATATTACAAGAGAAATTCCGAACGTCGGCGAAGATGCGCTTAAGGACCTCGATGAACGCGGCATCATCCGCGTGGGTGCGGAGGTTCGTGCCGGTGACATTTTGGTTGGTAAGGTTACACCGAAGGGTGAAACCGAGCTGACACCGGAAGAACGTCTTCTCCGTGCAATCTTCGGCGAGAAGGCCAGAGAAGTACGTGACACATCGCTGCGTGTACCGCACGGCGAAGCCGGTATCATTGTAGACGTTAAGGTATTCACAAGAGAAAACGGCGACGAGATGCCCCCCGGAGTTAACCAGATTGTCCGCTGCTACATCGCACAGAAGCGTAAGATTTCTGTCGGTGACAAGATGGCAGGCCGTCACGGTAACAAGGGTGTTGTTTCCCGCGTACTTCCCGAAGAGGATATGCCGTTTTTGCCGGATGGCACGCCGCTCGATATCGTTCTGAATCCGCTCGGCGTTCCGTCTCGTATGAATATCGGTCAGGTTCTTGAGGTACATCTTGGTCTCGCGGCTAAGAAGATGGGCATCAAGATTGCCACACCGGTATTCGACGGTGCTTCGGCTGAGGATATTGCGGAAGCCCTCGAAAAGGTAGGCGCAAGACCGGACGGTAAGACGGTTCTTTACGACGGCCGCACAGGTGAGCCGTTCGATAACCCCGTAACTGTCGGTTATATGTATATGCTGAAACTGCATCACCTTGTTGATGATAAGATTCACGCCCGTTCCACAGGTCCCTACTCGCTTGTTACACAGCAGCCTCTCGGTGGTAAAGCACAGTTTGGCGGTCAGCGTTTCGGTGAAATGGAAGTTTGGGCCCTTGAGGCATACGGTGCAGCCTATACTCTCCAGGAAATCCTCACTGTCAAGTCCGATGACGTTGTCGGCCGCGTAAAGACATATGAGGCAGTTGTGAAGGGCGAGAACGTACCGAGCCCGGGGATCCCGGAATCCTTCAAGGTTCTTCTCAAGGAACTGCAGAGTCTTGGTATGGACGTCAAGGTGCTTAACAAAAACGGCGAAGAGGTCAACATCGGCGAATCGGCTGACGATGATATGGATGACATTATGCCTGAAGATCTCGGCCGCGGCGTAGAAGGCGAAGCCGGCGCATTTGAGCGCGCAGGCTACAGCGAAGTAGACGAGGATGACCTTCTGATGGATGCACTCGGCCTTAGCGACAATCAGCCGGTGATGGATGAGGATGATGACCTCGACAGCTACCTCGACGCTGACATTGACGACTATGATGAGGACGATGAAGAGTAAGGTGCTTTTTTCCTGAGAGAAAAAAGCAATTTAGGGTAGCCGTAAGGCTGCAAGAATATAGAAAGGGACGGTGCGACAAATGTTGGAGTTTAATACGTTTGATGCCATACAGATTGGACTGGCTTCACCGGAAAAGATTCGTGAATGGTCAAGAGGGGAAGTTAAGAAGCCGGAAACAATCAACTATCGCACATTAAAGCCGGAGCGGGACGGTTTGTTCTGCGAGCGCATTTTCGGGCCTACAAAGGACTGGGAGTGCCACTGCGGCAAATATAAAAGAATTCGTTTCAAGGGCATCGTTTGCGACCGCTGCGGTGTTGAAGTTACCCGCGCCAAGGTTCGCCGTGAGAGAATGGGTCACATTGAACTCGCGGCGCCGGTAAGCCATATCTGGTACTTCAAGGGAAGCCCCAGCCGTCTGGCACTTATGCTGAACATTTCCCCGAGCGAGGTGGAAAAGGTTCTGTACTTTGCCGCGTACATCGTAATTGATCCCGGCAAGGCACACGAAATCGAAAAGACACAGATTCTTACAGAAAAAGAATACAGAGAACTGCAGGAAAAATACGGCAACGTATTCCGTGCAGCCATGGGTGCAGAAGCCATTCGTGAGCTTCTCGCTGAAATCGACCTCGAAGAGCTTGCAAAAGAACTTCGTGAAGAGGTAGAGGAGTCCCAGGGGCAGAAAAAGATTCGTCTTATCAAGCGCCTTGAGGTTGTAGAAGCCTTCCGCGCATCCGGTAACCGTCCGGAATGGATGATTCTCGAAGCGATTCCGGTTATTCCCCCGGAAATCCGTCCGCTTGTACAGCTTGACGGTGGTCGTTTTGCTACATCTGACCTTAATGACCTTTACCGTCGCGTTATTAACAGAAATAACCGTCTGAAGAGACTTCTCGATCTGAATGCGCCTGACATTATCGTGCGCAACGAAAAGAGAATGCTGCAGGAAGCAGTAGACGCTCTGATCGATAACGGACGCCGCGGAAGACCTGTAACAGGCCCCGGCAACCGTGCCTTAAAGTCCCTTTCTGATATGCTTAAAGGTAAGCAGGGACGCTTCCGTCAGAACCTTCTCGGTAAGCGTGTTGACTACTCCGGCCGTTCCGTTATCGTTGTAGGTCCGGAACTTAAGATTTATCAGTGCGGTCTGCCGAAAGAAATGGCACTTGAGCTCTTCAAACCGTTTGTAATGAAGAAGCTTGTAAACGGCGGCTATGCACATAATATCAAGAGCGCAAAGCGTATGGTAGAGCGCGTCCGTCCCGAGGTCTGGGATGTTCTCGAAGAGGTAATCCGTGAGCATCCGGTACTCTTAAACCGCGCACCTACCCTGCATAGACTCGGTATCCAGGCTTTCGAACCCGTTTTAGTAGAAGGCCGTGCCTTAAAGCTCCATCCGCTCGTATGTTCCGCGTTCAACGCTGACTTTGACGGTGACCAGATGGCTGTGCACGTACCGCTTTCTCCCGAGGCGCAGAGCGAAGCAAGATTCCTTATGCTTTCTGCAAACAACCTCTTAAAGCCGCAGGACGGTAAGCCTGTAACCACCCCGACACAGGATATGGTTTTAGGTAGCTACTACCTCACGCTCGTAAAAGAAGATGAACCGGGTGCCGGCAAGGCATTTTCGAGCTTTGAAGAAGCAAAGCTTGCATATACCAACGGCGTTATCGGTCTCCACGCTCCGATTCGTGTTATGAACGAAAAGGAAATAGGCGGTGTTAAAAAACGTGCGCTTCTCGAAACTACAGTCGGCCGCATTATCTTCAACGAAGATATTCCGCAGGATTTAGGCTTTGTAGACCGCACAATCGAAGGCAACGAACTGAAACTCGAAGTCGAGTTCTTGGCCGGCAAGAGTGCACTCGGTAAGATTATTGATAAGTGCATTAAGGTACACGGCATTACGGAAACGGCAATCCTTCTGGATAAAATCAAGGCAATGGGATATAAATATTCCACAAGAGGCGCTATCACCATCAGCGTTTCCGATATGAAGGTACCGGAAGAGAAGAAAGACATTCTCGCAAATGCTGAAGTTGCAGTTGATAAGATTGAAGCACAGTTCCGCCGCGGTATCTTAACGGACGAAGAACGCTATGCCGGTGTTATTAAAACATGGGAAGGCGCTGTTTCCGACGTTACAGATGCACTTATGAAGGGTCTCGACAAATACAACCCGATTTATATGATGGCTGACTCCGGTGCTCGCGGTAGCATCAACCAGATTCGTCAGCTCGTCGGTATGCGCGGTCTTATGGCTGATACCCAGGGTCGTACCATTGAGGTTCCGATTCGTGCAAACTTCCGCGAAGGTCTTAACATTTTGGAATACTTCATTTCCACACACGGTGCCCGTAAGGGTCTTGCGGATACCGCTATCCGTACGGCTGACTCCGGTTACCTTACAAGACGTCTTGTTGACGTCAGCCAGGATGTTATCATCCGTGAGGACGACTGCGGCACACACGAAGGCATCACCGTTTCTGCGATTAAGGACGGCAATGCCGTTATCGAACCGCTTTACGAAAGACTCGTTGGCCGTGTTCCCACCAAGGACGTTACAACGCCCGACGGGAAAACAGTACTTGCAAAAGAAGGCGAACTCATTTCCGAACAGACTGCACACGCTATCGAAGAAGCAGGCATCTTGGAAGTTGAAATCCGAAGCGTATTGCATTGCCACTCCAAAATTGGTGTCTGTGCAAAGTGCTACGGCGCAAACCTTGCAAGCGGCAGCCACGTAAATGTCGGCGAAGCTGTTGGTATCATCGCGGCGCAGTCCATCGGTGAACCGGGTACACAGCTCACAATGAGAACGTTCCACACCGGCGGTGTTGCCGGCGGCGATATTACGCAGGGTCTCCCCCGTGTAGTTGAACTTTTTGAAGCCAGAACACCGAAGGGCCTTGCAGTTCTTTCGGAAAACGGCGGTACGGTACACATCGACGAAACAAAGAAAAAGCGTGAAATCACGATTACAGACGATAAAGAAGGGGAGAGCCGCACATACCTTATCACTTACGGCTCCAAGCTCCGCGTTAGTGAGGGCGATGTAGTCGCTCCGGGTACGCCGCTTACGGAAGGCTCCTTGAATCCCCACGATTTGCTCCGCATAAGCGGTGCTGCTGCGGTTCAGCAGTACATCATTCAGGAAGTACAGCGCGTATACCGCCAGCAGGGTGTTGATATTTCGGATAAGCATATCGAAGTTATCGTTCGTCAGATGATGAAGAAAGTTAAAATCACAGAACCCGGCGACAGCCCCATCCTTATGGGTACGCTGGAGGACAGATTGGTTATGGAAGAAATGTGCAAGACCGCAGAAGCGGAAGGTCGCGCAGTGCCGGAGTGCGAAGATATCCTCCTCGGTATCACCAAGGCATCGCTTGCAACCGACTCGTTCCTGTCGGCCGCATCCTTCCAGGAAACCACCCGCGTTCTCACAGATGCTGCTATCAAGGGTAAGATTGATCCGCTCCTCGGTCTCAAGGAAAATGTTATCATCGGTAAGCTGATTCCGGCCGGTACCGGTATGGAAAAGTACAGAGACATTTCCGTAGAACCGAAGGAGGAAGCACAGGCATTTGACGGATTTGATGCAAATTATCTTGACATGCGGTAAATAATGTGATATAATCCACTATTGTGTGGGCAAAACCACAGTTTACCGTGCAGGTGTTTTTGACATCGGCAGAGGAGAACTATGTTAGAAGAGCTGAAAACAGACAAAAAAATTGTCGGTTTCAAACAATCTTTAAAAGCGGTACGGGCCGGTGAAGTAAAAAAAGCATTTGTGTCTATGGATGCGGATGTACACGTAACAACGCCGTTCGTAAGTGCCTGTCAGGCACAGAATGTACCGCTGGAATACTGCGAAAGCTGCAAAGTCCTTGGGGATGCCTGCGGAATTGATGTGGGCGCGGCTGTGGCAGTACTTCTGTAATAAGTATGTACGGGCGGTAGAGGATTCTACCGCCACTACCCGTGCTATGATGCGGCAAAAAAGCCGTCTATTATAGAAATTATAGGTAAGGGGGTGCAATGATGCCAACATTTAACCAGTTAGTCCGTAAGGGCAGAGAAACCAGCGTTACCAAGTCGACAGCGCCGGCACTTTTGAAGGGTTTGAACTCTCTGAAGAAGGAACTTACCGATCAGAATTCCCCGCAGAAGCGTGGCGTATGCACAGCTGTAAAGACAATGACGCCGAAAAAGCCGAACTCCGCACTTCGTAAAATTGCAAGAGTACGTCTTTCGAACGGAATTGAAGTTACTTCTTACATTCCGGGCGAAGGTCACAACCTGCAGGAGCATAGCGTTGTTCTGATTCGCGGCGGCAGAGTTAAGGACCTCCCTGGTGTGCGTTATCACATCATCAGAGGTACTCTGGATACAGCAGGCGTTGCAAAGCGCGAGCAGTCGAGAAGTAAGTATGGCGCTAAGAGACCCAAGAAGTAATACCGCCGGAAGTGCGAAGAAAGGGACAGGATACCCTTTCGCGTGCGATGCGGTTTTTTCGGTGGCGAAAGTCACTGTATAAATAACGCGTTGCACTGACAAAGCAAAGCTTTGAGTACCTGTGAATTCATAAATAATTTAATGAAGGAGGGAAGTAAAGTGCCGAGAAGAGGATTTATTGCAAAAAGAGATGTTTTGCCGGACCCGCTTTACGGAGACAAGATCGTAACACGTCTTATCAACAACATTATGCTTGACGGTAAGAAGGGTGTTGCACAGAAGATCGTATATGATGCTTTCGATATTATTCGTGAAAAGACCGGCAAGGAGCCTGTAGAAGTTTTCTTGCAGGCTATGGAGAACATTATGCCTGTTCTGGAGGTAAAGGCACGCCGTGTTGGTGGTGCTACTTATCAGGTACCGATTGAGGTACGTCCGGAAAGACGTCAGACCCTGGGTCTGCGCTGGCTGACAACCTACTCCCGCGCAAGAAGTGAAAGAACTATGCGCGAACGTCTTGCAAACGAAATTTTGGATGCTATCAACAATATGGGTGCCTCTGTTAAGAAGCGTGAAGATACCCACAAGATGGCAGAAGCCAACAAGGCATTCGCACATTACAGATGGTAGGATTCACCTTACCAATCTGCTTTTTCACAAGAGATTTGACGAGAGGAGGAATATTGCTTGGCCAGAGAATTTTCGCTTGAAAATACAAGAAATATCGGCATCATGGCACACATTGACGCCGGTAAGACTACTACTACAGAACGTATTCTGTTCTACACAGGCCGTGTGCATAAGATAGGTGAAACCCATGAGGGTTCGGCTACTATGGACTGGATGGAACAGGAACAGGAGCGTGGTATTACCATCACCTCCGCTGCTACAACTGCACAGTGGAAGGGCACCCGTATCAACATCATTGATACCCCGGGCCACGTTGACTTCACGGTTGAGGTTGAGCGTTCCCTTCGCGTACTGGACGGTTCTGTTACCGTATTCTGCGCTAAGGGCGGCGTTGAACCGCAGTCTGAAAACGTTTGGAGACAGGCTGATAAATACAGAGTTCCCAGAATGGCTTATGTAAATAAGATGGACATTATGGGTGCTGACTTTTACAATGTTGTCCAGATGATGAAGGACCGTCTGCAGTGTAATGCAGTTCCGATTCAGCTCCCGATTGGTGCTGAAGATACTTTCAAAGGCCTCATTGACCTCGTAGAAATGAAGGCATTTGTGTACTATGATGACCTTGGCAAGGATGAACGCATCGAAGATATTCCTGCGGACATGGCCGAAAAGGCAGAGGAGTACCGTGCAGCTCTTATCGAAGCTGTTGCAGAACAGGACGAAGAGCTCATGATGAAGTATCTCGAAGGCGAAGAGCTGACCGTAGATGAAATCAAAGCTACAATCAGAAAAGCTACTATCGCAAACGAAATGGTTCCCGTACTTTGCGGTACATCCTACAGAAATAAGGGTGTACAGAACCTTTTGGACGCAGTAGTTGCTTACATGCCCGCGCCGACGGACATTCCCCCGATTCAGGGTATTGTTCCGCGCACAGAGGAAGAAACCGAACGTCGCGCAAGCGACTCGGAGCCGTTCTCTGCTTTGGCATTTAAGATTATGACTGACCCGTTTGTAGGTAAGCTTTGCTTCTTCAGAGTTTACTCCGGTACCCTCAATAAGGGCTCCGCTGTATACAACTCCACGAAGGACAAGACCGAAAGAGTTGGCCGTATTCTCCAGATGCACGCAAATGACAGACAGGATATCGATATCGTATACTCCGGCGACATTGCCGCAGCCGTTGGTCTTAAGAACACCGGCACAGGCGACACGCTTTGTGACGAATCGAACCCCGTAATCCTGGAATCTATGGAATTCCCGGAACCGGTTATCCGCGTTGCTATCGAGCCGAAGACAAAGGCCGGTCAGGAAAAGATGGGTATTGCGCTTGCTAAGCTTGCTGAAGAAGACCCGACATTCCGTGCATATACAGACGAAGAAACAGGCCAGACCATTATCGCCGGTATGGGCGAGCTGCATCTGGAAATCATTGTTGACCGTCTCCTGCGCGAATTCAAGGTAGAAGCAAACGTAGGTAAGCCGCAGGTATCCTACAAAGAAGCAATCCGTAAGCCTGTTCGTGTGGACCACAAGTATGCACGTCAGTCCGGTGGTAAGGGTCAGTACGGTCACTGCGTACTGGAAATCGAGCCGATGGAAGCAGGCACCGGTTACGAATTTGTTAACAAGATTGTTGGTGGTGCAATTCCGAAGGAATACATCCCCGCTGTTGATGCCGGTATTCAGAGCGCTATGCAGAATGGTGTTCTGGCAGGCTACAACGTTGTGGACGTTCGCGTAACACTTGTTGACGGTTCTTACCACGAGGTTGACTCTTCTGAAATGGCATTTAAGATTGCCGGTTCTATGGCATTCAAAGATGGTTGCCGCAAGGGCGATCCGGTTCTCAAAGAACCCATCATGCAGGTTGACGTTATCGTACCGGAAGAATACATGGGTGATGTTATGGGTGACCTTAACTCTCGCCGTGGTCAGATTCAGGGTATGGAAGCAAGACCGGGTGCACAGGCCATCGCTGCATTTGTGCCGCTGAGCGAAATGTTCGGTTACGCTACCGACCTTCGTTCCAAAACACAGGGCCGCGGTCAGTACACCATGCAGCCCAGCCACTATGAAGAAGTTCCGAAGAGCATTATGGAAGCAATCATAGCCGGCAAACAGAAATAAATCGCAGTTTTTCTAAAAAATACTTGATTTTTTCGTGATTTTATAGTATTATAGCTATAAGCGACAAAAAAGTTAATTAAAGGAGGATTTTCCAAATGGCAAAGGAAAAATTTGAAAGAAGTAAACCCCATGTAAACATTGGTACCATTGGTCACGTTGACCACGGCAAGACATCCTTGACCGCTGCTATCACAAAGGTTCTTGCTTTCCAGGGCAAGGCTCAGTACGAAGCATACGACATGATCGATAAGGCTCCGGAAGAAAGAGAAAGAGGTATTACCATTTCCACAGCTCACGTAGAGTACGAAACTGACAACCGTCACTACGCTCACGTTGACTGCCCGGGCCACGCTGACTATGTTAAGAACATGATCACCGGTGCTGCTCAGATGGACGGCGCTATCCTCGTTGTTTCCGCTGCAGACGGCCCGATGCCCCAGACAAGAGAACACATCCTTCTCTCCCGTCAGGTAGGCGTTCCCTACATCGTAGTATTCCTCAACAAGAAGGACCAGGTTGACGATCCGGAACTTCTTGAACTGGTTGAAATGGAAATTCGCGAACTCCTCAACGAGTACGAATTCCCGGGCGACGATATTCCGATCGTTGCAGGTTCCGCTCTCCAGGCTCTCGAATGCGATTCCAACGATGTAAGCGCTCCGGAATACGCTCCGATCCTCGAACTCATGGAAGCTGTTGACAGCTACATTCCGACTCCGGAAAGAAAGACAGACCTTCCGTTCCTTATGCCGGTTGAAGACGTATTCTCCATCACAGGCCGTGGTACAGTTGCTACAGGCCGTGTAGAGAGAGGTGCTCTTAAGGTTTCCGACGAAGTTGAAATCGTTGGTCTTACCGACGAAGCTCGCAAGGTTGTTGTTACCGGTATCGAAATGTTCCGCAAGCTCCTCGATCAGGCAGAAGCTGGCGATAACATCGGTGCTCTTCTCCGCGGTGTTCAGAGAAACGAAATCGAACGCGGCCAGGTTCTTGCAAAGCCGGGTTCCATCAATCCGCACACTGCATTCAAGGGCGAAGTTTACGTTCTGACCAAGGATGAAGGCGGCCGTCACACACCGTTCTTCAACAACTACAGACCGCAGTTCTACTTCAGAACAACTGACGTTACAGGTGTTGTTCAGCTGCCGGAAGGCGTTGAAATGTGCATGCCTGGCGATAACGTATCCATCTCCGTTGAGCTGATCACTCCGATCGCTATCGAAGAAGGTCTCCGCTTCGCTATCCGCGAAGGTGGCAGAACAGTTGGTTCCGGTGTTGTAAGCGCAATCAACAAATAAGACATCTTTCCAAAGGGCTGCCCTATGGCAGCCCTTTGTTGCTCTTTAGAAAAATGCAGGAGGGTGGATACACTTGGAAAGAAGAGATAAATACAATTACTACTTGGATATTGCAGAAACCGTTATCGGCCGCGGCACATGCCTGCGCCGAAACTACGGTGCTATTATCGTAAAGAATGATGAAATCATCTCGAGCGGCTATACCGGCGCGCCGCGCGGTCGCCAAAATTGTATTGACCGTGGCACTTGTCGCAGGGAGGAGCTTTCCATCCCGAGCGGTCAGCGCTATGAGCTTTGCCGCAGTGTACATGCGGAAGCAAACGCCATAATAAGCGCATCCCGCCGCGATATGATCGGCGCGGTTTTGTACCTCGCCGGAAAAGATGCAAAAACGGGCGAACTTGTTGAAAATGCTACTTCCTGCGCCATGTGCCGCCGCATGATTATCAATGCCGGTATTGAGCTTGTGGTGGTACGGCAGACAAAAGATAAGTACGAAATTGTAAACGTGCAGGACTGGGTGACGAATGACGAGTCCCTGTAACCTGTACGAATTTTCAAAAAAAGCTTGACTTTATCATGATAAAGTGCTACTATAAAGAAGCACAATAAAGTAAAGGAGTAATGAAAATGAAAAAATGGATTGCACTCGCACTTGCCCTTTGTGTAGTATTCACATTTGCGGCATGCACAAAAACAGACGTAGAAACCCCGGCTCCCTCCGCACCGGTAGCTGAAGATGCTTCCTGGGATTACATCCAGGCAAACGGAAAGCTGATTGTCGGTCTTGACGACACATTTGCTCCCATGGGCTTCCGCACAGAAGATGGTGAACTCGTTGGCTTTGATATCGACCTTGCAAATGCAGTTGGCGAAGAGCTCGGCGTTGCAGTAGAATTCAAGCCCATCGTTTGGGATGCTAAGGAAATGGAACTCGACGGCAAGAAGATTGACGTTATCTGGAACGGTATGAGCAAAACACCGGAACGCGTTGAAAAGATGAATCTTTCCAAAGCGTACTTCAATAACTCTATCGTTATTATGACAATGGCAGATAAGCCCATCGACAAGAAGGCAGACCTCGCCGGCAAGAACATCGGCACACAGGCCGCTTCTGCTGCTCTTGAAATGATTCAGGCTGACGCCATTTACGGTGACATTGCTGACGGTCTTGCAGAATATGATACCTATGATGAAGCTGTTATGGACCTTGAAGCAGGCAGACTTGATGCCGTTATCATCGACAAGGTTGCCGGTATGTACAAGGCAAACCTCAAAGCTGGTACTTTCGCATTCGCAAGTGAAGACTTCGGCGAAGACCTTTATGTAATCGGTATGCGCAAGGGCGAAGATGCTCTTACCGCAAAAATTGATGCCGCCCTCGATGCAGTAATTGCAAACGGCAAGGCAAGCGAAATCTCCACCGAATGGTTTGGTGAGGACTTAGTTCTTCGATAAACAAAAGCGAGAGAAGGGCTGGTCGCAGAGATGCGGTCAGCCCTCTTTACTGAAAAGAAAAGGAGACGTACGCGTTTTCGGAAAAGGATTATAGAATGGATTTTATTGCTGAAAACTGGGCCAATGTGGTAGAATGGTTTACATATTCGGGCAGAATTTTGCCGGCACTTTTGCGCGGTGGACGGATTACACTTTTAGTCTTTACGCTTACGCTTGTGCTGTCGCTTCCGCTCGGTCTTATTTTTGGGCTTATGCGCATTTCGAAAGTGGCACCGCTTCGGTGGTTCTCGTCGGCGTACATCTGGGTACTTCGCGGAACGCCTCTTTTGTTGCAGCTTTATTTTGTATATTACGGCCTTCCCAATATGGGTATTACCTTCAATGGCGTAACGGCGGCCGTTGTTGCCTTTACGCTGAATTATGCCGCATATTTTGCAGAAATTTACCGCGGCGGCATCGAATCGATTGACCGCGGCCAGTATGAGGCCGCAAAGGCACTCGGCTTTACAAGCAGTCAGACGATGCGGAAGATTATTATTCCGCAGACCTTAAGCCGCATCATTCCGCCCATTACAAATGAAACCATCACGCTCGTAAAAGATACGGCCCTTATTACCGCGATTAGCGTTTCGGAATTACTTCGTGCTGCCAAAGGCGCCGTAAACCGCGACCTCGATACCACGGCATTTTTGCTTGCGGCCCTTTTATATCTGTTCTTTACATTGATTCTGACCGTACTGTTCAAATCTACGGAAAAACGGTGCTCGCGTCACTTGAGGAGGGATAACTGATGGCTATTTTGGAAGTAGAAGGTCTCAAAAAGAATTTCGGTAGCCTGAAAGTTTTAAAGGGCATTGACTTCAAAACAGAAAAAGGACAGGTCACAGCCATTTTAGGTCCTTCCGGCAGCGGCAAGAGCACATTTATCCGTTGCCTTAACCGTCTTGAAAAAATATCTGCCGGTACCATTCGTATTGACGGCGAAACGCTTGCGGAAACGGTGGATGATAAAGTTATCTATGTACCGGAAAAGGAAGCGAGACGTATTTGCGGCAAAACGGGGATGGTGTTTCAAAACTTTAACCTGTTTCCGCATATGACGGTGCTCGATAATATCACCGCGGCACCGATTACCGTGCAAAAGCGCGATGCGGAAGAAGTAAGAGAGACGGCTATTTCGCTTCTCAGCCGCGTGGGCCTTTCTGAAAAGGCAAATCAGTATCCTTCTGCACTGTCCGGCGGGCAGCAGCAGCGCGTGGCGATTGCCCGTGCCCTTGCCTTAAAACCGGAGATTCTTTTCTTCGATGAGCCTACAAGCGCACTTGACCCCGAGCTTACGGGGGAAGTACTGCATGTTATCCGTGACCTTGCCGCCGAGCATATGACGATGCTGATTGTAACGCACGAAATTGAATTTGCGCTCGGTGTTGCCGATCACGTTGTTTTTATGGACGGTGGCTACATCGTGGAAGAAGGCACGGCGGACGCACTGATCAATCATCCGCAGAACGAGCGCACGAGAGCGTTTTTAAATCGAATGAATGAGGTGTAAACTATGCACGCTTTAGGCATTGTGGCCGAATACAATCCGTTTCATACGGGGCATGCATATCATATAGAAAAAGCAAAACAAGAGACCGCGGCAGAGGGCGTTGTTGCCGTTATGAGCGGGAACTTTGTGCAGCGGGGAGAGCCTGCGATCCTGGATAAATGGACGCGGGCTTTTCGTGCTATTTCCGGTGGCGTGGATCTGGTGCTGGAGTTGCCCACCGTTTACGCGCTTTCCTCCGCAGAGGGCTTTGCCCGCGGTGCGGTGGAGACGCTTCGCAGCACCGGCGTTGTGGATACACTTTCTTTCGGTAGCGAATGCGGCGATATAGCCCTTCTTAAAAGGGCAGCCAACATCTTAGAAGAGGAGCCGCCGCACTTTCGGGAGGTCCTTCAAAAAGAGCTTCGGGAGGGTAGGTCCTATGCCGCTGCCCGCATGGTGGCACTCGCCGCGATAGATGCAGAAGCCGCAAAACTTCTTTTAGAGCCGAATAACATTTTAGGCGTTCATTATTTGCGCTTTGCAAAGGATTTGGCGGTGCATACCGTAAAAAGGGAGGGGAGCGGATATCTTGCCGAGGAGATTGAAGAAGGTTTTCCTTCTGCGATGGCGCTTCGGCAAAAACTCCTTTCGGGAGAACCTGTGGATGTATACCTAAAAAAACCAATAGATAGAGAGGAACTCCATTCGCTCGAGGACTATGCCGATCTTATTTTATATGCCGTAAAGGCTACAAACTGGCAAGCCTTTGAAACGATTCCGGACGCGGTCAAAAAACGTATTGCCTCGGCAGATACATCGAGCCTTTCTGCACTTTTAGAAAGCGCAAAAACGCGGCATATACCGATGGCAACCCTAAAACGTGCTCTTTTGCAGATTCTCCTTCAAAACACGCGCACAGCCGAAGAAAAGCCGCAGTACATCCGCGTACTAGGCTTTACTGACCGCGGACAGGAAATTTTGAAAGAAATGAAGAAGACGGCGAGCCTTCCGATTATCACAAGACCTGCCGCGTTTTCAGAGCCTTCACCAATTTGGGAACTCGAAAACCGCGCAACCGATATATATTTTTTAGGAGCGCGTCGCGTGGGCGAAAACATCCGCCGCGCACCTGTAAAGGCCTAGAAAAAAATAATTGCAATTTATGCAAAAATATGCTATACTGTAAAAGAATTTTACCTTATACTGTGGAGGGATAAACATGAAAGATGAAACAAAATGCCTGCATGCAGGGTACACCCCGAAAAACGCGGAACCGCGTGTGGTACCGATTGTGCAGAGCACAACATATGTATATGATTCTACCGCGGACGTGGCGGCTGTATTTGATGACCCGACAAAGTCCCTCATCTATTCCCGCTTTGCAAACCCCACCGTTATGGCAGTAGAAGAAAAAATTGCGGCGCTGGAGGGCGGCGTAGGTGCAATGTGCACCTCGTCCGGTCAGGCGGCCACACTTCTTTCTATCCTCAATATTTGTCAGGCAGGCGATAGCTTTATAAGCCTTTCTGAGGTGTACGGCGGCACAGTAAACCTCTTTGCCGTAACACTCAAGAAACTCGGCATTGAGTGCATTTTTGTGGATAAGAACGCTACCGACGAAGAACTCGAGAACGCTTTTAAAGAAAATACGAAGGCCGTTTTCGGCGAAACGATTGCAAACCCCGCACTTTCTGTTTTGGATATCGAGCGCTTTGCAAAGTTTGCCCATGCACACGGCGTGCCGCTGATTGTCGACAACACCTTCGCAACGCCGGTTCTTTGTAAACCGATCGATTTCGGCGCGGATATCGTTATTCATTCCACTTCTAAATATATGGACGGCCACGCCGTGCAGGTAGGCGGTGTTATTGTCGATAGCGGCCGCTTTGACTGGACGAACGGCAAGTTCCCCGAACTTGTAGAGCCGGACGAATCGTACCACGGTTTATCGTACACCAAGACATACGGCAAAATGGCCTATATCTTAAAGGCCCGTATGCAGCTGATGCGCGACTTTGGTGTATATCCGGCTGCACATTCTGCATTTCTTTTAAATCTCGGCCTTGAAACGCTCGCTGTTCGTATGCAGCGCTACTGCGAAAATGCGAAGGTTGTAGCAGGATATCTCGCAAAATCGGATAAAATTGAAAGTATTACATATCCCGGACTTCCCGGTGATGCAAGCTACGCTCTTTCCGAGAAATACTTAAAAGGTGCAAGCGGCGTTATTTCGTTTGTGATCCGTGGCGGCAAGGAAGCGGCTATGCGCTTTATGGATTCTCTGGAGCTTGCTTCGAATGAAGTGCACGTTGCAGATATCCGCACATGCGTTCTGCATCCCGCAAGTGAAACACACCGTCAGCTTACAGACGAACAGCTCGTAGCCGCAGGTATTCAGCCCGGTATGGTGCGCTTCTCTGTAGGGCTTGAGAATGTAGAAGACATCTTAAAAGACATCGAAAAGGCGCTTGCCGCCGTTTGACGAGACGACAAAAAGGAGCCGCACTATACTGGTGCTGCCCCTTTTTGTGGGTATAGACTTCTTTACACTTTATAAAAAAGAAAAAGAGGAAACGTATGAAGAAAACAGTGGCCGGCATATTGCTCTTTTGCCTTATGGTGATGGCAATGCCGGTAGGAAGCGCCAGTGTTACGATGTACGCGGCCGACGGGCGCACAACCCTTGTGCCGGAGAAAGACGTGGAAGCGTACACAAAAGTAGGCTGGTACAGAACATATGAAGAAACTGTCACCACGGTGTATGCAATGGATGGCCGCACACTTGTCATTCCCAAGGCGTATTTCGGGGACTATCTGAACGTCGGCTGGTATGCCACACGGGAGGAAACGGTGGCAACCGTGTATGCTATGGACGGTCGTACCCTCGAGGTGCCGCGCGCACATCTGGAGGAATATCTGCGCGTGGGCTGGTATGCCACACGCGAGGAAACGGTTGCAACCGTGTACGCGATGGATGGCCGAAGTCTCGAGATCCCAAGGGATTTCCTTGCGGACTATCTGAAGGTGGGCTGGTATGCCACGGAAGCGGAAACGAGGCAGAATGTGTATGCGCCCGATGGGCGGGTGCTGCGCATATTAAAGCCGGAGCTTTCGGCATATCTTGCCGTTGGCTGGAGCGCGATACCGTTTTCTTCACCGCGCGTAGCCCTCACATTTGATGACGGGCCGCATGGTACACACACAGATGCTGTTTTGAACACACTCGCAAAATACGGCGTAAAAGCCACGTTCTTCATGCTCGGTACACAGGTGGATAAGTATCCGGCCGTGGCCGCGCGTGTGGCGGAAGCGGGCCATGAAATCGGAAGCCACACCTATATCCATCCGAACCTTTCCAAAAGCAGCGCATCGCGCATCCAGAGTGAGGTTTCCAAAACGAGGAATTCTATTCTGCGCGCCACCGGAAAGGAGCCCTCGCTCCTTCGCCCGCCGTACGGAAATCATACGGCCACAGTGCGCCGCCTTGCAGGTGTACCGACGGTTTTATGGAATGTAGATACAGAGGACTGGAGGGGAAAAAGCGCCGACGCGATTGCACAGCACATTTTGTCGCACGCGTGGGACGGCGCGGTAATCCTTATGCACGATATCTACGAAAATACCGCAGAGGCGATTGAAAAAGCCGTGCCAGCACTTCTTGCGCGCGGTGTGCGCCTTGTAACGGTGAGCGAGCTTGCCGCCGCAAAGGGGCAGACGCTTTCCGCGGGAACGGCTTATTATGGGTTTTAGAAAGGAAATCTTGGTATGACACTCAGAGAACTTACAATCGGACAGCGTGCCACCATTACCGAGGTAGGTGGGGAAGGAAACCTTCGACGCCACTTCCTAAATATGGGAGTCATTCCGGGTGCGGAAGTGCGGGTGCAGAAGTATGCCCCGATGGGTGACCCGATCGAACTGGAAATTCACGGGTACACGCTCACGCTTCGTCTTGCGGATGCCGAAAAAATCCGTGTCCGCATTGAAACGGAGGCGATTACGCGCGCAGAGACCAAACCGTGCGAAAGGCGTGCGGCACATCCCGGCCTTGGTGAAAGCGGAAAGTACCATGTAAAAACGGACGGGGACCCGCTTCCGAAAGGTAAAACAATCACTTTTGCGCTGGCAGGAAACCAGAACTCCGGCAAAACCACACTTTTTAATCAGCTGACGGGTGCAAACCAGCACGTCGGTAATTTTCCGGGCATTACAGTGGACAGAAAAACGGGAAACATCCGAGGCCAAAACGGGGCAGAGGTTACGGATCTTCCCGGTATCTATTCGCTGTCTCCCTTCAGCCGCGAAGAAATTGTTTCCCGTGAATTTATTTTGAAGGAAAAGCCGGAAGGCATTATCAATATTGTCGATGCTACGAACATCGAACGAAATCTCTACCTCACGATGCAGCTTATGGAACTCGATGTGCCGATGGTGCTCGCACTCAATATGATGGATGAGGTGCGTGGGAACGGCGGCACCATCCACATTAATGAAATGGAAGAAATCCTCGGCATACCGGTTGTTCCGATTTCTGCCGCGAAAAACGAAGGCGTTGAGGAGCTTATAAAGCATGCGATGCACGTGGCACGGTACAGGGAAAAACCTGGCCGGAATGACTTTTGTGATAAGGATAAAAACGGCGGCGCCGTGCACAGATGCCTCCACGGCATTATGCATCTTATAGAGGACCATGCGAAAGAAGCCGACATTCCGCTTCGCTTTGCCGCGGCCAAGCTTGTGGAAGGGGATAGCCTTGTAATGGAGGCGCTCGCCCTTTCCGGAAATGAAAAAGAAATGATAGAGCATATTATCACACAGATGGAAGAGGAACGCGGACTCGACCGCGCCGCCGCCATTGCCGATATGCGCTTTTCGTTCATACATAAGCTTTGCGAAAAAACAGTTTCGCGTCCTCACGAAAGTCGCGAGCATGTGCGAAGTCAGAAAGTTGATAAAATTCTCACGGGGAAATATACGGCCATTCCGTCATTCATCCTCATTATGGCGGCGATCTTCTGGCTGACCTTCAGCGTTATCGGCGCCTATTTGCAGGGCCTTCTGGAAGGTGGCATCGAAGCGCTCGGCAGTGTCCTTGACTTATGGCTTACAAAAGCGGACGTCAACCCCGCACTCCATTCTTTGGTCATTGACGGCATATTCAGCGGTGTGGGAAGCGTTTTAAGCTTCATTCCCGTCATCATTGTCCTTTTCTTCTTCTTATCCATTTTGGAGGATAGCGGCTATATGGCACGTATTGCCTTTGTGATGGATAAGCTGCTGCGGAAAATCGGGCTCTCCGGCAGAAGCATCGTGCCGATGCTTATCGGCTTCGGGTGCACCGTGCCGGGCGTTATGGCCAGCCGCACGCTTCCTTCGGCGCGTGACAGAAAGCTTACGATTATTCTGACGCCTTTTATGAGCTGCACGGCAAAGCTTCCGATTTACGGCTTCTTTGCAAATGCATTCTTCCCACAGTACGCCGGGCTTATTATGATAAGCCTGTATCTTCTCGGTATTCTGGTCGGCATTCTGACGGCATACATATCCAAAGGCACCGCGTTTCGCGGTGAGGCCGTTCCGTTTGTAATGGAGCTTCCAAATTACCGTTTGCCTGCCGTAAGGAACGTCATTCAGCTTTTGTGGGATAAAGCGAAGGACTTTCTCCAGAGAGCCTTCACCGTCATTTTCGTCGCTTCTATGGCCGTGTGGTTTTTGCAGAGCTTCGATTTTGGCTTAAATCTTGCCCAAAGTGCGGAAGAAAGTATTCTGGCGCGTATTTCCGGCGTGGTAGCGCCTGTTTTTGCGCCCTTGGGGTTTGGTGATTGGCGCCTTGTAACGGCGCTTGTAGCAGGTTTTATGGCAAAGGAAAGCGTAGTTTCCACTTTATCCGTTCTTTTGGGTGACGGGGCAGGCATCCTTTCGCTTCTGACGCCGATGGCGGCGGCCGCATTTTTGGTATTCTGTCTTTTGTACACACCGTGCGTAGCGGCAGTTGCGGCTATTCGCCGCGAGCTTGGCGGCAGATGGGCCGCGGGCATTGTACTCGGCCAATGCATTGTGGCGTGGCTGTGTGCACTCCTTGTGCGCGGCGCCTGGATTTTGATTTCTATTCTTTAATATAAAAAGCAGTTCCTATGGACTGCTTTTTTGTTTTGACGGAAAATGTCGAACAAAAGAACATTTCCGGAAGGTCGGCATATAGTGTACTGAGGCGGTTTTTTATTTTTACGCCTCAGATAGGAGAGGAGCAATGCTTTTACAAGTTGCGTCGATGACAGATGCCGTGCGAATGAAAAAGAAGCTCCGCCAAATGGGGATGCCGTCTGAAGTGGTACAGACGCCACCCCGCGCCCGCCGCGGCGGATGCGGCTATTCCGTAAGAATCCAGGAAAAGGCACTTCAGCCGGCGGAGACGGCAGCAAGGGAGATCGGGGTGCGAATTCTCGGCGTATTGAAGGGTGAGCCCTTATGATTTACCTCGATAACGGCGCCACCTCTTTTCCAAAGCCCCGAAGCGTACACGCCGAAATGGCTGGGTGTATGGAAAATTACGCGGCGAATGCAGGGCGCGGTGCACATAAAATGAGCGTGCAGGCCGCCGAGAAAATATGGGAAACGCGTGTGCTTTTAGCAAAGCTTTTCCATATCCCTTCGCCCGAGAGAATCGTTTTTACCCAAAACTGCACAGATAGCATAAATATTGCCCTTGGCGGCATACCGGAAAGCGGCGATGACCTTATTATTTCCGATATGGAGCATAACAGCGTATACCGGCCGAGCCTTGCGCTTTCGAAAGAAGGTGTGCGCACGCTCTTTGCCCGCGCCGGGGAGGATGGCACGGTAAGTCCCGAGGCTGTCCTTCGTGAAATCACGCCGCGCACGCGGATGATTTGCCTGCAGCACGCTTCCAATGTGGGTGGTGGTATCAATCCCATCCGGGAGATTGGCCGCCTCGCGCGGGAGCGCGGGATTCTCTTTATGGTTGACGCCGCGCAGACAGCAGGGTGCACTTCTATTGATGTTGAGCGCGACAGTATCGACATTCTCGCATTTCCCGGGCATAAAGGACTTTTGGGACCGCAGGGCGTGGGCGGTCTCTATATCCGCGAGGGCATTGCTATCCGCCCTATGCGTGCGGGCGGAACGGGAAGCCTTTCGGAAAGTGCAGAAATGCCGCCGTTTCTGCCGGATAGGTTGGAGGCAGGGACGGTGAATTTGCCGGGGATTGCAGGCCTTTCGGGCGGCGTGCGCTTCGTACTTTCGAAGGGTGTCGACAGAATAGAGAAATACGAAAGAAGGCTTTGTGAAAATTTTATCCGTGCGGTAGAGACAATTCCCGGAGTCCGCGTTCTCGGACCGGAGGAGCACGCCCGTCGCGTGGGCGTAGTGTCTCTCGCATTGGAAGAACGCGATGTGGGCGAAATTGCCGCAGTATTAGATGAAAAATACGGTATTGCCACGCGGGCGGGGCTCCATTGTGCGCCGCTTGCGGCCGCGCGTTTCGGCATTTTGGATAAAGGAAGTATCCGTTTTTCCCCCGGCGTTTTTACAACGCCACGGGAAATGACATATGCGGCACGGGCGATGCGCGAAATTCTTTCCCGATAGCATAAAACAGAAAAAGTGCACATAGGCTATAAAAAGCGTATGTGCACTTTTACATTTGGGAGGGACTATGCGAATTTATGATTTTCGCCAGAAAGAAGTAATTAACCTTGTGGACGGCGCAAGGCTCGGATATGTGTTTGATGCGGAAATTGACCCGGAAAGCGGCAGGATTGAAGCGCTGATTATACCGGGGCAGAGTAAGGTGCTTGGCATTTTCGGAAAAGAAAATGAATTTGTTATCCCTTGGGGAAGCATCCGGAGAATCGGGGATGATATCGTGCTTATCGAGATGGGAAAAGTCTCCTCTTAGCGATAGGCGTCACACCACGCGCGATATTCCTGCGGTGTCATCAGCGCATTCACAGCCGCGAGCAGTGCTTTTTGCGAAAGCTGCGGCGGCAGGTGCAGAAAAGCGGCAAGTGCGGCCCGCTTTTCACGGCTGCCGGCGGTGCCTAAAAGGCCGTCTTCATAAAAATGCAGATGCGTGATTTTCTCCGTCACTTCTTCTTTGGGTGTGGAAACCGCCAAAAGCAAGGAAAGAAGCGTGTCGCAGGGAACGCCCTCTACACCGAGCGTGCCTTCAGCCGAGGCGCGCGTTTTTCTTTTTTCCTTTCCCGGAAGCGCGGGGATATACGCGTCAAGCACCCGTCCTTCGGTGATATGCTCGTGCAAAAACGACCGTATCTTAAAGCCGGCGCTGTCCGAATCCATCAGAATAATAATGCCGTTTTTTTTGGCAAGCGCCTGTATATACGAAAGGCGCTCGGTATCCGTAAAAACGGAGAATCCGAATGTGGGCACTATGAGTGCATCGACGATGGAATTGAGATGCATTTTATCATATGTACCTTCTACTATGATGGCTTCCTGTATCTGCATATGGTTACACCGATGTCGGGAGCGCGGTTATATACTCTCCCAGAAAGTCATTTTTGCCGTAGAAAAGGACTTCAAACTCACCGTTTTCTTTGTAAATAACCTTGGAAGCTGCTGCATTGCCGGCGTAGGGTAAATCCTTTGCCGCCGAAATCGGAAGGCCCAGCCAGGCTGTTTGCAGAAGGCGAAGAGGGGTGGCGTGTGTGGAAACCAGAACCGTTTCACCACGGTGCCTTGCGGCAATTTCTTGTGTTGCCGTGAGCACGCGTTCGAGAAGTTCCGCCGTGCTTTCTCCGCCCTCGGGATGCGCAAGACCAATATCTCGGAGCCATAGCTTAAAATCGTCCCGGTCTGTAAGTTCGCTGTATTGCTTTCCTTGCCAGACACCGGCGTTGATTTCACGAAGGCGGGGGTCGGTAATCAGCGGAATTCCTTTCCGCACGGCCGTTATCTCCGCCGTATGAAAGGCACGCGAAAGGTCGCTCGTATAGGCGACGGTGATAGGAAAGGCATCCAGAAATGCCGCGAGCGCTTCTGCCTGGTTTTTTCCAAGCTCCGTAAGAGACGGGTTCAGATGGCCGGCAAAAATATTCAGAGGGTTTGTTTCACTTTGTCCGTGTCGTACAATAAGAAGTGTTGTATCCATTTTCTCTACTCCAAAACACGGCCGCCATCGCCGGCGTCCGTTACATAAAATGTGGGGGCATAGCCGATTTTTTCGGTATATGCCTTTTCTACATTCTGCATAAATTCTTCAACACAGTCGTTTTCTACAAGGCTTACCGTACAGCCACCAAAGCCGGCACCGGTCATACGGGAGCCGAGGCAGCCGCGCTGTGCCTGCGCCGCATCTACGAGCGTATCCAGTTCGTCACCCGTAACCTCATAAAGGTCACGAAGTGAAGCGTGCGAGGCATCCATAAGCTTACCGAAGCGGGCAATATCGTCATTTTTCAAAGCTTCTACCGACTGTTTTACGCGGTCACATTCCATAACTACGTGCAGGGCACGCTTTTTTGCAATGGGGTTCTGAATGACAGAAGCGTTTTCCTCAAACTCGGCAGGCGAGAGGCAACCGAGGTGTACAAGATTCGGCAAAACGGTCTGTAAATCTGCGAGCGCGGCTTCACATTCGGCGCGGCGCTCGTTATATTTGCTTGTTACAAGACTGCGCTTTTTATTCGTGTTTGCAATTACGATGCGCACAGAACCGAGCGCGAGGGGGACAAGCTCATAGGAAAGGTCCTTGCAATCCAGGAAAATCGCGTGGCCTGCCTTGCCCATAGCGGAAGCAAACTGGTCCATAATGCCGCAGGCAACGCCGATGTAGTTGTGCTCAGCTCTCTGGCCGATAATCGCCATCTGGCACATGTCAGGCGTTTTGCCGGTAGAAAGGTGATAAAGACAAAGCGCCGTAGCCACTTCAATCGCCGCCGAGGAGGAAAGTCCGCCACCGTGCGGGGTGGTATCGTGGAAAAGAAGGTCGCAGCCGGTGACCGTGATGCCGTCTTTTATAAGCTCTGCCGCAACACCAATCTGGTAGTTGCCCCAGGAAAGTGTTTTGTAGTCATCAATCTTCGAAAGGTCTGCCTCTACTACAATGTTAAGATCGGTCGCGCGCATACGGATGATGTTATCTTCTCGTTTGCGGGCGATAATTGTGGTGCCAAGCGTGATGGCCGCGGGGAATACGTAGCCGCCGTTATAGTCAGTGTGTTCACCGATAAGATTTACGCGGCCGGGCGAAGCGTAAACATAAAGTTCGCCGCCTTCGCCAAAATATTTGCAAAATTCGTTTTTTAGTGTCTGTACATCCATTCTTATGCCTCCTCCTTCGCAATAAACTTCTGATATGCGGCACGAAGCTCTTCTGCACGTTCTTCCGGTGCCGTGGGATTGCAATGTGCCCAGGCGCCTGTTTCGCTGGAAGCGTTGAACTTCTGCTTGTCCTTCGACCGCATCGGCGGGAAGAATTCAATATGGAAGTGGAAGTTTTCGCTGCCTTCAAGATTTACGGGCGCGTTGTGCATACACATCATATAGGGGAAGGCATAGTCAAAGAGACAGTCGAGCGTGCCCGCCGTTCTCTTGATGGCTTGCCCTAAAAGAAAGCGTTCTTCTTCCGTGAAATCGGTGATATACCGAACACAGCGCTTCGGGGCAATGTACATACCGTACGGATATTCGCAGAAGAAGGGGAGAAAGACCGTGAAGGCTTCGTTCTCAAAGATAATACGTTTTTCAAATTTCTTTTCTTCCTCGAGCATATCGCAAAGGAGGCAAGCTCCGGTTTCATCCTTATGCATCTTAAAGGATTCTGCTTCCAGTGCCAGCTTTTTGGGAAGGAAAGAGTAGCCGTAAATCTGGCCGTGCGGGTGGGGCATAGAAACGCCGACCACTTCGCCGCGGTTTTCGAAAATAAAGACGTACTTGATTTTTTCATCTTTCGAAAGCGCCTCAAACCGTTCGCACCAAAGGTCCACAAGCTCCTTTACATGGGTGTCGCAAAGTTCAGGGAGCGTTTCCGTATGGTTTTTGGAATAGAGAATAACCTCACATTTTCCGTATGCTTCTGCCGTTTTGTAAACGCCGCCTGCTACATCGTCGGGCACGGGCGGGTCCTGGCGGAGCGCCGGGAAATCATTATCATATTTGTATACCGTAAAGTCATCCGGCACTTTGCCGCTGCCGGGGCAAAACGGGCACCAGTCCTTCGGCATATTCGGGCGTGCCTGTCTGTGCGAGGCTATCATCACCCAGTCGCGTGTTAAAGGGTTAAAACGTAATTCAGCCATAGTATCACCTTTCTTTTTCTCTTATTTGAAAGTCAATGTATAAAACATTACTTTTGTTCACGGATTTTATAAAATTCTTCTTTCCGGCGGAGCACCTCGTCGAATTCGCGGGTGTATCCGTCATCATGCTTGAAATTGAAAACGCGGACCACTTTGTCCGGGAGAAGCAGGCGGCTTACGCCTCCGGCACCAAGCGCAAAAATGTGCGCACAGTCGGTCATGGTAGCCGTGTTATAGAAAGACGCTGTGCCGGGAAGGGAGTAGCCCACATTTTCGAGATTTCCTGCCGTGGCCTTCTGGCGGTACATATAGTAGGGTCGGTAGCCATCCTCGCGCACGGTCTTATACGTATAGGCGAGCATATCGGCAACATCAGGGGCTTCGGTCACACCTTCGCCGCTCTGTCGGATGGCCGAGGCGCGCTTCAGATATAAAGTATGTACGGTAAGACTTTCCGGACGGAGCGCGCGCACTGTATCGAGAGAATAGCGGTACATCGCAAAATCCTCGCCGGGAAGCCCTGCGATAAGGTCTGTGTTGATATTCGTAAAACCGGCTTCCCTTGCCATTTCAAATGCAGAAAGAAATTCTGCGGTCGTGTGGCGCCTGCCGATGCGGCGAAGTGTTTCGTTGTGCAAGGTCTGCGGATTTATGCTGATACGGTTTGTGCCGAGTGTTTTTAAAACAGAAAGCTTTTCGGGCGTTATCGTATCAGGCCGTCCGGCTTCGGTTGTAAATTCCATATTTTCAGAAACGGGAAGAAAATTGCGGATCCCTTCGAGAAGGAGCGAAAGCTGCGGCGTGTCAAGGCTTGTGGGCGTGCCGCCGCCGATATACACGGCGCGAAGGCGAAGGGAAAGATTGCGGATAATTTCCCCTGTCCTTTCTATTTCCCGGAGAAGAAGCCGCACATATTCCTCTTTTGTGGCAACGGCACCCGTGCCGGAAATAAAAGAGCAATAGCTGCAGCGTGTGGGGCAGAAGGGGATGCCGATGTATACGCAAACCTCCTCGCGGTTTTGCGGGTGCTTGGCCTCTTCAAGTGCTACACTTACGGCAAGATCAATCTTGTCCTCCTCTACGAGATAGGTTTCGCGGAGAATACGGCGCACAGCCGCTTCATCGTTTCCTTCTTCAAAGAGTATGCGCACAAGCTTTGCCGGGCGCACACCCGTCAGAATCCCCCAAGGGGTAGGCATGGAAGAAATTCGGCGGAGTGCAAAATAGGCACTTCGTTTTATAAGATTTCCGAGTTCGCGCTTCGTTTCGGGCGCCTCTAAAGAAGTCTCCGTGTGCACTGCACTTTGCCCCGAAAAGGAGGCTTCGCTTAAAACGGACGTCCTGCCGCCTGCGGTGCTGAGCGTCGTTTTTAGCGTTACACCCTCGTGCTCGGGAAAGAAGAGCAGGACCATCTGCTCCGCTTCATATTCCATCGTATGTCCATAGGAAAGTAAGTTCAATTATTCCCACTCCCAGTTGAAATTTGCAAAGGGGTTTTGCAGCTTTTCCCGGGCAATCGTTGTTTCTCCCTCGTGCCCGGGGAGAACAAACGTGTCTTCCGGAAGCGCCAGAAGGCGGCGGATGCTCTTTTGCATCAGAGCCTTGTTTTCACGCGCAAAAATGCCGACGGAGCCGCGGAAAAGCGTATCGCCCGCAAAGAGAACATCCCCGGCCAAAAAGCAGCAGCTTCCGTCCGTGTGCCCGGGCGTGTGCAATACCGAAAAGTCGGTGCCGCCAATCGAAAGGGTATCGCTCTCTTCAAAGAGAATATCCGGCGAAAACCCTTCAAAAGGAAAGCCGAAGCGCGCGGCGTGGCTTGTGACCGCATCCCGGAGCATACCGGCGTCCTCTTTGTGAATATAAATCGGCACCGAAAAGTGCGCGCGTAGTGCGGCTGCAGCCCCTACGTGGTCAAAATGGCCGTGTGTGAGGAAGATGCCGGAAGGTTTTTTATCCCCGACTGCGGCAATAATCGCTTCCGCATCCTCGCCGGGGTCGATAATGCCCAGATCCTGTCCGTTTCCCGCGAGAAAACAGTTTACGGAAAGCGGGCCTACGCGTAAAACAGAAATTTCCATAGTCGCTCCTACTGGTGCAGGCGGATGATGTTAAATACACCCGGAATCGTATACAGCCGCTTAATGATGGAGTTGAGCTGCTCTGCGTTTTCGATTTCCACGGTAAGGTTAATCATCGCCATCTTATTTTTGAGGGAACGGGAACTCATTGCCGTAATGGCAATCTTGCCGTCCGAAACTGCATTCGTAATATCTGCAAGAAGACCTTTTCTGTCGGTCGATTCAATCTGAATATCCGAAAGGTAAGCGCCCTGCTGATTTTCAGTCCAGTAGCAGGAAATGAGGCGGCTGCGATCCTCTTCGGAAAGCGTGTCGGCGTGTACGTTCACACAGTCTGCACGGTGCACGGAAACGCCGCGTCCCTTTGTGATATAGCCCACAATGTCATCGCCGGGAATCGGCATACAGCACTTGGAAATGCGGACAAGACAGTTGTCGATACCGTGCACGGTGATGTTCGAGGCGCCGCTTGTGCGCTTAACAGGTGCAAGCGCCGTCTTGATTTCCGCTTCCTTTGCCACTTCGCGGCTGAAGTCCTTAAGGCGCGTGATAATTTTCGGCGGTGTGATGCTGCCGTAGCCGATGGCGGCATACATATCGTCAATATTGGAAAAGCTGTAGCGGCGAAGGCACGGCTCCAGATATTCCTTCTTAAAGAGCTGTGCAAAGGTAAAGCCCTGACGGCGAAGCTCGCGTTCAATTGCTTCCTTGCCCTTCGTAATATTCTCCTCGCGCATCTCCTTTTTGAGCCACGCGTTGATTTTGCTTCGTGCCTGGTTCGTCTTGCAGATTTTGAGCCAGTCGCGGCTGGGACCGTGGACGGACGAGGAAGTCAGAATTTCTACAATGTCGCCCGTTTCCAGCTGATAGTCAAGCGGTACAATTTTGGAGTTTACCTTCGCACCCATCATCTTACTGCCTACGGCACTGTGGATGGCAAAGGCAAAGTCAATCGGTGTGGAGCCGGCAGGGAGGTTTATAACGTCCCCGCGCGGTGTAAAGGTAAAGACCTCGTCAGCAAAAAGGTCGATTTTGAGGGTGCGCATAAATTCCTCTTCATCCGTAAGGTCCTGTTGAATGTCAAGAAGCTGGCGTACCCAGGCAAACTTTGCATCTGCAGAGTCGCGGCTTTTTTCATCTGTCGCACCTTCTTTGTATTTCCAGTGCGCCGCAATGCCGTGCTCGGCGGTGCGGTGCATTTCAAACGTGCGGATCTGAATTTCGCAGGGGCTTCCTTCGGGACCCATAACCGTGGTGTGCAGGGACTGATACATATTGGGCTTCGGCATTGCGATGTAGTCCTTGAATCGCCCCGGAAGCGGCATAAACAATTCGTGCACCATACCAAGCACCGTATAGCAGTCGCTCACGGTGTCCACGATGATGCGCACGGCAAAAAGGTCATAGATTTCGTCAATAGACTTGTTCTGTGTGTACATCTTTTTGAAGATGCTGTAAAAGCTCTTGGCACGGCCTTCGAGCTTATAGGAAAGCCCGAGTGCCTCCAGACGTTCTGCAAGCGTTTTCTTAATCGCTTCAATATAGGCATCGCGTTCGTTTTTCTTTTTGTTGATGCTTTCCACAATTTCATAATACGCCACAGAATCAAGATGGCGAAGCGCAAGGTCTTCAAGTTCCCACTTGATCTTCGAAATACCGAGACGGTGGGCGAGCGGTGCATATACCTCAAGCGTTTCGCGCGCCTTTATAAGCCTTTTGTGCGGCGGCATATTCTTGAGCGTGCGCATATTATGGAGGCGGTCGGCCAGCTTGATTAAAATAACGCGGATGTCCTTTGCCATAGCAAGAAACATCTTACGGAGGCTTTCAATCTGCTGTTCTTCCTTGTCATTAAACTGAATCTTGTCAAGCTTTGTAACGCCTTCTACTAAAAGCGCCAGATCCTCGCCGAATTCTCTCGCGATATCCTCAAAAGTGACAGGTGTATCTTCAATAACATCGTGCAAAAGCCCTGCGGCAATGGCTTCCGTATCGAGTTCCATATCCGCGAGAATCCCGGCAACCGCCAAAGGATGCACAATGTACGGCTCGCCTGATTCACGCCACTGGTTTTTGTGCATATCGGTTGCGAGCGCATATGCTTTATCCAGAAGCGAAAAGTCCGCCTCCGGCTGATATTTCCATATTTTTTCTTTTATTTCCTGATAGGTAGTATGCGTGTTTTGCATAGTGTAGGCTCCCTTATCCTATTGTTTCGTGCGGATATCCTGCAGAATGATTTGCGGCGTTTCCGTGCCGCCGTATGTATTGATACTGAGTTCTCCTAAAATGTCAACCACTTCGCCGCGCGTAAGCGTCTCGGCGAGTGCACCTTGCCCAAAGGCAATGCAGTCCACCGCGGCACCTTTTTTGAAAAGGCGGAGGAAGAGGTGCTTGTGATCCTTCGAAGTGCGAGCAGAGGATATTGTCACATCCGAAAGGAGAAATACGGGCCTTGCATTTCCGGCACCGAAGGGCTCAAGGCGCATAACCTGTTTTGCCACTTCAAGAAGCGGAAGTGAAATATCAAGCGGTGCATCCACATCAATGGTTGGCACGGTTTCTTCTTCGCAAAGCATTTTATCGGCATAGCGGTTCAGAGCTTCCGAAAGCGCCGTTACGTTCTTTGCGGGAAGCGTAAGGCCTGCCGCAAGCGCGTGCCCGCCATAGCGATCCAGAAGCGGTTCGGCCGAGGAAAGCGCATCAAACAAATTCATGCCGGGTACGGCGCGGCCGCTGCCCTTGCCGGTTTCCCCGTCCGTGGAAATCAGAATGGTCGTCTTGTAAAATTTTTCGGAGAGCTTTGAGGCAATAATCCCGATAATGCCATGGTGCCAGCCTTCGTGCGCGAGAACCATTACCTTTTTGTCTGCATAGTCGCCCTTTTCTATCATTTCGAGGGCTTCATCCATAATGGCATTGCTTGCATTCTTGCGCGCATCGTTCTGGGCATTCAGCATATCGGCAAGCGCAGAAGCTTCCGCCTCGGAATCCGTCAGAAGAAGACGGACAGCAGGAAGGCAGCTTCCCATACGGCCTGCGGCGTTGAGCCGCGGTGCCGCGTAAAAACTAATCTGGTATGCCGTCAGAGCATCGGGCGTGATGGCGGCTTTTCCAAAGAGCGCCGCAAGACCCACAGAGGGCATCTTGCGCATTTTGCGAAGTCCGAGGTCTGAAATGGCACGATTCTCATCGGTGAGTGAGACAACATCCGCAATTGTGGCGAGCGCGGCAATGTCAGCATATTCCGTTACCATCCGTTTTGTGTCGCCCGAAAGGGCACAAATCAACTTAAAGGCCACACCTGCCCCCGCAAGTGCCTTGAAGGGATAGGGGCAATCCGGTCTTTTGGGATTTATCACAGCTACGGCGTCGGGAAGCGTTTCGCCTACCGAGTGGTGGTCCGTTACAATCACATCAACGCCGAGGCTTTTGGCAAGCGCTGTTTCCGCGCACGCGGTAATCCCTGTGTCCACCGTGATGATAAGCTTTGTGCCGTCTGCCGATATGCGGCGGATGGCCGCCTCGCCGAGACCGTAGCCCTCCGTCTCGCGGTCAGGAATGTAGAAGGCGCAGTCGGCCCCTTCGTTTTGGAGATAGGAGTAGAGAAGCGCAACGGAAGAGATGCCGTCCACATCATAGTCCCCGTACACCGTAATTTTTTCTTTGTTTGTAATTGCATTTCGGATGCGCGCGGTCGCCTTTTCCATATCCTTCAGAAGGAACGGGTCGTGCAGCGCCGCAAGACCGCCTGTGAGAAACCCGGGCGCACTTTCCGCCGTAAGCCCTCGCACCGCTAAAAGAAGCGCTATCAGAGGGGAGACGGAAGCCGATTTCGCAATCGCCGCCGTGGTTTTCGGATCCACATTCTTATACAGTATATTCCATCTTTTTTTCAAAATCGCACCTCAATAATGGTCTTTCCAATTATTGTACCACATCCGCATAAAAAAAACAACATTTTTATGCAAATTTCCTGCCAAAATCTTACAAAATCCGGCAGAAGAAAAACAGCATTTTACAAAGGCCAGCGCCGCACGCGGAAATTACGGTTTTCTGCCTTTTAAAATCGAAGTTTTTCTTTACAAAACGCGGGAAATATGGTATACTATTACAAAGTATTTTTTTGGGAGGACAAAGGAATGCCGATTCGAATTCCCGATGCACTGCCGGCGGCAGGCATTTTGCAGAGAGAAAATATATTTGTAATGACGGAAAAGAGAGCGGAAGGGCAGGATATCCGTCCGCTTCGTATTGCTGTTTTTAACTTGATGCCTACAAAAATTGCCACAGAAACACAGCTGATCCGTTCGCTTTCAAACTCTCCCTTGCAGGTGGAGCTCGTGCTTTTGCACACAGAAACCCACCAGTCCAAAAACACGCCGGAGGAGCATCTTTCCTCCTTCTATAAAACCTTTTCCGATGTAAAGCATAAGAAGTTTGACGGGCTTATTATTACAGGCGCCCCTGTGGAGCTTATGGATTTTGAAGATGTGGACTACTGGGAAGAAATCTGCGCTGTGATGGAATGGTCGAAAACAAATGTCACGAGCACACTGCACATCTGCTGGGCGGCACAGGCAGGCCTTTATTATCATTACGGCATCAAAAAACACGAGCTTTCCGAAAAAATGTTCGGCGTGTTCCGTCACGATGTTGTATCTCCGAAAGCGCCTTTAATGCGCGGGTTTGACGATGTTTTCTACGCGCCGCACTCCCGCCATACCGAGATTTTGCAAAAAGACATTGAAGCCGTGCCGGAACTTGAAATTCTGGCGGTGAGTGAGGATGCAGGTGTGTATCTCGCCGTCTCGCGAGATGGCAAGAATGTGTTTGTAACGGGTCATTCGGAATACGATGCGGACACACTTCATAATGAGTATGTGCGAGATGTAAACCGCGGGCTTCCCATCGCAGTGCCCAGAAACTATTATCCCGACGATGATCCCAAGAAAGCACCTGTGGTACGTTGGCGCTCGCATTCCAACCTTCTGTTTGTAAACTGGCTCAATTACCATGTATATCAGATTACGCCGTATGACTGGGATGCGGAGGATGAAGCGGAATGAAAATCTCGCCGAAATACATATACCGGTATGCATACGGGCTTTTAGAAAATGTAACGCCGATGCACACCGATTGCGGCGCACTTTGCGGTGCGGCGTGCTGTGCGGATAACGATGTCGGCACGGGGATGTATCTGTATCCGGGTGAGGAATGTATGCTCTCGCCTTGTCCTCTGTGGGCCGAGATTGAGGATTCCGGCTTCTTTTTTGAAGGCTATGAAGCCAAAATTTTATCCTGTCCGTCTCGGTGCGAAAGAAATCTCCGCCCGCTTGCCTGCCGTATTTTTCCGCTTGTTCCGTATAAAAAGGCGGGGGAGCGGATGAAAATCATATATGACCCGCGCGCGGCGCTTCTTTGCCCATTAGAGCCCTCTGCGCTTTCGGAAGAATTCTGCATAGCTGTCACCCGCGCCATGCGCGCCGTGTGCAAACTGCGCGAGGGGCGCGCTTTTATCGAAGCACAGTCGAAACTTGTGGACGAATATGTTCGTCTGCACCTTTGAAGGAGAAACTATGTATCTGATTGTAGGCCTCGGAAACCCCGGGAAACAGTATGAAGACACGCGCCACAATGTAGGCTTCAAAACGATTGACTATCTTTCTGCAAAATGGGATATTCCCGTTAAAAAGATTCGCTTTCGTGCGCTTTTGGGCGAAGGTCTTGTAAACGGAGAAAAGGTGATTTTGGCAAAGCCCTCCACCTTTATGAATGCCAGCGGCGAAAGCGTTGGTGAAATTGTGCGCTATTATAATCTGCCGCCTGAAAATGTAATCGTTGTGCAGGATGATGTGGCCCTTTCCGTGGGAAGACTCCGCATCCGCCATTCGGGAAGTGACGGCGGCCATAACGGTATCAAGTCCATTTTGTATCATTTGCAAAGTGACGCGTTTGTGCGCCTTAAAATCGGCGTCGGTAGTGCAGCACACGATATGGTTTCCCACGTCCTCGGCACGTTTTCGAAGGAGGACGGCGTGGCCGTCACTCGTTGCATCCGCGTTTCGGATGACATTATGGAAACGATTATGGCGAAAGGCGCCGGCGAAGCGATGAATCGCTATAACAGTTTTGGCAAAACGGAGGCAGAATGAAGAAGTTTTTTGCGCCTATGGGCGCACATTCGGAATTTGCGGCACTTTGTGAGGCCATCCGCGAGAAAAAGGGGGCCGTGCACGTTATCGGTGCGGCTGAAACCCAAAAAGCACATCTTTTGGCGGCATGCCTTTCGGAAACAGGGAAGAGAGCCATTGTCGTTTCTTGGAGCGAGAGCGCCGCACGGCAAATGGCGGAAGAGCTCTCGTTTTTTTCGGACCGCATAACCTTTCTGCCGCAGGGTGACTTTATCGAGCGCTTCGCTGAGAGTAGCGGCTATGCTCTGTCGCATACCCGTGCGGCGGCGCTGTATCGTATATTAGAAGGCGATACGGCAGTTGTAAGTGTGGGATGCCTTCTCGATTTTATCCTGCCGCCCAAACAGTATAAGACGGCGAAACTCGAGGTGGGGATGCAGTTTCCCGATCTTGCCGAGTTTCTGGCCGAAATCGGGTACCGCCGCGTTCCTATGATCGAGGGGGAAGGACAGTTCAGCGTCCGCGGCGGCATTTTAGATGTATTTCCGCCTTCCTCGGAAACGCCGGTCCGTATCGAATTTTTTGATACGGAGATAGACGGCATCCGTGCATTTGACCTTTCTACGCAGGAGTCAACCGCACCGCTTCCGTTTGTGGAGATTATCCCTGCCGCGGCTGACAGTGAGGATGGCGATATTCTCGATTATTTCGGGGAAGATGCCGTGTTTGTTTTTGACGAACCGCAGAAGGTGTCGGAAGGCGCGGCCGCCTATAAAAAAAGTATGGAAGAGCGCATTGCCGCGCTCGTATTAAAGGGCAGTATCGAAAAGCCGAAAGCCGCCTATATCCGTGACTATGCAGTGTCTCTTTCCAAAATGGAAAAAGGGCAGATTGTCGGCTTTTCTGCTATGAGCGCCGTCTGCCCCGACTATAAACCGAAGGTTACGCTTCGCACCCACGGCGTTACACTTCCGTCATACGCGGGGAAGATGTCTCTCCTTGCGGAGGACGTGGAAAGATGGAAGGAAAACGGGTACTACATCTCCATTTTAGCAGGGGGCGGCGCTCGCGCCCGCGGCATTATGGAAGCACTTTCGGAAGCCGGCATATCTGCGCAGATGCCCGAGGAGAATGAGGTGTCTCGCGGCACAGTGGCCATTTATGAAGAGCCGCTTTCAAAAGGCTTTATTTATTCTGACATCAAGACAGTTTTTATAAGCGGCGGCGATGTGTTCGCCCCCAAAAACAGAAAAAAACGGACGGCTGTAGGCGGCGCGAAGGCGCTCCGCAGCTTTGATGAGCTTACAATCGGGGATTATGTTGTACATCGTACACACGGCATCGGTCAGTTTGTGGCAATGGAGAAAATTGAAACGGACGGCGTCGTGCGGGACTATCTGAAGCTCGCCTATAAAAACAATGACTTTTTGTATGTTCCTGTCACCCAGCTGAATCTTCTATATAAATATTCCCACGCGGGCGCGGAAGCGGTCACGCCGAAAGTCAGCCGCCTCGGCGGGGGAGACTGGCAGAAAACGAAGCAGACTGTAAAGCAAAGTGTCAGGGAGCTTGCAATAAAGCTCATTGACCTTTATGCTGCCCGCAGTCAGATGGCGGGGCACGCCTTTTTGAAGGATACGCCGTGGCAGGCGGATTTTGAAGGCGAATTTCCGTATGAGGAAACGCCCGACCAGCTCGCGTGTATTGCGGAGGTCAAAAAGGATATGGAAAATCCGAAGCCGATGGACCGCCTTTTGTGCGGGGATGTGGGCTACGGAAAAACGGAGGTGGCCATCCGTGCCGCTTTCAAGTGCATTATGGAAGGTCTGCAGTGTGCATACCTTGTGCCGACCACCATTTTGGCGGCACAGCATTATAACCATTTCGTAAAGCGTATGGAAAATTTCCCCGTGCGCGTGGAAATGCTCTCACGCTTTCGCACCGTGGCCCAGCAAAAGAAAATTATAGAAGGGCTCCGCACGGGCGAGGTGGACGTTGTTATCGGCACACACCGCCTTTTAGGGGAGGATGTGACCTATAAGAATCTCGGCCTTCTCATTATCGACGAAGAACAGCGCTTCGGCGTCGGCCATAAAGAAAAAATCAAGGATATGAAAAACGGAATCGATGTCTTAACCCTGACCGCAACGCCGATTCCGCGTACCCTCAATATGGCGATGACGGGCATCCGCGATATGAGTGTCCTTGCCAATCCGCCCGAGGATCGTCAGCCGATTCAGACGTATGTATTCGAATATGACGAAGGCGTTTTGCAGGATGCCATCGAGCGCGAAATCGGGCGCGGCGGGCAGGTATACTATGTGTATAACCGCATACAGGGCATCTATCGCGTGGCGGAATCCATCCGGAAAATGGTGCCCGGGGCGCGCATCGCCGTAGCACACGGCCGTATGAACGAAGAGGAACTTGAAAAGGTTATGACCGGGATGGTGGAGAAGGAGTATGACATCCTTGTCAGCACCACCATTATAGAATCGGGTATTGATATTCCGAATGTAAATACTCTCATCGTTGAAAATGCCGACCATATGGGGCTTGCACAGCTGTATCAGCTTCGCGGCCGCGTCGGAAGGTCGGAGAGGGTGGCGTATGCATACCTTACTTTCAAAAGAGACAAAGCCCTTTCGGAAATTGCAGAGAAGAGGCTTCTGGCCATCAAGGAATTTACAGAACTCGGCTCCGGCTTCAAAATTGCCATGCGCGATCTTGAAATCCGCGGCGCGGGCAATCTCCTCGGTCCCGAGCAGCACGGGTTTATGGCAAGCGTCGGGTACGATATGTACGTCCGCCTTTTAGAAGAAGCTGTTTCAGAAATGCGCGGCGAAGAAGGGAAAACGGAAGCGATTATTGACCTTGTTCTTGATGCCGGTATTACCGACAGCTATATCGAAGATCCGCGCCAGCGTCTTGAGGCATACAGGCTTGTGGCCGATATTGCGGGCGAAGAGGATGCTGACGCTGTGATTGCGGCGTTTATTGACCGCTACGGCGATCCGCCCCCACGTGTTTTGCGCCTTGTGGACGTTGCACTTTTGCGTACGTACGCGGAAGAGGCAGGTGTTGGTGAGGTTACGGAAAGCGGCGGAAGAATCCTTTTATACTTCGATAAAAAGCCGGATATGGAGTGTGTCAGCCGTGTGATGGAAGAAAATCGCGGAAAACTTCTTTTCAATGCGGGCGAGCGGCCGTATCTTGCTATCCGCGAAGGGTTTTTGCGGAATAAAAATGACACGGAAAAATTAAAAAAATTACTAAAAGACTTGAAAAAGTAGCCTGTTTGTAGTATGATATGTAAGTATGTAAATCTTTTACAAAGAAAAGGAGAGTACGATTATGAAACGAATGAAGCTGATTGCACTGGCTATAAGCCTTGTTATGCTTCTCTCTGCATGCAATGCTGTGAATGTAACAGAAGTAGCCACTGTGGGCGAGGATGCTATGTTCAAACCCGAATTTATGTATTATCTGCAGGGCGCAAAGAGCGAGGCTATGCAGGAAGCACAGGCAAAAGGCCTTTCCATCACAACGGATAAAGACTGGAACACCGTGATGCTTGGCGATAAAACAGCCGCACAGTTTGCCAAGGACAGAGCACTGGAAAGCGTCAAGGCCATTATGGTAATGGAAGCGAAGGGCAAGGAAGCCGGTTTTGTTCTTTCCGAAACAGATGCTTTAAGCATTTCCTCCCAGAAAGAACAGATTATCACCCAGCTCGGCGGCCGCTATGCCTATGAACAGGCACTTTCTGAGATGGGTATCACGCTTGATGCACTCGATACCATCGTGGAAAGAAGCGTATATGCAAATGCATATATGACGAAATATTCCGCAGAAGATACAAGCCTTACACCGACCGAGGAAGAAATCAAAGCAAAGTATGAAAGTGATTACGTATTCGTACGTCACATCTTAATTTCCAACCAGCCGCCGATGGATGTCACACTTGACGGCGCGGGTATTCTCGAGGAAGAAGGCCCGGCAACAGAAGTGGAACAGGCAGACCCCGAAGAGTACGCCAAGGAAGCACGCGCTAAGGCAGAAGCTATTTTGGCAGAACTTGAAGGCGGCGCTGACTTCATCGCCCTTATGAATGAAAATTCCGAGGATGGCCGCGATGATGCCGGCAATCTCACAAGCGACGGGTATGTTATGACCGATAACGGCCAGATGGTTCGCGAGTTTGAAGAAGCCGCAATGAACCTTGAAGTGGGTGCGTACACCAAGGAACTGGTAGAAACCGACTACGGCTACCACATCATTATGCGCTACGAGCTGCCCACTGCAGGCCAGCAGTACGAGTCTGCAATCGCATCTGCAGAATCTGCGCTTGCAAGCGATAAGCTTACAGAAAAAGTCAATGCATGGGCTGAAGAAATCGGCTTCTCTGCAAACGAAAGATACTTTGAAAAACTGAAAGTTAAAATGGAGGGATAATCCGTGTCCGGACATTCTAAATGGAGCAACATCAAGCATAAAAAAGAAAAAAGTGACGCCCAGCGCGCCAAAATCTTTACGAAAATCGGCAGAGAAATTTCTGTTATCGTAAAGGCAGGCGGCCCGGATCCGGAAGTCAATGCAAAGCTTAAGGACGTTATTGCAAAGGCACGTTCGAACAATATGCCGAACGATAATATCCAGCGCTGCATTAAAAAGGCGGCCGGTGAACAGGGGGCAGATAACTACGAAGAAATCGTATACGAAGGCTATGGCCCGAGTGGCGTAGCCGTCATCGTGGAAACCCTTACAGATAACCGCAACCGTACCGCCGCAGAAATGCGCCACTACTTTGATAAGTACGGCGGAAACCTCGGTCAGTCCGGCTGTGTTACGTTTATGTTTGACACACGCGGCGTTATCATCGTAGAGGCCGAAGGTGCTGATGAAGAAACTCTTATGATGGAAGCGCTGGAAGCTGGTGCAGATGATTTTTCTGCCGAGGATGATTTCTTTGAAATCGTGACTGCACCCGAAGCTTTCGGCGCAGTACGTGAGGCCATTGAGGCAGGCGGCTACAAGATCGCTTCCGCAGAAATTGCACGCCTTCCGCAAACGACCGTAACGCTTACGGATGCCGATGATCTGAAGAACATGAACAAGCTCATCGAAATGCTTGAGGATAATGACGATGTGCAGAATGTATTCCACAACTGCGATTTACCGGAAGAAGAGGAATAAACGAAGAAAATTAAAAGAGCTGTCAAATTGACAGCTCTTTTTGTATTATAATTCTTTTATCGCTTGGATCGCTTTTTGTATCAGGTCTGTAAGCGAAAGTGTTCCCGTACCGACCACGGTGGTATTACAGCCATGGAACGGAATTAAAATACGTGCGGCATCACTTTGTGCCACCGCCGCGGCCATGCGTGGCGTAACTTCGCCTACAAGGGCATCGGCAAGCACAATCCCCATAGGACCTACAATCACGTCTGCTTTTCTTGCCGCCACAATCACGGCGTTTTCGCCGGTGGCCGCAAAATCGGCGCCCGCGCGCATCATGCTTTGTGTGGCGAGGCTATTGGTGCCGACTGCCGTGATTTCTGCAGTTTCCGGCAGCTCTTTTTTTATGCCCTCTATAAGGGCGCGGCCGATTTTGCCGCCTTGCCCGTCTATAACTAAAATTTTCATTATGTTCTCCTTTTATCCGAGGTTTTGCGCGGCCACAAAAGCACTACTCCACGCCCACTGGAGGTTAAACCCGCCGCAGTCGCCGTCAATATCGAGCACTTCGCCCGCAAGGTACAGCCCTGATGCGAGGCGAGACTCCATCGTTTTCGGATTCACTTCGCTCGTAGCAATACCGCCGGCCGTAACCTGCGCTGCCGAGAAGGGCATAACGCCCGTCACTTTCAGGGGGAGCGCATGGAGAAGATGTGCCATCTCGCGGTCGTTTTTAGAAATCTTCAGAATTTCACGCCCTAAAAGTTTCGGCAAAAGTCCATAGAGGAAGCTTTCGCCCGTAAGATGCGGAAGTGCCGCACGGCGAGAGCGGAGCATTTCCAAAACTTCTTCTTCTGAAAGCGTGGGGAAGAGATTTAAAGTAACTTCCACGCGCTTTTCGCGTGCCACCCCATCCGATGCAAACCGCGAAAGGTTAAAAATGGGCGGACCGGAAACGCCGTAATCGGTAAAGAGAAGCTCGCCCTCGGTCTCGCGCATTTTCTTGCCATCTACAAATATGGAGGCAGCGCCTTTGTGTTTTACACCCTTTAAGGCACGCATCGGTTTATCTACTTTCAGCTGTACAAGGGAGGGGAGCGGCTTTATAAGCGTGTGCCCGAATTTTTCTAAAAGTGCATAGCCTGCGCCGTCTGTTCCCATAGAGGGCGCGGCGCGGCCTCCTGTTGTAACCAAAACCGTTTTGGCGGTAAAATGCCGTCCGTCCTCACTCTTTAAATAAAAAACGCCGTCTTTTTTGGAAAGAGAGGTGATAAAACAGTCCACCGTTTCCGAAACGCCAAGCCGCGCTATCTCAAGGCGCATAAGATCAAGCACGGAGCCTGCCTGCAGGCTCTGTGGATATAGCTTCCCGTTTTCGCCTTCTATAAGCGGAAGCCCGAGCCCCTCGAAAAAGTTCTTTGTGTCCTCTGCGGAAAAAGCAGAAAGTGCAGACAGCGCAAAGGCGGCATTCTGCCCGTGATAGTTTTCGGGGCGAATATTCACGTTTGAAATATTACAGCGGCCGTTGCCGGTAGACAAAATCTTTTTGCCTACTCGTGGAAGACGTTCACATAATAGAACGGTTTTCCCACGCCTTGCAAGAAAGATGGAGGCGGCAAGACCTGCGGCACCACCGCCGATAATCGCGACGTTGTACATCCTCTGGCTCCTTTACAATCGTTTGTTTCATTCTATCATATTTTCGTTAAAAAGGCAATAAAAAAGAAAAATATGTTGACACAGCCGTTTTCTTCATGGTAATATGTATGTAAGTGCATAAAGTATGAATATATGGTAGAGGTGCGGAAATCATCAGTACCCTCTCTTTTTGGGACAAGCCGGGGAGGAGAAAGGGGTTTTTGCCGAAGTAAAAAGGCATCCTTGTCCGAAGCTTTTTTGCTGGTTTGCCGCAAAATATGCGTCAGACTGTCACAGAACGTGGAGCGCTATCAAATTTTACAGACGAAGTGAAAGCATGAGAGCGTGACTACGCTTTCATGCTTTTTATATTCAAAAGAAAAATTGAAGGAGGGTTTTTTATGAAAAAGGGGATCCTTGGTAAAGCTATTGCCATCATTTGCGTTTTGGCAATTGTAATCGCAGGGGCGGTTTTCGTAAAAACAAATGCAACGGGCGACGATGTAGTAAGTCGCTATTATTCCACCATCATGGCGCTCTGTCCGCCGCTTCTGGCGATTGCGCTGGCACTGATCACGAAGGAAGTATATTCTTCTCTATTTATCGGTATTCTTCTTGGCGGTCTTCTTTCCGCAAACTGGAAGCCGATTGCGGCAATGGATAACCTCTTAAATGAAGGTTTAATCGCCGCTGTATCGGGAACAGCCGGTATCTTTATCTTCCTCGTAATCCTCGGCGCTATGGTTGCACTTGTAAACCATGCCGGTGGCTCTGCGGCATTTGGCAGATGGGCCGAAACCCATATTAAAAGCCGCGCAGGCGCTTCGATTGCCACCTTTATCCTCGGCGTTCTCATCTTTATTGATGACTATTTCAACTGCCTTACCGTAGGTAGCGTTATGCGTCCCGTAACGGATAGACACAAGATTTCCCGCGCAAAGCTTGCATTTATTATTGATGCTACAGCCGCACCGATTTGCATGATTGCGCCTGTTTCTTCCTGGGCAGCTGCTGTATCGGAGTTTACAAAGGGTACAGGGTATTCCGGCATTGAGCTTTTCATTCGTGCAATTCCCTATAACTTCTATTCGCTTCTTACACTCGTGTTCGTAGTGGCACTTGCCGTTATGAAGTTTGACTTTGGCTCCATGCGCCTGCATGAGTACAATGCCATGCATAATAACGACCTTTACACCTCGGGCGAACGTGCAGAAGCTGTAGAAACGGAGAAGGAAAATCCGCGCGGCCGTGTTATTGACCTCGTATTCCCCGTATTGGTTCTCGTTACCATCTGCGTATTTGGTCTTATCTACGTGGGCGGCTTCTTCGATGGCGCAAGCTTCATTGATGCCTTTGGTAACACCGATGCAACTGTAGGTCTTCCCTGGGGCGCACTTGTAGCTCTTGTAGTTACCATTATCTATTTGATGGCAAGACGTCTCATCACCTTCAAAGAAGCTATGGATTGCGTACCGAAGGGCTTTATCGCAATGGTACCTGCCATTTTGATTCTCACCTTCGCAACCGCTCTTAAGAATATGACAGGCCTTCTTGGCGCTGCAGACTTTGTTGGCGGCGTGATGGATTCGGCAGCTGCAGGCCTTGCAAACTTCCTGCCGGCTATCATCTTCCTCGTGGCCTGTGTGCTCGCTTTTGCAACCGGTACATCTTGGGGTACCTTCGGCATCTTAATCCCGATTGTAACGGCTATTTTCGAGCCGGGAAGCGAATTCCTCATTATCGGTATGTCGGCATGTCTCGCCGGTGCTGTTTGTGGTGACCATTGCTCGCCCATCTCGGATACGACCATTATGTCCTCCGCAGGTGCACAGTGTAACCACTTAAATCACGTATCCACACAGATGCCGTACGCTATCACAATAGCCGCGATATCGTTTGTGATGTATGTGATTGCTGCCTTCGTTCAGAATGCGGCCATTCTCCTCGCGGTCGGCGCACTTCTCACAATTGCTACGCTCTTTGTTATCCGCGCAGTTGTGAATAAAAAGCCGATTAAGGCATAATAGAGAATAACAAATATCCCTCCGCAAAGCGGAGGGATATTTTATTTATAGGAAAGTACTACCGTCCGAAAATCTTCGCTGCACGCGCGTTTTTTGCGCGATGGCGTAATAACCGCAATAAGAAAGGCGCCGCCCTTTTGGGCGACGCCTTCTTTATCGTCTTTTTAGAATCAGACACCTTCGCGATTTCTGCGGAGCTGTTCGCCTTCGGTGAAGTTTTCACCGGCAACGTAGCCCGGAATCGGCATAATCTTTTCGTGGATTGCATCGATAATCCAGCTCGGCTGCGGGAAGAATGCATCTTCGAGTTCGTGGCACGGTGTGATCCAGTTGCGTGCGCCAACAACCACCGGCGGAGCATCGAGGTAATCAAATGCCATTTCGCTGATGTTCTGTGCAATATCCTTAAGGTGAGAACCGCGTTCGCAGGCATCACTTGCAAGAACAATGCGGCCTGTCTTCTTAACGGATTCAAGCACCTTTTCGTAGTTGAACGGAACGAGGGAGCGAGCATCGATAACTTCTGCAGAGATGCCGTATTTTTCTTCGAGTTCCTTTGCAGCATCGAGTGCGCGGTAGAGGGTAGCACCAACGGTGAGGATGGTGATATCGGAACCTACGCGCTTAATGTCCGGTTCGCCGATCGGAATTTCGTAGTATTCTTCCGGAACGCCGCCTTCGTGGAACTGTTCGCCGATGTCGTAAATTCTCTGGCTTTCAAAGAATACAACCGGGTCAGTGCCGGAGAGGGCGCTTGCCATAAGACCTTTAGCATCGTACGGTGTTACCGGGAATACAACCTTAAGGCCCGGAATGTGCGATACGATAGCTGTCCAGTCCTGCGAGTGCTGTGCGCCGTACTTCGAACCTACGGATACACGGAGAACAACCGGCATCTTGATAATGCCTGCACTCATAGACTGCCATTTTGCGAGCTGATTTAAAACTTCGTCGCCTGCACGGCCGAGGAAGTCGCAGTACATAAGCTCTGCAATAACTCTACCGCCGCTCATAGCGTAACCTACTGCGCTACCTACGATAGCAGCTTCGGAAATCGGGGAGTTGAAGAAGCGGTGATAGGGGAGAGCTTCGGTAAGACCACGGTATACAGCGAATGCGCCGCCCCAGTCACGGTTGTCTTCACCGTAGGCAATGAGGGTCGGGTCTTTGTAGAAGCGGTCGATAATAGCTTCGAAGATACCGTCACGCAGCTGATATACCTGGTTCTTTGTGTAGGGCTTGCCGTTTTCGTCGAAAGCGAAGCGCTTGCGGCGTGCAATCTGCTGTACGCGCGGGTTTTCTTCCATCGGCATGAGAACGTCGGGTTCTCTGTCTTCCATCTTTTCGATCTTCTGGTTCGAGAACATAATGCCTTCGAGATCCATCGGATTTGTGTGGAGATTCATGCGCGGAGAAACTTCCTCGTCGATAGCGAGCTTGTAAATCTTTGTCATGCGCTCCACGATTTCTTCTTCGATTGCATCGAATTCTTCCTTCTTTGCAACACGAGCAGAAACGAGTTTTGCCTTGTAAGCATCGAGAACGTCGTGCTTTGCCCAGGCTTCCTTTTCTTCCTTCGTTCTGTAGCTGTCGGAGTCGGACGGGGAGTGACCGGCCATACGATATGTAAGCGTATCGAGAAGAACCGGACCGCGGCCTTCCTTGATGATAGCAATCTTGCGGCGCATTGCATCGATAACGGCGAGCGGATCGTAACCGTCTACGCGTTCTGCATGCATCTGTTCCGGGTTTACGCCGGCGCCAACTCTGGCGAGCGTCTGGTAAGCCATCGTTTCACCGATAGTCTGACCGCCCATGCCGTAGAGGTTGTTGAAGAAGTTAAAGATAATCGGGAGACCCTGGTTAAAGCCTTCTTCCCAAAGTGTGCGAATCTGGTCCATAGAACCCATGTTAAGAGCTTCCCAAACCGGACCGCAGCCCATAGAAGCGTCACCGATGTTCGAAATTACGATACCGTCTTTCTTGTTTACGCGCTTGTAAAGAGCGCCACCCATAGCAACCGTTGCCGAACCGCCTACGATAGCGTTGTTCGGGTAGATGCCGAAGGGAGTGAAGAAAGCGTGCATGGAGCCGCCGAGACCTTTGTTAAAGCCTGTTTCTCTTGCAAAGATTTCAGCCAAAGCGCCGTAGAGGAGGAAGTCCATAGCTGCTTCCTTAACGTTTGCCTTGTCCTTCTGCTTGCCTTCGATTACGCGGTAGGTGCGGCCATCGAAGAAGCCTGTCATATCGTCCATGAGCTCTTTATCTTCGAGCTTGTGGATGGCGGAAAGACCTTTTGCAAGGATTTCGCCGTGGCTACGGTGAGAACCGAAGATGCAGTCTTCCTTATTGAGGAGATATGCCTGACCAACAGCGGAAGCTTCCTGACCCATGGAAAGGTGAGCGGGGCCCGGGTTATTGTAGGCGATTTCGTTGTATGCGCCGGTGGTTTTTACGAGGTAGAGCATCGTTTCAAACTCACGGATGATGCGCATGTCGCGGAAGATGCGAAGGAAATCTTCTTTGGAGTAGTTTTCCTTTTCTTCCTTAATGGTTTTGTTGTACTGGTTCACCGGAATGTCGGTGAAGGTAACGTGACCCGGCTTACGCAGCTCGTTCGGGTCCATAAACAGGGACTTTGTCATGGTAAATTCCTCCTTAACATTTTACTTGAAAGAGTGCTTCGCGCATAATTTCGCAAACGGTGGGATGCGGGAATACAAACTCTTTAATATCGTCAATTTTCCATTGCGATTCAATCATCATAACAGCGGCAATGATGAACTCGGAAGCGTAGTTCGAAAGAACGTGACAGCCGAGCACGCGGCGGTACTTCTTGTCAACAACCAGCTTAATAATGCCGTTGCCGCCTTCGTTTTCCGCTACATAGCGGCCGCTGTATGCCATGGGAAGCTTTACAACTTCGATGTCGTAGCCCTTTTCACGTGCGGTACGCTCTGTTTCGCCGCAGCTGCCAACTTCGGGGTTGGTGTAGATAACTGCAGGAATTGCATCGTAGCGCATAATGTCCTTTTTGCCGATAATGTTGTTTATGGCAACTTCGGCTTCGCGGTAGGCCGTATGTGCAAGCATGGACTTTCCGTTTACGTCACCGGCGGCATATACGCCCGGTACGTTTGTTTTCATGTGGCGGTCTGTTACAATCGCGCCGCGATTTACTTCCACGCCAATCGCTTCAAGGCCGATATCCTGCGAAACGGCACGTCTGCCGATAGAAAGGAGAACTTTGTCAGCAGGCACGCTTTCCGTTTTGCCGTCCTTTTCAAAGACAACCGCGTCCTTCTTCACTTCCGTTACTTTTGCGCCAAGGTGGAAGGTGATGCCCTTCGCCTTGTAGTTCTTGAGAAGAATTTCGCTGATTTCTTCGTCCGTGGGACCTGCAATCTTCGGCATCATTTCGATAACCGTTACGTTTGCGCCTACGGAGTTATAGTAGGAAGCCATTTCAAGACCGATAACGCCGCCGCCTACAACTACGAGGTTCTTCGGAATTTCTGTAAGGTCGAGTACTTCGCGGTTTGTAAGCACGAGCCCGCTTTCCACACCTTCGCGCACACCCGGAATCGGGGGCACAACGGGCGCAGAGCCGGTGGCGATGATGAGGTGCTTACCTGTGTAAACCTTGCCGTCGGCTTCTACAGTATAGCCTTCCGCGCTGCGGCCTGTGATTTTGCCAACCGCCTTCACAGTTTCTACCTTGTGAGATTTCAGCGTCATTTCGATGCCGGAAACAAGCGTGTTTACAACCTTGTTCTTTCTTTCGATAACCTTTTTCTGGTCAATCGAAGCGCTCTGTACGGTTACGCCGTACTTTTCGCCGTGGTTTGCATAGTCGAAAACCTTAGCGGAGTAGAGGAGCGATTTCGAAGGCACACAGCCTTCGTTGAGGCATACGCCGCCAAACGCTCTCTTTTCAATTACAAGTGCGGAAAGACCTGCCTGACCGGCACGTTCGCCGGCAAGATATCCGGCAGGGCCGCCGCCGAGAACTATCAAATCATAAACCATTTTCTCAATCCTCCTATTTCGCAAGCAGAATGCTGAAGTTTTCGAGAACACTCGTCAGCTCCTGGAGGAAGCGTGCGGCGGGTGCACCGTCTACTGCGCGATGGTCGAAGGTGAGGGAGAGACCCATCTTCTTGTACGGAACAAGCTCGCCACCGACTTCGCGAACACCTGTGGTAATCGTGTCCACACCCAAAATACCGGTCTGGGGCGGGTTGATTACAGGCGTGAAGGATTCAATGCCCATAGAGCCGAGGTTTGTAATGGTGAAGGTACCGCCCGAAAGAAGGTCGGGGCTGATGGTGCCTGCCTGGCAAGCCTTTGCAAGCTCTTTGCTCTTTACGGAGATTTCGTTAAGGCTCATCTTGTCTGCGCCGAAGAGCGTCGGAACCATAAGACCGCGCGGTGTGTCAACAGCCATACCGAGGTTTACGGTGTTAAAGTAACGCATGGTGTCGCCCATAAAGTGTGCGTTGAGGTCCTTGTGATTCTTCAGTACGCGCGATGCGGCGTAGAGAATGATATCGTTGAGTGTAATGTTGGCAAGACCGAGTTTTTCCATGTTGTTCTTAACTTTTGCGCGGTATGCCATAATTTCAGCAGCATCGAAGGAGCTGTTTAATGTAAGCTGTGCCATTTCCGAAAGGGAAGCGTGCATCGAGCGTGCAATCACCTTGCGGATGTTCGGGAGCTTCACATCTTCGAATTCTGCCACAGGAGCCTTCGGGGCCTCGGGTGCGGCAGCCTTCACTTCTTCTGCTGCCGGTGCGGCTGCAAGGTCTTCTACGCGAACTCTGCCGCCAATGCCTGTGCCTACCATGCCGGGCTTAAAGTCAGCAGCGGCTGCAGAAAGGAAGCCCTGGCCGCTTTCAATAAGAGCCTGCACGTCGCGTTCGATAATGCGGCCGTTCGGGCCTGTGGGGGTTGCCATAGAAGCGTCTACACCGCGGCGCTCGGCAAGTCCGCGCGCACGGGGAGAAATCTTGTTGGCACTGCCGGCTGTGGCAGTAGCAGCTACAGGAGCAGCGGCTACCGGTGCAGCCTTCACGGCTTCAGCAACAGGTGCTGCTGCGGCTTCGCCAGCGCCGGGGCGAAGTTCTGCCGTTGTATTGCCTTCTTTGCCGATGGCGCATACGTTTGTAAGGCAGGGAACATCGTCACCCTCTTCAAAGAATACGTCAAGGAGAATACCTTCCACTTTGGATTCCTCATCAAAGGTGGCCTTGTCGGTTTCATATGTAAATAATGCGTCGCCAACGGCTACTTTGTCGCCCTTTTTCTTGTGCCACTTTGCGATAATGCAGCTTTCAACGCTCTGGCCCTGCTTCGGCATAATAACGGGTGTAGCCGTATTTTCCGTAATTACAGGTGCTGCCGCTACAGGAGCTGCGGCGGGCGCAGGTGCGGCTGCAGGTGCAGCTTCCGCAACCGGTGAAGGTGCCGCGGCACCTTCCGGAAGGAATTCTGCCACAGATTCGCCGGCGTTTCCGATTACACATACATTGGTAAGACAGGGAACATCGTCACCCTCTTCAAAGAATACATCCAAAAGAACGCCGCTACATTTTGCTTCTTCATCGAAGGTAGCCTTATCGGTTTCATAGGTGAATAAGAGATCACCTTCGGCAATAGCGTCGCCTTTTTGCTTGTGCCATTTCGCAATGATACAGCTTTCAACGCTTTGTCCTTGCTTCGGCATAATAACAGGTGTTGCCATAATTCTGTAATCCTTTCTGCTTACAAACTATCCGCTTGCCGGTGTAAGCGATTCGGCAGGGGAGACGGGGAGTTAAGCCGCCCGTCGCGGCTTATGCGCGTTGTTAGATTGCCTTGGCGTTTGCAAGAAGATACTTTTCAGCTTCTGCATTCCAAAGACCGTTGTGGCGCTTGCAGATTTCATCGAGCTTTGCAAACATGGGATCGGTTTCGCCAAGCTTTGCAAAGTCGTCAATCGCTGCAAGTTCCAGTTCGATGCCGGTGTAAATCAGCTTTTTGCCACCTTTGATTTCAGGGAGGTTCAACGTAGTGGGTACAGCCGCATTTAGCCCGCCGATATGGGTAATCATAGCGGACGGGTTGATAAGGCCGGCTTCCATCATACGGAGAGATTCCTTCATATCATCTGTGTTGCCGCCACTGGTGCCTACGATGTGGGTGGAAGCATAGTGTACATTATAGAAGTTAAACTCTGCCTTGAAGGCGGGATTTGTGGGGCCTGCAAAGAAGTTGAGGCAACCGTCTTTCCCTAAAATCGCATCGCTCATTTCTACAACCGGTCTTACGGGTGCATAGCAGAATACATCGTCAAAGCCTTTGCCGTCAGTTAAGGCGATGAGATCCTCTGCGGTCTTGTCGGCTGTGTTTATGTACATGAGCTTTACGCCGTTCTTCGCAGCTTCCTCGGGCGAGAGAATCGAGGCGGCACGAGAGAGGCGTGCATCGTCAATATCGGTAACAACCAGTAAGGAAGGCTTTCTGTCGCAGTGGATGGCGTAGTCAATTGCACCGAGACCCATCGGGCCGGCACCTGCTAAAAGCGCCATGTTGCCGCCTTCGGTAATGCCCATAGAATGTACATAGCTTCCGGCTGTTGTGTGGTAGTTTGCGTGGAAACCGCCAACGATACAGCTCATCGGTTCTGCGAGGGAGCCGTAGAAGAAGGCATCACCGTCATAGTGAAGAAGACCTCCAACTTCCATCCATTCCTTGGGGATGATGATATAGGTGGCGTTGCCGCCGATGTGGGGGAAGGAGTAGCCGGGTGCCATTAAAGTGCCTCTGTAGCCGATAGCCGGCTGAATGGAGAATTTCTGGCCGGGCTTCCATTCCGACTGCCACTTTGCGCCAACCTCTACAATTTCGCCGCAAAATTCGTGGCCGATAATAACGGGATTTTCCGCTACATCGTTCGGCACACGCTTGTGTTCGCCACCCTGAATGGCCGCCTTATAGGAGGACATGCAGATGGAGTCCGAAACAACCTTGGCAAGAATTTCATCTTCCGCGATAGCCGGAAGCTCAAATTCTTCAAGGCGCAGGTCATTTTTGCCGTAGATACGTACTGCTTTTGTTTTCATGTTCATTTCCTTTCTATACACTAATATTTTTTAATACACACGAACACCCGACCGCGTCAGATGGGATAGGGCAGTGGGGGAAGCGAGGCTGTCCGTCACAAAACAGTCGATGTCCGTTTCTGTCGCAAAGGTAAACGGATGGTTTCGGCTAAATTTTTCACTGTCCATTACGAGGATTACACGGCTTGCCGCGGAGATGACGGCACGCTTTATGGCGGCTTCCTCGTATGTGCCGCACGTGAAGCCAAGGTCAGGTGAGTAGCCGGAAGAGGCCATCACCGCTGTGCCAATGTTAATGCCCGAAAGAAAGTCTGCCGCGCCAAGCCCTGTGAGCGAAATATTTCTGCGGCTGAGCTTTCCACCCGTCATCGCCACTTCACAGTTCGGGTTTTTGAGAAGTTCCATGGCGAGATTCGGGTCGTTTGTGATGGCAAACATCGGTTTTTCGGGAATTTTCTGCACGATGTGCATCATGGTGCTGCCGGCATCAAAATAGATACAGCTGTTGTCCACCAACAGAGAAGCCGTTTTTTCTGCAATTTCACGCTTCAGTTCTGCGTTTTCGAGTTCTCTGTGATGATACGCCGCTTCATGGCGAAGAGAAAGATGCTTAATACTTTTTGCGCCGCCCTTTGTTCGTACCACGTCCCCGCGCGATTCCAAAAACTCCAAATCACGCCGAATAGTCATAGAAGAAACATTGGGGAAAAGCGCCGTAAGATCTGCAATAGAAGCCTCTCCGTGCTCCATGATATAACCAAGTATTTTTTCACGTCTGTCCCACATACGAGTTTGTCACCACCTTTCGGTTTTTCACAAAGATGTGAAAATTTTTCACACCAGATAACATTATATATGAAAAAAAGTAACATGTCAATAGAAAATTCAAAGATTCCTACATTTTTTATATATAAGGAAACTTTTGCTCTGGAAAGGGGATGCTACGAAAAATAATTTTAAGAATTTTCAAAAAAGTGTTGACAAAGAGGAAAAGCTATGCTATACTAATCAGCGTTGAATAAATGCGAGTGTGCTGGAACTGGCAGACAGGCACGTTTGAGGGGCGTGTGCTTATGGCGTACGGGTTCAAGTCCCGTCACTCGCACCAAAAATCCCCGTTCGGAAGAACGGGGATTTTTACGTATACGGATATACGGAGGAGAAGGCATGGAGAAGAACTTTCGGCGTATTAAGTGCGCCTGTTATATGACGAATATATGTATGTCCATCATTGCGAATATTTCAGCGGTGCTTCTTTTGCCGTTCCATACGCTCTATGGCATTTCTTTTTCGCTTCTCGGGCTTTTGGTGCTTATAAATTTTGTAACCCAGCTTTCTGTGGATTTGATTTTTTCTTTCTTTTCGCATAAGTTTAATATTGAAAAAACCGTAAAATTCACGCCGCTCTTAACGCTGCTCGGCCTTTTGGTGTATGCGGCCTGGCCTATGGCATTTCCAAACGCGGCATACCCCGGCCTTGTCCTCGGCACAATTATCTTTGCCGCGGCAGGAGGGCTTGGCGAAGTGCTGATAAGCCCCGTGATTGCCGCCCTCCCCGCAGTGGATACGGAACGGGAGATTAGTAAGCTTCATTCTGTGTATGCTTGGGGCGTTGTACTTGTCATCGCCATAAGCACTGTGTTTTTGCACTTTTTCGGGGTGGAAAGCTGGCAGAAGCTTATCTTTTTACTGCTTGTATTCCCGCTTTTAGCATTGCTACTTTTTTTTGGCACAAAGCTTCCCAAAATGGAAACGCCGGAGAAGGTATCGGGCGCTTTGTCGCTTCTTCGAAATCGTGGTCTCTGGCTTTGCCTTGCGGCAATGTTTTTGGGTGGCGCGGCAGAGTGCACGATGGGGCAGTGGGCGTCGGGGTATCTCGAAGGCGCACTCGGTATCCCCAAAGTCTGGGGGGATTTATTCGGGGTGGCGCTTTTCTCCGTCATGCTCGGTCTCGGGCGTTCTCTGTACGGAAAGTACGGCAAAAACCCCGGAAGGATTCTGTTTTTAGGGAGCCTTGGCACAGCTGTTTGCTACTGTATCTGCGCGGTGGTTTCTGTACCTTTTGTGGCACTTTTGGCGTGCGCCGCTACAGGCTTTTTTGTTTCCATGCTCTGGCCGGGTAGTCTTATCGTCGCGTCTGACCGATTCCCGAGCGGAGGCGTATTCGTTTTTGCCATGATGGCCGCCGGTGGCGACTGCGGCGCATCTTTTGGGCCGCAGCTTGTAGGCGTTATCACAGATGCCGCGCTTAAAAATCCTGTGCTTTTGCGCGTGGCCGAATCCTTGCAGCTTATGCCCGAGGAACTGGGGCTTAAGCTCGGGATGCTTTTGGGCATGCTGTTTCCGCTTTTGGCCGCGCCCGTGTATTTTAAAATATGGAAAAAGGAAAGGGAGTAGACTATTTTTTGCGGATATAGTCATAGGCCGCACCTGTGCTGAACCCTTCGCCCACAACCTCGCGCGCATCGGAAACGATGATAAAGGCCGCGGGGTCTTTTTGTCTCACAAGATGGAGAAGGGAGGGAAGCTCTTTTGGGCTTACCACGGATAAAAGCATAAGCGTGTTTTCGCCCGTGTACATGCCGCGGCTGTAAATGCCCGTGATGCCGCGTGCAAATTCCGTTTGAATGCTTTCTGCGATTTTTTCGGTCTTTTCCGAAAGAATGTAAATAGACTTTGCGGCCTCGCCGAAGGCAAGCACCGCGTCTGCCGTTTTCATGGCAATAAACAGAACGCCGATGGAATAGATGGTAACAGTAAGGCTTTGAAAGAAGAGCCCGGATATGGCGATGATGGCGCAGTCAATCCCCATAATAAAAAGGGGGACGGAAATGTGCGGAAAAAGGCGGTGGAGAATAAGCGCCGCAAAATCACTGCCGCCTGTGGAAGCTTCCACGCGAACGACAAGCCCCGTCCCAACGCCTACCAAAACGCCGCCGGAAAGTGCGGCCGCTACCATATCTTCCCGAAATGGAGAAAGAGTTTCGAAAAAAGTAAGTGCGAGGGAGAAGGAAAGAATCCCAAGGAGCGTTTTAAAAACCGATTGCCGCCCTAAAAATTTGTAGCCTGCCAGAAACAGAATTCCGTTTATGAAAAGTGTAGTGACTGACATCGGAACTTTCAAAAAGTATAAAAGAAGCGTGCCGATAGAGCTTACGCCGCCGGCACCCATGCGTGAGGGCGCCAAAAATACGGCGAGCCCAAAGGCAAGAAAAAAGGAGCCCAGAATAACCACAATATATTCCCTAAATTTGTTTTTTTGTATTGCCGGCATAAACACACCTCCCGTCATTTAGAAGTATAACGCAAAAAGAGAAGAATTATTAGCAAGTTTTTCAAAGGAAAACCTTGCTATTTTCATGTAACTGTGATATAATACTTCCATTAAATTTTGAAGTACACGAGAGGATGAACGGAATATGAGCAATATGCGACCGGATTCTATGGAAAGAATAACAACAAAAGCATTGGCCGATGCTTTTATTGAAAAAGAAAGCGAAGCCATCCGCGCACAGGTAGGGGATAAGAAAGTACTTTTGGCGCTTTCTGGCGGGGTGGACTCTTCTGTAGTTGCCGCCCTTCTTCATAAGGTAATCGGCAAGCAGCTTTACTGCGTGCACGTAAACCACGGCCTTCTCCGCAAGGGCGAGCCGGAACAGGTAGTAGAAGTGTTCCAGAACCAGATGGATGTAAACCTTATTTATGTAGATGCAGCCGACCGCTTCCTCGATAAACTCGCAGGCGTAGCAGAACCTGAACAGAAGCGCAAGATTATCGGTGCAGAATTTATCCGCGTATTTGAAGAAGAAGCCAGAAAGCTCTCCGGCATTTCCTTCCTCGCACAGGGCACCATTTACCCTGATATTTTGGAAAGCGGTCCCGTAAAGGCACACCACAATGTGGGCGGTCTTCCGGAAGACTTGCAGTTTGAACTCGTAGAACCCCTTCGCCTTTTGTATAAGGACGAAGTTCGCGTTGTCGGTACCGCTCTCGGTCTTCCCGAAAGCATGGTATACCGTCAGCCGTTCCCGGGTCCCGGTCTTGGCGTTCGTTGCCTCGGTGCCATCACGCGTGACCGTCTCGAAGCTGTTCGCGAATCCGATGCAATTTTGCGCGAAGAATTCGCAAAGAATGGCCTTGAAGGCAAGGTATGGCAATACTTCACTGCTGTGCCGGATATTAAATCCGTAGGCGTTTCGAACGATGCTCGCACCTATGCATACCCCGTAATCATCCGCGCCGTCAACACGGTCGATGCGATGACCGCAGAAATCGAAGAAGTTCCCTTCTCCGTCTTAAAGCATATCACCGAACGCATCACGCACGAAGTTCCGGGCGTAAACCGCGTTCTCTATGACCTTACACCGAAGCCTACAGGCACCATCGAGTGGGAATGACAAATTGCGGAGCAAAAACCGCATAACTACGCCGTTTTCGGGCATTTTCAAATGAAAATGGCAACGATTTGGCAACATTAAATACTAAAAATTTAGAGCTAACTGATTTTGATATCAGTTAGCTCTTTATTAATGAGACTTTAAGGCGTTTTTTTGTTTAGGTTAAATGCTACATTAAGATCAATTCCTATTAAATCCTGATTTCTTTTCGCAAAGTTTTCTAATGCGTCATAATGACTTTTTGAATCAGTTAGATCTAATACAACAGAGTACTTGTGTAATGTTTTATCCTGCTTTTGTTTAAAGTCAAATAATTCTTCATAAATTAAAGCTATCAAGCTGATTGAATTAATAAGTCGCATTTTTGAAATATGGTTTTGAGTTAGGTCTTTAGTGTCAAGTACGCCGGTTAAGTTGTTATCCATTTTTAATAGAAGATTTACAGCTTTGTTTAGATAGTATTCGACTTCAATAGCATAAAACTCCGACATAAGTGCTTCTTGTCTCAAATTAACAGTTGAATAGTTTTTAAGTTTTTTATTAAATGTTTCCGCGGACATAATCATATAACATATTTCGTCATCAAACATTTCTACTAGTTCTTTTGTGTTTAGAACTCTTCGTGATATCTCCTCAGCTCGCTTGACTTTAATCTTTTCCACAGTAAAAAGAATTATAGGGATGATAATACCACAACTCGCAATAACGATCCACAGAACATGAGGCGTTTCTTGTTCGCCAACACTTCTGTCTAAAACAAAGGCAAGTAAAACCAAAAAAACATCGACAACTAAAGACCAATTAGCTGCATTGTTGCCAATGACTTTTCTTTTTATATATTTTACATCATTGCGCATCTGAATTATTTTCCAATCGTTAATATTCAAATATACCACCTCCTAATAGTTTATGTAAAATCCGTTAATTTAATGATATTTAGCAAATTCTTGTATTTTCTTAGTACATTTTTTAAGGTCTTTAATATCTGTATTATTATAGTTTTGTGAAATCAGTAACTTTTCATCTTTGATTACATCATAATACGGGGTCCCTGCAGCTTCAGCACCTGAGCTAAGCTCATAATTTTTGCATATTTCATCAAAAAGCTTTAGCACTTCATTGTTTTTGTACTTTTTGAGTAAAGAATGTATAACAGAAAAAACTTTTTTTGCCTTACGTCTATGTATCTTCCATAAAGGTTTAACTGTTTTTTGATCATAATTAAAATAATATTTTTTACTAACTGCTGTAACTAGATTATTAATCGTTGTTTTATGCCATTTATGGAGCTTCGAATTTATTAGTTTCTTTCCTCGTTTGTAAGCGTCTTTGGTGGATAATTCGTGCTCTTCGGAATAAGATTTTTCCCCAATAAAAGTGATAATGTCATATAGTCCTTTGTTTTTGAAATTAGACTTTTTGCCATCCATATATACGGAAATATATTGACCCATATAATTCATCTCCTCGTAATTTTCCTTATCAATAATATTTTACAACAAATATTCAAAAAAATAAAGAGTTTTTGTCAAATTCAGTAGTTTGTTCTTAAAAATTATTGAAAATTGTAGTATAAAGGTGTATAATAGTGTGTATTAGTAACGGGAATATTCGAAAGGAGTCGGGATATGGGGATATTTCAAAACTCATGGTTTATTGGTATAGCAACAGGAATTATTAGTGGTGTTCTTGTGTTTTTTATTACTAAGTTTTTTATGAATAAAAAGGACAAGACTGAGTATTATCAAAATGTTAAGAATGCTAACGACAGAGTTATTGCTGCGTTGAAACCTTATATAGCAGATAAAGGGCTACCTGTGCCCGAAGTGTTTGATTCATTGATAAAATCTACAGCCAGAACATATCAAGTCCAACAAGAAGATATGTTTTCTATTGAAAATTATTGCGAAGAACTCATAAGAGAGATAATCAGTGACGTGTATGTTTCAAACGATAAGAAAGAACAATATACAAATTCACTTGCTGATTATAAGAGTGAGAGTTTGAAAACAAAAATAGATGTCAAATCGGAAAAGGCGATTAGCGATATTAAATTAAGTGAAATGAAATCAAAGTACAACAGTCGTTTAAGTTTGTATTTATCAATGTTTGTGGCTTTGTTTGGAAGTTTTGCAACGTCAATAATACTGATGTCTGATATGTTCGACAGTTTCAGCATTTCGTCTAATTATTTATTTTTAATTCCTATATTGATTTTAGCATTTGTCATGGTGGTTTTAGTGATGTTTAGATTTACGGAAGTTGTTTTTCGAAGGGTGAAAGAAAGAAATGCTGATGACGAGAACAATAATATTAACGATTTAAGTGATAAAAGCAATTAAATTGGTTTAAACTGATTATTTTGTGGCAACACAGTTATAACATTTATAGAAGTAAAGACCGCATATAAAAATCGCTTGTAGCACTTTTGGAAGTTGAATGACAACAAATTGGAAACATTTGAATAGAAAAAAAGAGCTAACTGATTATATAATCAGTTAGCTCTTTTTTGTGTTTATTTTAATTTCAGATATGAAGAATTTAATCTGTCTAAAAATTTTGTTTCCCTCTCTTCGTTTATACTCAACACAGTTAAATCGACAGGAAGTTCAAATTCTTTTTCCAATACAGAAGATATTGCAATTAAATCCTGCTGTATTTTATAACTATACTCCGAATAAATTAAAAGAATATCAATGTCATTTGGGATAGTGTTATTATTTAACATAGAACCAAACAAATAAACATTATCGAAAGATTTAAATAAGAATATATTTCTTTTAATATACTCGGTTAGATTGTTAATTCTTGATCTCGTTGATGTATCCATAAAAAGCATCCATGTCCAATAGTTTTACATTAATTTCGTCAGAAAACTCATAAGCTTCTTTCGAAATACTAAGGTGTCCGTTCCAATTATGTAAATTAACAATGATACAGTTTTCTGATGGCGCTAATTGTGATAGAAAAGCTTTGCTTAGACAGTATTCATAAACAAAAATCATATCTGTATTGTTAATGCGAATAGTCCTTAAGTTATTAACATCTAAAAAATTATATTTAATTCTTTTTGATTTAATATATTTTAGGGCGAAATTCAAGCTATCTAATCGGACATTCCATTTTCTAAAACATTTATAGTCAAAATACATTTGTCTTAGTCTTGGTGTATCACTTAAATAGACTTTTTCTGATGTGCCGGATTCATTGATCTTAATATATGGATTATCTATTCCAATAACTATGTTTTCAAATTTACCAGTTTCAGTTAATGTTTCTATCAAAGCCTCTAAAGACTCTGTAAACGGCAATAGTGAATCATTTACAGGAGATATTCCAAATATTGAATTTATTTCTTCGGGAAAAAGGACATATCGATTTTTTTCTTCATCAAGCCTAGTTGCTTCAAATTCGTCTATATGCATAATAAAAGTTTGGATATAATGTAAATTTGAATACGATTTTTCAGTATGGCTTTGAAATAAATTCAGGTTGTTTTCCAATAATTTTTTTAACTTTTTATTATTAATTAAAATTTTTATTTCAAATTTATTCCAAAGCTCTTTTTGCTCATTTAAATAATAGTTTTCGAATATAGATTTATTTTCTAAAAGCAGAGGAAAAACCTCATTTTTTAGTTCTTCAAAAGAGGCAAACTTTTTGCTGAAAAACTTATCTAATTCTTCTTTTCTAACTTGTTTCCAACTTAAAACTTCCTCTGGAGTAAATTCGTGCAGTTTGTCAAATTTTGTATGACAATTAGGACATAGAACTACCAAATTTTCAAATGTATTATCTGCCGTTTCACAATAAGGGTCAATATGAGCCTTTTCAATTATATCACCATTGTATTGAAACAATTCAACTTGACATTTGGGATTCATACATCTACCCATTGACTCAGCATATAATTTTCTTTTTACATTCTCTGTTATTTCTCTACTCATTTAGGCATCTCCGTTTGTTAGTTATTTTGTAGTGCTTTCCGGATAATTATATCTCCAACTATCGTATTCCTCTTTTGTTATTTCACCATTTCTATATTTACGGGCAACCTTATTCCATGCACGAAGCATATCGTACATAGCAAAATAAGACGAGTTTTCTCTGTCAAGTGTAAGACAGAATTCATCGTCAAGCATATTAATAGTTAATCCGTATATATCTTCTATCGCAAAAAGGGTATGCAGTACAGCGTTGTAATTATCAAGGTCAGGCAGTTTAATTGCTTGCGGTGATACGCCGAATATTTCTGCAATATCCTTAATCATTTCATCTTTAGGTGTTCTTGCACCAATTTCGTACTGACCTACACGAGTTTCAGCGGTCTTCTCACTAAAACCGAGTTTTAATCCAAGCCATTTTTGCGTAGCTCCATGTAAGTTTCTTATAAATCTTATTCTTTCTCCAATTGCCATTTTATTAGCTCCATTCTTTCTATTGTCGCACTTATTATAACATATTCGTTTGAGTTAGTCAATTACTTCTAATCAATTTGATAATAAAATTCCGAAAAACACTTGACATTATCCAAAGAATAATGTATAATGACCTTGACATTAACAAATAAGATAATGTTATCACATCAACACAAACCTAATTAAAGGCGATTAGATATGAAAAAATAATGATAAACAAAATAGGAGCATACAAAATTGTCGAAATGGTTTGGTTGAAATTTATTAAGATTAGGAGGAGAAACATGGAAAATTTATTTCTAACGGTTGATGAAGTACGGCAAATGCTTGGTGTTTCTAAATCCTATGCTTACAAGGTTATCCGAAAAATGAACTCGGAACTAAGGCAACAAGGATACCACACAATTGCAGGCAGAGTCAGCAAAACATACTTTCTTGAGAAAGTAAAATATCAAAAATTAGAAAGGAGTAAATAATATGGCTATTTACAAAGACGGTGAAAATTGGAGAGCGGTGTATCGTTACACTGACTGGACAGGAGAAAGAAAACAGACACAAAAACGAGGATTTAAAACCAAGCGTGAAGCTCAGGCTTGGGAGCGTGAACAGCTTATCAAAGCGAAAGCAGATATTGATATGACTTTCAGTAGCTTTGTTGAGCTTTACAGAACAGATTTGGGCATGCGTATTAAAGAACACACTTGGAAAACAAAGGACAGCATTATTGAAAAGAAACTGCTCCCTTATTTCGGGAAGAAAAGGTTATCGGAAATTCAGCCAAAGGATATTATTGCTTGGCAGAATGAGATGATAAATTACCGTGATGAAAACGGAAAACCTTTTTCTCCGGTGTATCTTAAAACACTTCATAATCAGCTTAGTGCAATCCTAAATCATGCAGTAAGATTTTATGGGCTTTCGTGTAACCCTGCCGCCAAAGTCGGCAATATGGGAAAGGCAAAAAGCAAGGAAAAGCCGTTTTGGACAAAAGAGGAGTATTTCAAATTCATTGATGAAATGATGGATAAACCATTATCATATTATGCCTTTGAAACTCTTTATTGGACAGGCATAAGACTTGGCGAATTGTTAGCATTAACACCATCGGATTTTGATTTTGAAAAGAAAACATTATCTGTATCGAAGTCATATCAAAGATTCGGTGGCAAAGATGTGGTAACTCCTCCCAAGACGGAAAACAGTATCAGAGTGATAAATATTCCTGATTTTCTCTGCGAAGAAATTCAAGAGTATTTAGATAGCTTATATGGTATTAAACCCAACGACAGAATGTTTGTTGTAACAAAAAGCTATTTGCATCACGAAATGAACAGAGGTTCAAAAGCTGCAGGAGTAAAACGAATACCTATTCATTCCTTAAGGCATAGCCACATTTCACATCTTATCGAATTGGGATTCTCGGCGGTAGCAATTGCCAAAAGAGTGGGACACCAGAGCATAGATATTACATATAATTATGCGCATATGTTCCCATCTACTCAGGTTGAAATGGCAAATAAATTGGAAAATGAAAGAGGTGAATTACTTGGATAAGAAATTGGATGCAAAAGGCAGATGGCGAAACAAGGCTTCATCGTTTATGATGTCACCTGAAGAATGGAAAGATTTAGACACTCGTGTAAGATTATCAGGGCTTACAAAACAGGAATATATGATAAGACGTTTACTTGAACGTGATGTAGTTGTTCAGCCAAACACACGAGTGTTTAAGGCACTTAGGAACCAAATGACCGAAATCTTAACTGAACTCAGGCGTATTGAAAACGGTGCAAATGTTGATGATGAACTTCTTGCTACAATAAAAACTGTTGCAGAAACATACAACGGTCTTGAAGAAAAGAAAAAGTCCTAAAGTATCGGCAAATACCTTAGGACAAGGAATGTGGTAAGAACCACACACCCAACAATGGTATTTTACCACATTCCTATTGATTTTTCAATAGGGAGGTGACGAAAAATGTCGAATTTGAAGCTGATAAATATGGAAGATGTCGAAGTTGAAGAAGTGAAATGGCTGATTTATCCCTTCATTCCATACGGAAAGATAACAATAATTCAGGGCGATCCCGGTGAAGGTAAGACAACTCTTGTGCTTCAGATTATCGCAAGACTCACTAAAGGTGAAAGCATTGTAAATGAAGAAGCGAAAGAGCCGATAAATGTTATCTATCAAACGGCAGAAGATGGATTGGCGGATACAATCAAACCTCGTCTGTTATCGGCTGATGCAGATTGTTCAAAGGTGCTTGTAATTGATGATAAAGACACACCGCTTACAATGCGTGATGTAAGACTCGAACAAGCTATTATTGAAACAAATGCAAAGCTTGTTGTTTTAGATCCCATTCAGGGATTTTTGGGTGCTGATGTTGATATGCACAGAGCTAATGAAATCAGACCTGTTATGAAACATATTGCCGAACTTGCAGAGAAATATAAATGTGCAATTATCTTAATCGGGCATATGAATAAAAGCAGTATGGGTAAATCGGCATACAGAGGTTTGGGTTCCATTGACTTTCAGGCGGCAGCAAGAAGCGTGCTGATTGTTGGCAGAATTAAAGATGAGCCTGAAATTAGAGTTGTATGTCAAACTAAAAGTTCACTTGCACCCGAAGCAAAATCTCTTGCTTTCAGACTAAGCGAGGAAAATGGCTTTGAGTGGATAGGTGAATATGATGTTACCGCAGATGAATTACTTTCGGGAACTGCTAAAGGTGCGAAGAAACAAGTAGCGATAGAGTTCCTTGAAAATATTCTTGCTAACGGACCGATGCCACATACAGAGATTACAGAACTTGCAAAGCAAAAAGGTATTGCAGATAGAACCTTAAGGAATGCCAAAGATGAATTAGGGGTTAAATCGAAACGAGCAAATAATCAATGGTATTGGAGCCTTGATTAAAAGTAAGTTGGCAAGATGACCTAATCTATAGAAAGGGGCATCTTGCCAACTTGAAAGGATGTGATAGGATATGAAGAAAATTCAAATCGAGCAAGAACTATTTATTCAAATAGTGAAATACTTTTATAGCGATGAATTTGGTTTTGATGATGACGATGTATGTGAGTTATATCACGACATTAAAAAAGGAATTGATAAAAAACTTGATGCCGTTTCAAGGCGAAGTTATTACACTCAATATAAAACTGCAGACACACCAGAGGAACGTGAAAAAGCAAGGCTGAAGTATCTTGATGCGGTAGGAATGCACGAAGATTTCAGATTTTAATTTTACCTTAATTGCATAAACGGGAATGTGCCACATTCCCGTCAAGGTTACTAAAGGAAAGGAGATTTTTACAATGAAAGAAAGATTTATGGAAAACGGAATTGAGTATGTAAGATGCGGAAATTATTACATACCAAACTTGACGGTGCCGGAGTGTAAGCGCGAAATAGGCAAGTACGGAAGGTTAAGAAGAAAGCATTTGAAATCAAGCAAACCTTGTCAGTATAGCACACTTTTGATGACCGGAAAACTGTTTGAGCATCTGCACGAAATTGACATTCAGGCGCAAGAAATCTTAGACCAATTTATCAAAAAGGCTGAGAAAACTGCTCCTGATAAAGCGACTCAGCAGATGGCGTGGGTTGGTCATATGAACAACGCAAAGGCGTGTGCAGAGGAAATTATCTTAAGCGAGATAATTTATATTTAATGTTGTAACAAGCACTGAATTTGGCATTACAAATTCGATTTTTAAGGGATACCCCTAACACCCCAAACCCGAAAGGAGGCGGCAAGATGCGCAACAGAACAAAGACTTTTTCTGCAAGGCTAAGTGAGCAGGAATATGAAACCTTGAACAAGTCAATAGCAAAAACAGGTCTTACAAAATCGGCTTTTATACGAACCGTTGCAAGAGGATATTTACCCAAACCACGACCACCAAACGGCTATGATGAAATGATGTCAGAGCTTACCGAAATCGGCACTAATCTTTATGATATTTGTAGGGTGGCATCTGATACGAACAAAATTGACACCACTCTGCTTAAGGAACAAGCAGAGAAATTGGATAAGGTGATTTTACAAATCAATACCTTCTATACTGTTCCCGACAAAATCAAAGGAGGCGATATAAAATGGCAACAACAAAAATATGGGACATAAAAGGCAGAATTGATAGCCTGATAAACTATGCTGCCAATCCCGAAAAAACGGACGGAAATAAATATAGTGAAAAGCAAATACAAGCTCTCCACGATGTTATGGACTATGCCTCCGATGATTATAAGACAGAGCGAAGCTTATATGTATCGGGTGTTAATACAACGCCCGATACGGCAAAGCAAAAGATGCACCAAACAAAGCTCCGTTATGGTAAGACGGATGGAATTGTAGCATTTCACGCCATACAGAGTTTCAAACCGGGAGAGGTTACACCTGAAATAGCTCATGAAATCGGGAAAAGACTTGCAAAAGAAATGTGGGGCGATAGCTTTGAGGTAGTAATTGCAACACACCTGAATAAAAAACACCTGCATAATCACTTTGTAATTAACTCTGTATCATTTGCAGACGGCAAGAAATATTATGACAATACCGCAAATTATAACCTCATTAAAAAGATTTCTGATAGGCTATGTGAGGAATATAATCTGTCAGTAATACGAAATCCTAAAAGCAAGGGTAAGCATTATGCCGAGTGGTACGCTGAGAAAAGCGGCTATCCAACGATACGAGGTCAGATAAGGGATGAGATTGATACCATTATTCAATGTTCATATACTTATCAAAGCTTTTGGACGGAACTCAAACGCAGAGGATATGAGGTTAAGGATACAGGAAAATACATAGCATTAAAACCAACATTCTCTGAAAAATATATCCGCCTTAAATCTCTAGGTGAAAATTATAGTCCTGAAGCAATTAAAGAGCGTATTATTAGGGCAAGAAACGGTATTAGAGATTTGTCTGTACCTAAACCTGACTACAATGCTTGGCTCAAAAAATATGAACCAATAAAGCTCAAAGGCTTCAAGGCTCTGTACTATCACTACTTATATCTGTTTGGGAAGATACGTAAAAAGGAACCACCGCAAAGAGTATGCTTTTATTTGAGAGAAGAACTTATAAAATTCGAGCGATACCAAAAGCAGTTTCATTTTCTTTACGACAATGATATTGAAACCTCTTTTCAACTTCTTGAAATAAAGCAATCAGCCGAAGATAGAATTTCCGAACTGACATTAGAACGGTCAAGATTATACCACAAGCCTGATGCTAAAGGCGAAATCGCAGATATAAATACCGTGCTGAAGGAACTGCGAGCGAAGGTAAGAATGTGCAACAATATTTTGATTGATTCGGAGCGTATCAACAAAAAGTATAACGAAGCACAAAGACTTGAACAAGAAGCTGTGACACCCCAAAAACACAAGAAAAAAGATAAAGATGAAGAAATTACACGATAGGATGTTATTTGCGATATGAACTTATGATTCGAATCTTGATTGCAGAATCGTGAAAATCACGATTCAAGAAATGTGAAAATCACATTCAAAGAATTTTCTTATTCGCAGTTCAAACGAAGTAACTATCGCTAAGAAAGTGATTTTGGACTCACGAATCAAGAAGTGTGAAAATCACATTTTAAGAATAGTGAAAATCACTATTCAGGACAAGTGAATTTAACGAATCAAGAATCTCAAAAGATATTAGGAGGAATTTATGAAAACTATAAAAGCTATTATAATCTTAACTTTTGTAAGTGTTTTTACCACAACCACATATGCAGCAGAGGTGCCGAGAGAATCGGCACCATGCAATGCCACAAATGAAGCGATAGTCGTTGTCGAAAGCTTTATAGGCGATATTTTGAACGAAGTACAGAGCGGATTAGGATATGCCGATGCAAGAGCAAAATCAAACCGCATATTCTTCAATGCTTGGCTCAACGGACAGACAAACGGTTACAGTTACGGGGAACTTGTAGATATAGCCAATAATGCAATATGGCAATATCGGGATATGTACCTTCGACCTGATTTTTACGCAAATAATCTTGAAAAAGTCAGAGTAATAATTGCTCCTGTAATTGAAGATTATAAATCCGGCAAAATCTCTTATGCAGAAGCGGAATTCAATGCCCGAAATAGGATTTATCAATCCGTCAAACCTGACTTTAATCCCGATGTGGAATATATGAAAGATCCTCTCTCTAGGGATATTCCACCGGTGGATAACAGCTTGTTTATACTTGCAAGAAAACTGATATTAGGGCTATGAAAAATTACAGAAGGCGTGACTGCGGTCACGCCTTCGTTTTGTGTGCGATATAAATACTTGGTAGTTACTTTTCGTTTACTGCAATCCAAATTTCACAAGTATAATCAGGATCATCTACTTTGTCCGAGGGATATACCTCTAATTCTACTCCGTGTGCATATTCATACTTGTCGCTCTGAGGGAAAAATTCCGAACAGATTTTCTTATAGGTTTCAACGAATGCTTCCGGCATTTTGCCCTTACAGGTAAAAACTGCAAATGTATGAGCAGGGATTTCGATTATATCAAGTTCAGAATCAACATTTTCCTGACCTTCATATTCAAAACCTATACCATAAGGAAAATGATTGTCAGCTAAACTGCTTGTAAAGCATATTCCTAAAAGTCCGCCAAAAGCAGAGTTTTGAGGCATATATTTCATTATTTTTGCCATTGAACCATTTTGTCCGCACTCAGCCCAAAACTCTCTTATATCTGTAGCTGCAACATCACTACCCGGTTTTTCTACTTGTTTTCTTTTGCATACAACCTTGAATGCATCTTTTTTCTCAATTCTGTAATTCATAAGATTACCTCCAGATAAAATTAGTTTTACGGAAAGCCTCGAAAATGCTGTGATTGTAGCACCGCTTCGCACTTCTGTAGGAGTAACCCCGTGGAATTTAGAAAATGCACGGGTAAAACTTTCGGGACTGTCATACCCATAATCAAGAGCGATATCAATTATTTTTTTTATCGGTATTCATAATTTCCTGAGCCGCAAGGGTGAGCCTTCTCATGCGGATATAATCTCCTAGAGTTATACCGCACATAATTCCAAAAATTCTTTGAAAATGAAATGCAGACGAACAGGCCTCCTTCGCTACCTTTTCATAATCAATTTTTTCGGTTATGTGCTCCTCAACATAGTCAATAGCTTTTTGCAAGCTGCTAATCCAATTCATATTCTCTGCCTCCTTCCGATGATACTACTTTATCAGAAATTAATACATTAATCTTGATGCTATATGCTTTTGGGTGTTAAGGATAAAAGAAAAAGCCTCAGAAATCGCTTAGTTGCTAGGGCTTGATGGTTTGGTAAAATTATAACACATATTGCTCGAAATTACAATGTAAAGTGACTTTCCGCAGTAGTAAGGCTTCTTTTTAGGCTAGTTTCTTGAAAAATACACTTTTTTATGGTAAAATAACTCTATAAATAAGAATTTGACGGAGCATATAATGGGAAAGAAATTATCAGAAATGAGTTTAGAAGAACTTTGGTTGTTGTTTCCAATCTTCTTAGAAGAACATAAAGATTGTTGGAAAGAATGGTATTGTGAAGAAGAATGTCTATTGAAAAATGTATTTTCTTTAGGTGAAAGAATCAGCCATATTGGAAGCACCGCTATTCCTTATATTTGGGCAAAACCCATTGTAGATATTCTTGTGGAGATTCCAAAGGGGAGAAATTTGCTTGATTACAAAGCGGAGATAATAAATTGCGGTTATATTTGTATGTCGCAAAGTGAGAACGGTATGTCTTTTAATAAAGGATATACAGAGAATGGATTTGCTGAGAGAGTGTTCCATTTGCATTTGAGATGTGCGGGCGATAACGATGAATTGTACTTTAGGGATTACCTCATTGAGCATCCAAATGTTGCAAAGATATACGAGAAATTGAAATTGGGACTGTGGAAAGAATACGAACATAATAGAGATGGATATACAAATGCCAAAACCGAATTCGTACAAAAACACACCCAAAAAGCAAAAATGATATACGGCAACCGATATTAACAAATTCCAAAATATAAAACGAAAAGACCCGTTAAATTATAAATAAAATTCATAAGACTTTACTTGCTTCATCACCAATGAAACAATACAAATTCATTGAAACAAAGGAGTGATAAAATGTGAAAAAGCTAAAATGGTATGGGGTTGTTTTTTCATTATTTATATTATTTTTATATATAATGGGGACTTATGATATCTTTATGATGCTATCTCATAATGTGAATTATTATAATAGCAAAGGATATGGAGAAATAGTAGTAAATTATTTTACAAATTATCCAGTATATTTACTTGTTTTTTGGATTAGTAACTTGCTATGTGGTTTATTAAGTCCAATAATGTATTTAGTAAAAAATAAAAATTCATATAAAATTGCAATAATTTCATTTATAAGTGATTTTATATTAATATTATTGGGTGTGATTTTTAGAAACAGAATAAATGCATTGGGTTTAAATATATTTTACTTTGACCTATTTATATTAATTATTACATTGTTATTTGGAATATATTTATATTTTTCAAATAAAAACGAGAAATAAATTCCAATAAGTCGAACAGTTAGATAAATAAGAATTTATGTGACACGAACCAATATTTTTCAAAAATCTATTGACTCTCACGCTCCGTCATAGTGTATACTCTCCTTGTGAGGTGATAAAATTGAAAATGAAGATTAAAGAATTTGCCGAATTTACGGGTGTAAGTGTGCGCACACTGCATTATTACGATGAAATAGGATTGTTGACCCCAGCCTTCGTTGACAGGTCTACAGGCTATCGTTTTTACGACGAAAATTCTCTTCTTCGTACGCAAGAGATTCTCTTTTACCGTGAACTTGACTTTTCCTTAAAAAACATCGAGGAGATTTTGTCATCCCCGAATTATGATAAAAACAAGGCGCTGAAAGAGCAAAAACACCTGCTCACACTCAAAAAAGAGCGGTTAGAACGGTTAATTTCCGCCATTGACGGTGCCGTGAAAGGAGAAAATGTTATGAAAGCATTTGACAACAGCGAATTTGAAAAGCATAAGGCTGAAGCCAAAGAAAAATGGGGCAAAACAGACGCATACAAGGAACACGCAGAACGGAGCAAGAATTACTCCAAGCAGAAGTGGAATGACCTTGCCGATGGAATGGACCACATCATGGCAGAGTTTGCGGTGTGCATGAGAAAGGTCGAAAGGCCTGATTCCGCCGAGGCACAGAACCTTGTGAAAATGCTGCAAAACCATATTACTGAGAATTACTATATTTGCACAAACGAAATCCTAGCAGGTCTCGGTCAGATGTATGTTGCAGATGAACGCTTTAAGAACAACATCGACAAGCACGCTGATGGTACTGCAACATTTATCTGTGAAGCAATTCAAGTCTACTGCCGCAAGTAAATTCCAATTTGTAGGTGAACGGATGAAAAAATATATTGCAAATATAATATCAAGTTGCAGAATTTTATTTAGTTTATGTCTGTTGTTCTGTCCCGCATTTTCAGTTAGTTTTTACAGCATATATATATTATGCGGATTGGCTGATATGGTGGACGGGACTGTTGCAAGAAAGACAAGTGCTGTCAGTGAATTTGGAGCAAGGCTCGATACTGTTGCTGATTTTCTTTTCTTTGCAGTATCATCGATTAAATTGTTGCCTATAATTCATATTCCAAAATGGATATGGGTATGGATAGTTATAATTACAATTATTAAAATCTGTAATATTATATTGGGTTTTATTTATAAGAAAAAGTTAATCTCTTTGCATACCGTGATGAATAAAATAACGGGATTGTTATTATTCCTTTTGCCGTTGACATTACAGTTTGTGGAAATGAAATACAGTTCCATAGCAGTATGCATTGTTGCAATATTCTCGGCAATTCAGGAAGGATATTTGATAATAAAAGAACGCTAATTTTTTAAAAATTTACAGATAAATTTAATAGCAACAACGAGTTGCTTGTTTACTTTGTATTCTCACAGTATAATAAATAGTGAGGTGATAGTTTTATGGAAACAAAAGATATTATAGTGGAATTAAGAACTAAAAAAGGACTTTCACAGGAAGCACTTGCAGAAAAGATATTTGTAACAAGACAGGCAGTTTCCCGTTGGGAAACGGGAGAAACAGTGCCAAACACCGAAACTCTCAAATTATTATCAAAACTGTTTGATGTATCTATCAATACACTTCTCGGTTCTCCAAGAGAACTTATTTGTCAATGTTGCGGTATGCCTTTAGAAGATTCTAACATTAGTAAAGAAACAGACGGATTCTTTAATGAAGAATACTGCAAATGGTGTTATGCGGACGGAGAATATATGTATCACGATATGGATGATTTGATTGATGTTTGTGTTAAATATATGGCAAATGAAGAACGTTCGGAGGAAGAAGTGCGTTCCTATTTGAAGGAAACTATTCCAAAACTTGATTATTGGAAAAGATATAAAAAACTTGGCGGTGATGGTGCTTTTGAAGAGTTTAAAAAGCTTTTGATTGCGGAAATCAATGAGCTAAACATTGAAGGAATGCCAAAGCTTCAAAAGCTTAATGCTCTCGTTGGCGGATATGTAAATCTTGAATATAGGCTTCCGAACGGAAAAAGTGTGAAGTTCTTAGATGACGGAGCCACCTATTTAGGCAATCAGTTGGAATGTGAGTTCGGAGGAAATAGGTGTTTTGGCATAGTATGTAATATGGATTTTATTCTTGTAACTACTTATGAGGAAAATGGCGAAAATCCCGAATTGGTTATATACAAAAAGAGATAGTATTCTATTACAGATAGCAAATACAAGAAAGAGCGTGCATTATGGAATTTAATGAAAAATTACAGGAATTGAGAAAAAATAAAGGGCTTACTCAGGAAGAACTTGCAGAGGCTCTCTATGTGTCCAGAACAGCAATTTCCAAGTGGGAATCAGGCAGAGGATATCCGAGTATAGATTCCCTTAAGGAAATAGCAAAGTATTTTTCGGTAACAATAGATGAACTATTGTCAACTGATGAAGTGCTGACTATAGCGGAAAAAGATAATAAGCAAAAAGAAATGCATTTTAGAAGTATGCTTTTCGGACTTTTGGATATAAGCATTCTGATGTTCTTCTTCCTGCCGTTCTTCGGACAAAAAGCAAATGGTGTCATTCAGGAAGTTTCGCTTTTATCCTTAAACGGAATTGAGAATTATTTGAGGACTGTGTACTATGCTATTGTAATCGCAATTATAGTATATGGCATTTTGACACTTGCTTTTCAAAATTGTCAAAAGATATTTTGGGTGCAAAACAGAGATAAAATATCGCTTATATTAAATGCAGCAGCGGTACTCTTATTTATTATAAGTTCTCAGGTCTATGCAGGAGCTTTCCTATTTATATTTCTGACAATAAAGGCGTTAATGCTTATAAAATGGCGATGACACGGAAAGTATCACGGATGTGACGGTACGATTCTTGAGGTTTTTGACGCCTTCCTATAAAGTGTATTCAGGCGGAAGCTGAATACAAATCAGGAAGGTTGATAAAAATGAAAAGAAAAAGTTTTTACATTGGGTTAGGGTTACTTGTGTTATTCATTGTTTGGACAGTAGCTCTTCGGTTCGTTGATGTGGGAGCAATCGGACCGCAAGGTTCAAGCGTTGGCTTTGCATCACTTAACAAAATGATTCACAACATCACAGGAGTGCATATGTCACTCTATACCATTACGGATTGGCTTGGGCTTGTTCCAATTTGCTTTATAATGGGATTTGGAATACTTGGACTCTGCGAGTGGATTAAAAGAAAAAATCTTTTTAAGGTCGATTACAGCATCCTCACGCTTGGCGGATTTTATATTGTTGTGATGGCATTGTACATTTTCTTTGAAATGTTCGTTGTAAATTACAGACCAATACTTATAAACGGAATTTTAGAAGCATCATATCCTTCATCAACGACTATGCTCGTAATGTGTGTTATGCCAACTGCTATAATGCAGTTTAATGCACGCATCAAAAATAGAGAACTTAAGAAATGTGTGAACATTCTTATGCTTTCATTTATTGCTTTTATGGTAATAGGCAGACTTATTTCAGGCGTGCATTGGCTTTCGGATATTATCGGCGGTGCAATGCTCAGTAGCGGTCTTGTGCTAATATATCATTCTATACAATTATCAGGAGAAAAAGAAATGATTAAAGATAACTATATTATTCGATTAGAAAGAAAAGAAGATTACCCTGTGGTAGAAAACTTGATCCGTGAGGCGTTTTGGAATGTGTACCGTCCTGGATGTCTTGAACACTATCTCATAACGAAGTTAAGAGAGCATCCTGACTTTGTCAAGGAACTTGATTTTGTTATGGAAAAAGATGGGCAAATCATCGGGCAGAATGTATTTGTGAAAGCAAATATTAAGGCTGATGACGGAAGAAATATTCCAATTCTGACAATGGGACCTATTTGCATAACCCCTGAACTCAAAAGACAAGGATATGGTAAAATTCTGCTTGATTATTCAATCGAGAAAGCAACAGAATTTGGCTATGGTGCAGTGTGCTTTGAAGGTAATATTGACTTCTACGGAAAGAGTGGATTCACCTTTGCAAGTGAATTTGGACTTCGTTATCACGGACTACCCGAAGATGTGGATGCATCATTCTTCTTATGCAAAGAGTTAATACCCGGATATTTAAGCGGTATCACGGGAGAATACGGACCACCCGAAGTATATCTTTTCCCCGAGGAAGAAGCAGAAGAATTTGATAAAAAATTCCCTTATAAAGAAAAACTGAAACTTCCGGGACAACTTTTCTAAATGCAAATGGGCGGCACTTCGTTTGAGGTGCCGCCTAAAATTTTGCATATAACTAATAAATTGTATATGTGAAAAGATGGTGAAGTTATAAGAGGTAAAGGGTTAAAGCGTTATTAGGGAGTTTTAATGTGTTTTTTATTTGTGTGTTGGTTTGTATTTTCTTGTACATAAAACAAGAAATTCTTGTAATCTTGTAAAAATATATTGACAAAACGGGAAAAATGTGGTAATATAACTTTTGAAAGGAGCTGATTGTATGGCTACAAGCTCAAGAATACAAGAAAAAATATTGGAACTCTTATCTGACGAACAGCAACATAGTGTTCAGGATATGAAAAAATACTTATCAGATGTCGGACTTGATGATTATACCGAAGGACAATTTGCCGGTTCGGTAAATACAATGGTTAAAAACGGTTCAATCATAAAAGTTGACAGAGGTATATACTCTAAAGGGACAAGGGGTGTTAATATGAAAAAATGTTTTGTGGTTTCTCCCATAGGAGAAGAAGGAAGCGATACAAGGAATAATGCGGACAAGCTTTTTAAGTATATTATTAAGCCTGTATGTGATGAGTGTGATTTTGAAGCAATAAGAGTTGATAAACTCAATGATGCCAACTCTATTACACAAACAATTATTGACCATCTCGAAAGCTCAGAATTAGTCATCGCTGATATTAGTGAACATAATCCAAACGTATTTTTTGAGATGGGATATAGAACAAGAACAAAGAAACCCATTATACACTTAAAAGGGAAAGGCGAAAATCTCCCATTTGATGTCACGACAATTCGTACTCTTGAATATGATTTGACCGATTTGGATAGTGTCGAAGAGGTGAAAAATCGTTTAACCAAAACGATCGAGTCATTTAATTACTCTGAAAGCACAGAAACATCAGTTGCAGAAGAACCGACAGAAAGTGCATCGCCTGCTATTATGCCAGTTTTGTATCAGATTTTAGATTCTATTAGTGATGTTAAAAATGAAATCAAGAGTATAAATACGGAAACAATCGGTACCGTTATTAAAAGTATGCAGAATACTCAACCTCAAATGTCACAAGACACAGCACTTCAGATGCAGCTGATCAGCGGATTAATGCAAAACCCTGATAGCTTTATGAAATTAATAGAGTTTTCTGAGAAATTACCAAAGGGAAGAAAATAATTAGTAGAGAATGTTGGCAACAATATGGCAACAAAATATTGAAAAGTCAAAAGAATTATGGTAATATATAGAATGTGACCACTACGAAACACGATTTATTAGCTTATTCAGTTGAGGTTATAAAACCATGAGCGAGTGGGAATAAATTTCGCGAAAGACAACCCATACAACTAAATACATTCACACAAAGTGTCGGGTATGCCGCAAGGCTTTGGCAAGGCGTATCCGGTGAAAAGGGAATGGGGTGAGAATCCCCTGCGGTTAAACTGTCGG